>JAFLCL010000066.1 GCA_017303575.1 Deltaproteobacteria bacterium
CCGCCTTCGGCCACGCGCGCCGCGTCCGGAGGCAGGGCGGGGTGAGGCGCGGGCGCGCCGAGGATCGCGACGTCGACGCCGAAGAACGCGGCCGTGCGGAGGATCGCGCCGATGTTGTAGGGATTGCGCACGCGATCGAGCGCGATGCCGACGGGGCTCTTCTTGCGGTTCTCGAAGAGCGCGCGTAGCTCCTTGCCACTCGTCCACTTCCGCGGCGTCGTGCGCACCACGACGCCCTCGTGGTGCGCGGTCTCCGCGAGGCGCTCGAGCTCACGGTCGGGCAGCTCCCTCGCGTTCGTTCGTGCGTGCGCGAGGAGCGCGCGTGCGGCGTCGCGTTGATCGTGCGAGACGAAGACCTCCCGGATCGAGGTGGGCCTCGTCGCGAGGATCGCGAGGCACGCACGGAGACCGAACACGATCTCGGAGGGCTCGCTCGAGTCGAACGTCGAGCGTGCGGGCGAGGGGGCGGGACGATCACGATCACGCGGAGGACGCGGCACGCGAGGAGCCTAGTACGTCCGCTCGCGGGGAGGACGCGCGTGATTGCGGACGTCACTCGGGCCCTCTGTTACAAAAGGCCTCATGACGACACAGTCGGGTTCTTTCTTCGCGCGCGCGGTCGGAGTCGGTGTCTTCTTCTCGATGGCTGCGCTCGCAGGTGCGTGTGGGCCGGGCGGCAATCCCGACGCGGCGGCGCCCGTCGATGCCGCGGCCCCTGCGGACTGTTCGAGCGGTGACGCGGCCGCGGGTCGCGTGGCGGTCGGTATGCGCGCGTGCGCCAGCTGCCACGCCGCCGATCTCGGCGGTGCGACGACGGGCACCCCGGGACCGAACCTCACCTCCACGAACCTGGGCGGCTGGAGTGATCAGCAGATCACCAGCGCGATCCTCGATGGCGAGGACGAAGCGGGCGATCGGCTCTGCACGTCGATGACGCGCTTCCGCATCGCAGGGATGAACGGTACCGAGGTGTGCAACATCGTCGCTCACCTCCGCTCGCTCGATCCGATCGCGCGAGAAGTCCCCGACACCTGCATGTGAGACCGCGCGAGCGGCCCGGGCCGCGCGCTGCCTCGATCGAGCGGACGCCGATCAGGCCAGCGCGCGCAGCGCCTCACCGAGCCGCGGCAGCGCGTCCTGGATCTCGCGCATCGAGACGGCGCCCACGCTGAGCCGGAACCATCCGGTGTCGCCCGGATAACCGAACGCCTGGAACGGCACGATGCCGATGCCCGCGGCATCGAGCACGTAGCGACGCACCTCTTCGTTCGTCGTGAGCGTCTGCCCCGCGGGCGTCTTCTTGCCGAACGGCGCGAGCTGAACCGTGAGGTAGATCGCGCCCTCGGGTGAGAGCGAGTCGACGGGGAGCCCGTGCCCCTTGAGCGCCTGGAAGCCCTCGTGGAGGGCGCTCAAGCGACCGACGATGCCGGACTTCAGCGTGTCGACGTACGCGCGGCACGCGCCCGGCTCCTCGAGCATCTTCGCCGTCGCGATCTGCTCCGCGCGCGGTGCCCACGCGCCGACGTGACCGAGGATGGCGCTCATGCGATCGATGACGTCCGTCGGTCCGATCGCCCAGCCCACCCGCACACCCGTGGCCGCGAACGCCTTCGAGATTCCGTCCACGAAGATCGTGTAGCGCGCCATCTCCGGCACGAGCTGCGGCGGCGAGACGTGCTCCGTCCCCGCGGCCGTGAGCATCCAGTAGATCTGGTCGTACATGAGATAGACGGGCTTCTCGCCGCGTGAACGACGCTGCTCGTTCTCGCGCACGATCGCCTCGGACACGCCGAGCACCATGTCGCGCGCCATCGCCGTGCCCGTGGGGTTGAGCGGCGTGTTGAGGCACACGAGGCGCGCGCCTGGCAGCGCCTTCTCGATCATCTCGCGCGTGGGGAGGAAGCGCGTCTCGGGGCCGCACTGCACCGTCACGCTCTTGCTGCCCGTCATGGTGACGTAGTGGTTGTTGTTCCAGCTCGGCACCGGATAGACGACCGTGTCGCCCGGGTCGACGACCGCGCGGTAGATGCCGTAGATGACGGGGCGCGCGCCCGACGCGATCAGGATCGAGTCGAGCGGATACGAGAGGCCGAGCTCGCGCTGGTAGAAACGCTGCACCGCGTCGCGCAGCTGCGGCATGCCGTTCGAAGGCGGGTAGTTCGTCTCGTGCGCGTCGTACGCGGCAACGATGTGCTGACGCAGCGACTCGGGGATCGAGAACTGCTTCGGATCGAAGTCGCCCACCGTGAGGTTGCAGACCGGCTGACCCTTCGCGACGAGGGCGCGAATCTCTCCCGCGATCTTGAGGATCTCGGAGCCGACGATCTTGCCGGCCATCGCGGACACGCGCGGACTGGTCGAGTCGTGAGGACGGACGAACGACGAGAGATCGACGGGCGTGCTGCTCATGGTTCGCGAGAATGGCACGCGACCGAGCCCTCGCTAGGGCCGATCCGCATGCGCACGTGGGACCGGCGAGGGAACTCACGCTTCGTGCACGAGTGCCTCGGCGCGTGGCCCACGCGACACGATCGCGCCTGCGACGAGCACGAGCGCTCCGCCCACGATCGCCCACGGCGACAAGCGCTCACCGAACGCGAGCCAGCCCACGAGGCACGCGATCACGGGCTCGACGAACGCGAGGATCGCTGCGCGCGCGCTGCCGATCGCGGCCGCGCCGCGCAAGAACGCGAGGCCTGCGAGCGCACCCGGCACGAGCCCCGCGAAGAGCAGGTACGGGAGGTCTCGTCCCTCGATGGCGAAGAGCTCGGAGCCCGCGAGCGGGAGCAAGAGCAGGAGCGCGCCGAGTGCGTGCACGCCGAGCGTCGTCGCAGGCCCGATCGCGATCGTGAGCTTGCGACCGAGGAACACGTTGCCTGCGTAGGCGAAGGCGCTGGTGAGCCCGAGCCCCGCGCCGAGCAGCACGTCGCCGCCGAGCGCGCCTTCGCGCCAAGGCTCGAGCAAGAGCGTGACGCCCGCGAGCGCGAGCAGCGCGGCTGGACCTGCCCCCGGCACGCGCACCCCGTCCACGCGTGGCGCGAGCAAGGCGACGAGCACCGGGGCGAGGTCGTGCGTGAGGACCGCGACAGCCACCGTGGTGATCGTCATCGCGTGGAAGAAGGTCGCGGCGTTCAGCGCATCGAAGAACGTGAACGCCGCGAGCATCGCGATCACGCGTCGGTTCCAGACGATCGGCGTCGTCCGCGTCGCGCGCTCGCGGAGGATGAGCGGCACCGAGCTCAGCGCCATGCACGCGAACACGAACGGCGCGGTGGTTCGTCCCGAGAGCTCCGTCGGACGGAACCACAGGCTCCACGTGCCCCACATCACGGCGGAGAACACGACGAGCGCCGTGCCGGTGACGGTGCTCGATCGCTGCGCGTCGCTCACGAACCGTCGCTCCTCGGGTCGCTCACGTGCGGAGCTCGGCCGCACGCTCCGCGGCGCGCTCGGCCTCGTTCTTCGCGGCGACTGCGAGCACGTCGTCGATCTCGGCGAGCGCATCGGGGCTCAGCGCCGCGAGCGGATCGCCGTGCACTTCGACCAGATCGCCGTCGAAGAGGTCGCCGAAGATCGGGAGGTACGCGGCGATGACCTCGTCGATCGGGATCACGCGGCCGAGCTCGAGCTCGAGCGAGGTCACCCCCTTGTCCACGATCCCGCACGGCACGATCAACGAGAAATGCGAGAGCAACGTCGAGACGTTGATCGCGAAGCCGTGCATCGTGACCCAGCGCGAGAGACGCACGCCGATCGCGCCGATCTTGCGGTCACCGAGGTCACCATCGGTGAGCCACGTGCCGTTCATCCCCTCGATGCGCGTCGCGGTCAGGCCCCAGCGCGCGACGAGGCGGATCATCGACTCCTCGAGGTCCTTCACGTAGCGGCGCACGTCCTGTCGATCGGGAGAGAGATCGAGGATCGGGTACCCCACGAGCTGTCCGGGCCCGTGGTAGGTGACGTCGCCCCCACGCCCCGTCTCGTGCACCTCGATGCCGCGCGCGACGAGCGAGCTGCGCGGGAAGCGGAGGTTCTGCTCCTTCGCGCCGCGACCGAGCGTGATCACCGGCGGATGCTCGAGCAGGAGCAGTGTGTCGGGCACGAGCTTGCGTGCGCGCGCCTCTTGGAGGCGTTTCTGCAGCGTGTGCGCCTCGCCGTAGCCGATGGTGCCGAGGCGATGAACGTGGACCGTCCGACGCATGCGCGCGGGTCTACCACCGAGCACAAGAGCGTCGATCCCGAGATCGTCGATCGGTCAGCTCCAGCGGAAGATCCGTACTCCGATCGCCCCGGCCAGGATCGTCCACGCCGTGAGCACCGCGACCTCCACCGGCAACTGCGTCAGCCCGCGTCCCTCGAGCGCGATCGCTCGGAGCGCGTCGACGAGCGCCGTGAGCGGCAGGCCCCGCAGCACCACGAGCGCCCACTCGGGGAAGCGCGACGTGGAGAAGAAGACGCCGCTCGCCACGAGCTGGAGGAGCGACGCGGCGTTCACCATGCCCGAGAGCACCTCGACGTTGTCGGTGCGGCTCGCGAGGAGCACGCCCATCGCGGAGAACGCCAGACAGCCGAGCAGGACGATGACGACGTAGTCGATGGCGCGCCCCTCGACGCCGACGCCGAAGCTCGCCCAGGCGAAGCCCAGCACCACCGCGAGGGTCACCAGCACCAGCAACACGTGCGCGAGGAGAAACGCGCCGAGGTAGTGGCGTCTCTTCATCGGCGTGACCGCGAGGCGGCGCAGGAGCTTCTTCGATCGCGACTCGACGACGTTCCATCCGATGCCCCAGAGGCACACCGTCATCACGTTCATGCCCACCAGCCCGGGCACGACGAAGTCGACGTAGCGCGTGCCCGGCTCGCGCATCGGCGCGTCCTCGATCGCGAGCGGGGCATCGATCAGCGCGCGCTCGACCCGCGCGTGCGCGAGCCGAGACTCGGGGCGAGTCGGATCGGTATGAAGAACGGGGCGTTCGGTCGATCCCTCCACGATCGCGAGCGCGCCGCCCCGGATGAAGAGGCGTCGCGCCTCGCTCGCATCCGTCGCGCGCCTGATCGCGAGATCCTCGTCGCGCTCGAGCCGTGCGGTGATCTCGTCTGCGTCGGGCCCCTCGATCACCACGATCGGGATCGGCTCGCCCTCGACGGGTCGGAACGCGATGCCGAGCACGAGCGTCAGCACGAGAGGAAAGCCGAAGGTCCAGAACAGCGCCTCGGGCTCGCGCTGGAAGGTGCGCAGGCGCACGAGCAGGAGCTGAACGAGCGGATGACGCATCATCGTGGCTCGCCCTCTCCGAGGCCGCGGCCGGCCAGCACGAGGAACACGTCCTCGAGGGTCGCGGGGGTGATCGCCACGCGACCGAGCGTGATCTCCTTCGTGCTCGCGAGCTCGCGTGCCCGCGCGAGCACGTCGTCCGCGTGATCGGTGCCGAGCCGGAGCGTGCGACCCACGAGGCGCGCGACCCGCACGCTCACGATCGCCTGCGCATCCTCGACCGACAGCGCACCACGCGTGATCTCGAGCTCGACCACGTGCGATCCCACGTGCGCCGTGACGAGCGTCTCCGGCGCTCCCTCCGCGATGATGCGACCGCGATCGATCACGACGATGCGATCGCAGAGCCGCGTCGCCTCGTCCATGAAGTGGGTGGTGAGGAGCACCGTGGTGCCCTTGTCGGCGAGGGCTTCGATGCGATCCCAGAGGCGGTGTCGTGCCTCGGGATCGAGGCCCGTCGTGGGCTCGTCGAGGATCACGAGCTCGGGGTCGCCGGCGAGCGCGCACGCGAGCGCCAGGCGTTGTCGCTCGCCGCCGGAGAGCGCGCGCACGAGCGTGCTCGCGTGCGCCTCGAGGTGCATGTCGCGAAGGAGCGTCGCCTCGTCGGGCCCGCGCGCGTAGAACGATCGGAACAGCGTGATCGTCTCCAGCGCCGTGAGCTTGTCGGGCAGGCTCGTCTCCTGCAGCGCGACGCCGATGCGCGCCGCCACCGCCTCGCGATCACGCGGCTGCTCGAGACCGAGCACTCTCACGCTCCCAGCAGTCGGCGTCGTGAGCCCTTGGATCATCTCGAGCGTCGTCGTCTTGCCGGCGCCGTTGGGGCCGAGCAGGCCCACGGTCTCGCCGTGCACCACGTCGAGGTCGATTCCGTCGACGACGTTGCGGTCGCCGTAGCGCTTGAGGAGGCCGCGCACGCGGACGGGGAGGCTCGAGTCGTCGAGCCTCGGAGGGGCGGGCGTGGTCACGCCGCATGCTACCGTCCGGCCACCATGAGCGGCAGCGCCGTTCGCATCGCAGGCGTCGGCCGCTATCTCCCTCGACGGATCGTCACGACGAACGAAGTCGCCGCGCGCCTCGGCGTCGACGCCGACGAACTCGCGCGTGCCACGGGCGTCCACGAGCGTCGCTACGCGGACCGCAGCGGAGACGAGACCGCGAGCCTGATGGGAGCACACGCCGCGCGCGAGGCGCTGGAGAAGGCCGAGGTCCGCGCCGAGTCCCTCGACCTGATCGTGAACGCGTCCGGCACGGTCGAGCAGTCGATCCCCGATGGCGGCGCGCTGATCCAGCGCGCGCTCGGCCTCGGCAAGAGCGGCATCGCGTCGATGTCCGTGCACGCCACGTGTCTCTCGTTCCTCGCCGCGCTCGATCTCGTGTCGCAGTCGATCGCGACCGGGCGCTGCCGACGCGCGCTGATCGTCTCGAGCGACGTCGGCTCCGCGGGCATCGACTGGCGCGATCGGGAGAGCGCCGCGCTCTTCGGTGATGCCGCCGCGGCCGCGGTGCTCGTGCCCGCGGAGCGCACGAGCTCGCAGATCCTCGCCGCCCGCTTCGGCACCTTCGGCGACGACGCGGACCTCGCAGCGATCGAAGGCGGCGGGACACGCGCCCACCCCAACGACGAGCCCACCCGCGCCTCGCAGAACGTCTTCCACATGGAGGGACCGAAGCTCTTGCGTCGCGTGCTCGGGCGCGGGCGTCCGTTCCTCGACGTGCTCTCACGCGCGCTCCCCGAGGCAGTGTCGCTCCGCGATGCGCTCGTGATCCCCCACCAAGCGAGTCACGCCGGGCTCGCCATGTTGCCGCTCTTCGGGCTCGACGAGTCGCGTGTGGTCCGCACGATCGATCGCCTCGGCAACTGCGTGGCCGCGTCGATCCCGGCGACGCTCTACGAGGCGATCGAGAGCGGCCGGCTTCGTCGCGGCGACCTCACGCTCCTCTGCGGGACGGGCGCGGGTCTCTCGCTCGGCGCGATGTTGCTTCGGTTCTGAGCCATGAGGCGCTGAGCACATGCGAGTCCTCCTCACGGGCGCGCGCGCTCCGGTCACGCTCGAGCTCGCGCGTGCGTTCCACGCCAGCGGCCACGAGGTCTTCGTCGCCGAGTCGTTCCGTGTGCACCTCTTGCGCGGCTCGCGCGCGGTGCGGCGCTCCTACCGCGTGCCCGCGCCGCGGCGCGATCGCGACGCACGCGCGTTCGCCGAAGGGCTGCGCGACGTGATCCGCCGCGAGTCGATCGAGCTCCTCGTGCCGACGTGCGAAGAGACGTTCCACGTCGCCCGTCGCCTCGACGTGCTCGCGCCGCAGACGCGTGTCTTCGCGATGTCGATCGACGCGCTCACGCCGCTCCACGACAAGCACGCCTTCGCGAAGCGCACGCTCGCCGCGGGCCTCGACGCTCCGGCGACCGAGCGCGTCACGGATCGCGAGCTGCTCGCGCGGATCGTGCGCGAGCGCGGCCCCGAGGTGGTGCTCAAGCCGGCGTTCTCGCGCTTCGCGTCGAACGCGATCGTGTCGCCACGCGATCTGGCTCGCGTCGACGACGTCAACGAGACGCGCGCGTGGGTCGTGCAGGAGCGCCTGCGCGGCACGCCGATCGCGACGTTCTCGATCGCGCACGAGGGACGTCTCACGCTGCACTCGGCGTATGCGCTCGAGGTCACCGCCGGCCCGCGCAGCGGCGAGGGCTCCGCGATCTTGTTCCGTCCCTTGCTCGATCCCCGCGTCGAGGCGTGGGTCGCGGCGTTCGTCGCACGCGAGCGCTTCACGGGGCAGGTCGCGTTCGACCTCTTCGACGTGCCGGGCCGCGGCATCCTCGCGATCGAGTGCAACCCGCGCGCGACCAGCGGCGCGCACCTCTTCCGCGGCGATCCGAGCCTGCCGCGCGCCTACGTCGATCCGCACGCACCGCTCGCCAGACCGCGAGCGACGGCCTCCGCGATGCTGGCGCTCCCGATGTGGCTCTACGGCCCGCGGCAGCTCGGTGCCTCGTTCGTGTCCACGCTGAGCGCGTCGCGTGACGTCGCGTGGGATCGCCACGATCCCGCGGCGACGCTCGTGCAGATCGCCACTGCAGGCGAGCTCGTGCGTCGCGCGATCGCTCATCGATGCTCGCCGCTCGCGGCCTCGACGATCGACATCGAGTGGAACGGTCCGCGCGATCCGGGTGCGCCGGAGGTGAGCTCGTGATGGATCTGCCGATCGTCGTGACCGGCGCGACGGGCTTCCTCGGCGGCGCGCTCGTGCGTCGTCTCCGCGCAGAGGGGCGTTCCGTGATCGCGACCGGCCGGGACCGTCGTCGCGGCGCCGCGCTCGCACGCGAGACGGGCGCGCGCTTCGAGCCCGCCGATCTCGCGATGCCGACGGAGACCGATCGCGTGATCCGCGGCGCGCTCGCCGTGGTTCACTCGGCTGCGCTCTCGAGCCCGTGGGGCGATCCGCGCGCCTTCGATCGCGCGAACGTCCGCGCGACCGAGAACGTCGTCCAGGCGTGTGAGCGCTTCCACGTCGCGCGCTTGGTCCACGTCTCGACGCCCGCCGTGTACTTCGACTTCCGCGCGCGTGAGGGCATCCGCGAGAGCGATCCGCTGCCGGGGACGATGGTGAACGACTACGCGCGCACCAAGCTCGAGGCCGAGCGCGTCGTCACGCGCGCCCACGCGCGAGGCCTCGCGACCGTCATCCTGCGGCCCCGCGCGCTCTACGGACCGGGCGACACCACGATCTTGCCGCGCGTCGTGGAGGCCTTGCGACGCGGGCAGTTCCCGCTGCTCGACGGCGGACGCTCGCTCGTCGATCTCACCTTCATCGACGACGCGGTGCAGGCGCTCGTGTGTGCGCTCTCCTCCGATCGTGCGATCGGTGGCACGTATCACGTGACGAGCGGCGACCCGCGCCCGATCGGCGAGGTGATCGCTGCGCTCGCCGACGGCCTCGGCCTCGCGAGACCCACGCGCCACGTGAGCGCGGACCGTGCGCTCGTCGTCGCGGGTGTGCTCGAGGCGCTCCACCGCGCGCTCCTTCCTTCGATCGAGCCGCGCATCACGCGGTACACGCTCGGCCTGCTCGCGCGCACGATGACGCTCGACCTCACCGCCGCGCGCCGGGACCTCGGCTACGCGCCGCGCGTGGCGCTCGAGGAAGGTCTCAGACGGTATCTGGCGTCGCTCGATGTGCGCCCGCTCCCGAAAGGATCCGCATGACGAACCAGGAGAGCGTCCGACTCGAGCTGCTCGAGGTGGGCCACTGCATGCACCCGGAGCACGTGGTGCTCCAGAACCGACGCTTCGCACCGCTGCGCTTTCCCGCGCTCGTCGCGCTCATCCATCACCCCACGCGCGGACCGATCTTGTTCGACACCGGCTACTCGCCGCGCTTCCTCCACGCGACGCGCCCCTTTCCCGAGCGGTTCTATGCGTGGGTCACGCCCATCACGATCGATCCCGCGCGCACCGCGCTCGCGCAGCTCGAGGCACGCGGCATCCGGGCGAGCGACATCACGCACGTCATCGTCTCGCACTTCCACGCCGACCACGTGGCAGGGCTCTGCGACTTCCCTCGCGCGCGGCTCGTCTACCTCGAGCGCGCGCTCCGGTCGTTTCTGCCGCTCGGTCGCATCCGAGGCACGGCGGCGGGCTTCCTCCGCGCGCTCCTGCCCGAGGATCTCGAGTCGCGCGCGCTCGTGCCGCGCCCCGAGTGCGAGTCCGTGCGCCTGCCGCCCGAGTGCGCGCCGTTCCACTACGGTGTCGATCTCTTCGGCGATGGCTCGATCTCGCTGGTCGAGCTGCCCGGTCACGTCGAGGGACAGCTCGGCGCGTTCCTGCGCGCAGCGGACGGCTCGCTCGACTTCCTCGTCGCCGACGCGTGCTGGACGACCGAGAGCGTGCGCCGTCGCCAGCTCCCGCACCCGATCACGCGCGCGCTCTTCTCGAGCTACGGCCTCTACGGCACCACGCTCGGTCGCATCGCCGATCTCGCGGAGCGCACGCCCTCCATCCGCATCGTGCCTGCCCACTGCGACGCGGTCCGACGACTGCGCATCCCCTCGGCGCACGTCGGCCCGACGGTCACTCCATCGAGCGACGCCAGGGCGATCGTGTGAGCGAGGTCGACCGCCGCATCCTCGTGCGCTCGTTCCTGCGCGCGCGCATCGAGCCCTCGGTGTTTCCGACGCGCGCTTCGCTCGAGGTCTGGCAGGAGCGCAAGGTCGTGCGCTTCCTCGAGTGGGCTCGGTCGCGATCCAGCCACCTCGCGGAGCGCTTCGAGGGCCGCTCGAGCACACGTTGGCGCGAGCTCCCGATCACGAACAAGGCCCAGATGATGGCGCGCTGGGACGACGTCGTGACCGTGCGCGTTCGGCGCGACGAGGCGATGGAGGTCGCGCTCCGCGCCGAGCGTGATCGCGACTTCTCGCCGACCGTGCGCGGCTTCACCGTGGGCCTCTCGAGCGGCACGTCGGGAAACCGCGGTCTCTTCGTCGCCTCCACCGAAGAGCGCGCGGAGTGGGCCGGCTCGGCGATCGCGCGCGTGCTCACCACGGGGATCCCGGGGCTTCGCCCCGAGCGTGTCGCGTTCTTCCTCCGCGCGAGCTCGAACCTCTACGAGAGCGTGGGCAGCGCGCGCATCGCGTTCCGCTTCTTCGACCTCGCGATCCCGTTCGACGCACACGTCGCGGCGCTGCGCGATCAGCGACCGACGATCCTGATCGCGCCGCCGTCGATGTTGCGTCTCCTCGCCGAAGCTCGTGTGCGAGGCGAGCTGGCGATCGCGCCGCGCATCGTCGTGTCCGTGGCCGAGGTGCTCGATCCGATCGACGAGGGCGTGATCCGTCGCGGGTTCGGCGTGACGGTGCACCAGATCTACCAAGCGACCGAGGGCTTCCTCGGCGCGAGCTGCGCGTACGGCACCGTGCACCTCGCCGAGGACGTGGCCGTGATCGAGCGCGAGCCCGTGGTGGGGTCGCACGAGGGCGCGTTCCACCCGATCGTCACGGACTTCCGACGTCGCTCGCAGCCCATCGTGCGCTACCGCCTCGACGACGTGCTCGTGCCGCGTCGCGCGCCGTGCCCCTGCGGCCTGGTGACGGTCGGGCTCGATCGCATCGAGGGCCGCGCCGACGATCTCCTCCGGACCCACGACCACAGCGCGCCACTGTTCCCCGACTTCGCGCGCCGCGCGGTGATGCTCGCCGACGCGCGCATCACCGACTACCGCGTGGTGCAGACAGCGATCGACCGCGTCTCGCTCCACGTCGATCCGACCGACGCGTGGGACCGGGCGGCGTCGGCGCTCGTCGCGCTCTTCGCCTCTCGCGGCGTACGCGTGACGATCGATCGTCTCGGCTCACCCGCGCTCGACCCCATGAAGAAGCTGCGGCGCATCGTCTGTGCCCTCGCCCCCGAGGCCAGCGCGTGACGCACCGGGTCTCGCTCCACACCACGTGCGCACCCTCGCAGGTGCCCTGGCCCGACACCGACGAAGGGCGCGCCGCGCACGCGTACTTCGCTCCGCTGCTCACCCACGGTCCGACGTTCGCGGCGCCGAACCTCGACGCGGAGCTGGGCATCGCGATCGTCGACGGCGTCGTGGTCCCGTTCACCGTCTCGCGCGAGCGCGAGGGCCAGAGCTACATCGTCTCGCCGTACACGCACTTCATCACCTACGGCGCCGAGGAGATCGAGAAGCTCGAGGCACCCTCGATCGAGCGACCGCTGCGACGCGTCGTCGCCGGCCTCGGTCGCGCGTTCCGCCGCGCGCGCTTCGATCGCGTCGTCTACGTCGACAATTGGCTCACCTCGACCACGCTCCACGCGCTCCTCTTCGACGACGCGTGGGACGTGCTGATCGCCGCGCTTCGTGAGCGGTTCCCCGATCACGCCATCGTCGTGCGCGGTGTCGACCGACGCTCGAGCGGTGAGCTGCGCGATGCGCTCGAGGCCTTCGGCGCCCGCTTCGTGTTCAGTCGACGTGTGCTCTTCCAGGATCCCAGAGACGCGCTCGGTCACCGTGACGGTCGCAAGGACCAACGTCTCCTCGATCGTGCACTGACCGACGGCAGCTACCGTGTGGTCGATCTGCGCGAGCTCGATGACGAAGGCCTCTCTCGCGTTCGCGATCTCTATGATCTGCTCTACGTGGAGAAGTGGTCGCGCCACAACCCGCAGCTCACGCGCGCCTACGTCATCCACACGATCCGCTGCGGCTTCCTCGAAGGCCGCGCGCTCGTCTCGCGCGAGGGATCGCTCGACGGGGCCTTCGCCGCGTGGGTGCGTCACGGTCTCTACTACGTGCCCATCCTCGGCTACGACACGCGCCTCCCGCAGGAGCGCGGTCTCTACCGTATGCTCGCTGCGCTCTCGTCCGCGGATGCGCTCGCGCGTGGCGTGCTCGTCCACGACAGCGCGGGGGTGAGCGACTTCAAGCAGAACCGCGGCGCAGTGCCCGAGCTCGAGCACCTCGCCGTGTTCGATCGCCACCTACCGCGCCACCGCCGAGCCCCCTGGCGCGCGCTCGGCGCCCTGATGGATCACCTAGGCGCGCCCCTCATCGAGCACTTCGACCTCTGAGCGCCCCCCATGACACCCGACAACCACCAGGCGCGTGTCGAGCGAGATGGGATCTGGCAGCCGCAGCTCGCGCCGTTCATCGCGGTCGCGTCCGGCGCGTGGCTCTGGGCGATCGATCTCGTCGGAGTCGTGGACGACGCGACGCTCAGCGTCAGCGCCTGGTTGCTCGCCGTGCTCCTCGGTCCACTCCTCCTTCCGTGGCTGACTCTCGTTCACTCTGCGCACGAGAGCCCCGTCTCGAGCCTCAGTCGGTCCATCGAGCGATGGAGTCGCGCAGGAGTCATCGCGTGGGTCGGGCGAGGATCGCTCGCCGGGGCGGCGTTCGGCGCACCGTGCTTGCTGATCCTCGTGTTCGGCGATCCTGCAGTCCTGGCGCTGCCCCTCGCGTTGGGCGCCATGAGCGGCGTGCTCGGGCGGACTCGACGATGGTGGTGGACGAGCGCCTACGGTGCGACGCGCGTCTGGACGATGCCGTGCGTCACGATCCTCGCCATCACCGGGCCGCTCCTCGTGTCGATGCTCGTCTCCGCGCCGATGTGGCGCGTCGATCGCACGCGGCCCGTCCCCCCGCATGCCACGGAGTCGCTCGGATACGGGGTCGAGCTCGAGGACGCTGCTCTCTTCGCCGTCGGCGTGACGATCACGCGAGACGAGGAGCATGAGCTCGTGCGTGCGCCGCTGGGGATCTTCAGCCGGGTGACGATCGAGCGGGGTCGAGCCAGGCTCGTCTCGGCCTACGATCACGGTGACTACGTCGTGCCCCTCTCCGCCGAAGGGCAGCGCCTCGATGACGACCCGCTCTCGCGCATCTTCGCGCGGCTCGACCTCGGTGGGGGGCTCCCGCTCGCGAGCATCGCCGTGGTCGTCGCGCTCGTCTCGCTCGTTCGACTCCTGCGAGCCCCCAGCGACCTCCGCCGCTTCGCGTGGCTCGGCCTCACCACGACGGCGTTCCTGTCGATCGTCTGGGGCTTCTGACCCGTCACCGCGCCGTGATCGCCGCGGGGCCGAAGCGGCCCCAAGCGACGAACGCTGCCAGGCCACCGAGCACGGCGTTCGGCAGCAGCATGAAGAATTCGCCGTACATCACGTGTGTCGCGGCCGCGAGCACCATCACGGTCGCGAGGCCTGCCGCGGCGAGCGGGGTGAGCTTGGGCTGGATGCGCGTGACCGACGGGAGGATCAGGCCGAGCGCGCCCAACACCTCCGCCGCGCCGATGAACAGCGGCAGGAACGAGGGCGCGTCTGCAACCCAGGGCATCTGCGCGGCGAGCGCTTCGTGCGGGGTGGTCAGCTTCATCAAGCCCGAGCCCACGAACGCGAACGCGAGCATTGCTTGCACGACCCAGAGGGCGATCGAGAGGCCTCGAGATCCAGTCGTAGTTGACGTGGCGGAAACGTGTGCGGTCGCGGTGTTCGTCATGATTTCCTCGGCGAAATGTCTGAGTGAGCTATGGCGTTCCGCGGCGTGCCCTACAAGACTCGCGCCATGCGACACGAGGTTGCTGAAACGGAAACCATCGCGACCGAGTCGATCACGCTTCCCGACGTCCGTGCGTTCTGCGCGGTCGTCGATCTCGGTTCGGTGACGGGCGCGGCGAACGTGCTCGGTGAGACCAAAGGCGCGGTGAGCCGTCGCCTCGCCCGGCTCGAAGCGGCGCTCGGTGTCTCTTTGCTCCGCCGCTCACCGAGGCGTGTGGTGCCGACCGACGAAGGGCGCGCCTACCGCGCGAGCGCGGGGCAGGCCGTCGAGGCCTTCGACGACGCGGCCCGCGCGCTGCTCGGCGCGCGTGACGTGCCACGCGGCCTGCTGCGCATCACCGCACCGTCGGACCTCGGCGTGGGCTTGGTGCCCGAGCTCTGCGCGCGCTTCGTCGATCGATACCCCGAGGTGCGCATCGAGGTGCTCGCGAGCGACGCGCGCCTCGATCTCGACGCGCAGCACATCGACTGCGCGCTGCGTGTCGGGGTGCTGCGCGACTCGAGCCTCCGTGTCCTCAGGCTCCGCGACCTGCGGGTCGGTCTGTACGCGAGCGCGTCGTACCTGGATCAGCACGGCACACCGAAGCGACCCGAGGATCTGAGGCTGCACCGCATCGCGGCGTACACGAACATGCCGCGTCCACTCGAGCTCCCGATCCGTCGCGGGGCCACGCTCACGCGCGTGACGCTCGAGCCCACGCTGATCGGCGACGGCGCCTTCGTGCGCGAGCTCGTGGCGCACGGCGGCGCGATCGCGGGAATGCCTCGTCTGGTGGGCGATCGCGACGTCACCGCCGGTCGCCTCGTGCGTGTGCTGCCTGGCTACGAGATCGACATCACCGTGCCGCTCGCGCTGCTCCACGCGGCGAGCGCATTCGTGCCGGCAAAAGTCCGCGCGTTCCGCGACATCGTCTTCGCCGAGCTCGGCCCACCGCTGCGAGCACGCCCACGTAGCTGAGCGGGTCGACCGAGGCGACGAACGAAGGGCGAGCTCCGCGAGCGATCGTCGCGATTCAACCTGCGATGGAAGGGGACGTCGTCGCCTCGGTCCTGCGCACGCCGTCCGCGTGGTTGCCGTGGCTCCACGGCGCGGCGCTCGTGATCGCCGCGTGGATCTGGCTGCTCAGCCAGGTCTTCGACTCACTCTGGCCCGCCCTCGACGGACTCTGATCGTCGGCTCGAGTCCCGCTCCGCGGGTCAGTCGAGAACGATCTCACTGCCCATCACGATCAGCTCGTTGCGCGACGTGCGCACGATCTCGAAGGGCTCGATGCGCTCTTCCCGCTGCGTGTTCGCGCTGAGTCGGTAGCGCGTCGCCGGGTCGATCGGCAGGCGCTCGTAGAGCATGAGGAGCACGCGTCGCTCACCGGGAGAGATGGTGACGGGCTCGGGCCAGAACGAGCCGTGTCCGACGAACTGGCTCATGCCGAAGAGATCAGGGTTCGCCCAGTCGGTCCCGTTCCAGCGTTCGATGTCGGCTGATGCGGTGACCGCGGTGGCGCTGTCGTTTCTGAGGAACACGTGGATCGATCGTCGACCCGGCAGGAGCGCGAGCGCGTCTGGTCCCGTCGCGAGGGAGAAACGAAGGCGAGGATGTTCGCCTCCCTCGAGCACGACCACCGGCCCTCCATCGCGCACGGTCACCTCGAGCCGCCTCTCATGTCCCTCGAACGGAAGGCGGGCACTCCAGTGCGTGTCTCGCCATCGGGCCTCGAGCGTGTACGTGCCGCGCCGCCAGCGACCTTCGATTCGGCAGGACGCGAGCTCGCTACGGCAGGAGTGCGAAGGACGACCAAGAGAGGCGATGCGGACCTCGAACGCGTCCTCGTCCACAGCCGACTGCGGATGCGACAAACGCGTCGAGACGGCGATCATGGACGCGACCGCCACCGTGACGGCCGAGAATCCAGACAGTGCGTGGAGAGGCGCGGGCGTGAGCACGGGCGAGAGACCCCTGAGACGGCTCACCCTTGGAAACGGTGTCGTCGTCGACTCACGAGCGCCAGCGCGGCGCTCATGCCGAACAATGCGATGAGCGATCTGTCGTTCGCGGGAGAGGCAGCACAGCTGACGAGTGGTGCGTGGTAGGGCGTCGCTGTCCATCGGCGTGCGGTGGGGTCCCACGCGTCGGTCGTGATCGTCGGCTCGCACTGTCTTCGCGTCGCGCAGTGCCCTTCGGCGCACGCGCCGGCAGCGCCACACAGGCCGATCGGCACGTCGCGCATCACCGTGTCGCCGAAGACGCGCCCGTCGCTCGGGCTCACCTCGCGGGGAGCCCAGCACTCCCCGATCTCGCGACACGCCGCGCGCGCTCCGCACTGCACGTCGGTCGTGCACGCGCGCGGC
Organism: Deltaproteobacteria bacterium; assembly: GCA_017303575.1. GTDB lineage: Bacteria > Myxococcota_A > Polyangia > Polyangiales > Sandaracinaceae > JAFLCL01. The sequence goes on from JAFLCL010000066.1 coordinate 16,663, forward strand.
GCGCAGACCTCGGCATGCCCAGAGATCTCGACCACGAGCCCAGGAGGGCAGTCTCCCTCGAATGGCGTGATCGCGTCGGCGCGCGCCACGGACGCGGCGACCGACCAGAGCGCGAGCGAGAACGCCAGTGTTCGCATCGGGAGATCAGCCCCTGAGACGGAGATCGATCTTCTTCAAGAGATCGAGCAGCTGGATCATGTGCTCGTGGAGTGAGTGGGCATCTTCGAGGTTCTTCGCGGCGCTCTGCACGAGCGGGACGAGGGTCTGCTCGGTGAGCGCCACTTGGTGCGAGAGCATCTCCGCGTAGCCGGCCGGGGGCTCGACGGTGATGTTCACTTCGGGCTTGCCGAGGCCGGTCAACGAGCGGTTGAGCTCGGCGAGCCCGTCCGCGAGCCAGGGCGGTGGGTTCTTGTCGCGGCCATCCGTCAGCGCCGCCCGCGTGATCTCGCCTTGCAGCTTCGCCGTCTCCGCGAGCGCGACGATCATGTCCTTTCGATCCTTCTCGGCGATGTCGGCGCGTGAGACGGCGTGCCCGAGCGCGACCCTGATCTCGTCGAGGTTCTGTCCGAGCACGCTCAAGGTGCCAGTCACGCGGGCGACCGGGTCGTCGTCGCCCGAGCCCATGGTCTTTCGGCGCTTGAACTCCGTCTTGATCTCGGCCCAGCGCGCGCGCTGGACGTCGCTCATGCGGTTCCGCAGCTCGGCGAGCTTGAGGAGGTTCTGCTCGCCGCCGACCGTCAGCGTCTGCGACTCGCCGCGGTAGTGATCGTCGATCAGGCGCTCGAGCTCGTCGTCGTTCATCGCCGCGACGACCTTGCCCGCCATCTTCGTCATGTTTCGATAGCTGCCCTGGAGCTTGAAGGGCGGCTCGGTGCGGTAGGCATCTTCCTGACTGGCGCTCAGGATGTATTCGGCGTTCACCTTCAAGAGCACGTCGCGCACACGGAAGAGCTTCTGCAGCACCGTCGTCATCTCCGACAGCTCTGCGCCCGAGTAGCCGTGCTCCAGCTCGGTCGTCGCGATCTGCTCGCCCATCGCGATGCGAAGGATCTTGTCGACGTCCTTGCTGCTCCGCGTCGCGAGCGGGGAGAGCACGGAATTCGAAGTGAGGCAGTTCTCGACGTAGCTGAGCGCGAAGGCCTCGAGCTTGCCCTCGAGCACCTCACCCAGGTTGTACGTGTCGGCGCGGTTCGCGAGCATGTCGGGGATGCGGAACTTCTCGCCCGTCTCGGTGTACGGATTGCCCGCCATCACGACGCAGAACTTCTTGCCGCGCAGATCGTACGTGCGTGTCTTTCCGTTCCAGATGCCCTCCATCCGGCGCTGCGCGTCGCACATCGAGATGAACTGCTGGAGCAGCTCCGAGCTCGTGTGCTGGATGTCGTCGAGATAGAGCATCACGTTGTTGCCCATCTCGAGGGCGAGGTTGATCTTCTCCACCTCTTGGCGCGACGTCGCGTTGGGCGCCTGTGCAGGATCGACCGAGCGCACCTCGTGCCCGAGGGATGGGCCATTGACCTTCACGAACACGAGGCCGAGCCGATTGGCCACGTACTCCATGAGCGTCGTCTTGCCGTAGCCGGGCGGCGAGACGAGCAAGAGGAGGCCCATCGTGTCGGTGCGCTTGCCCTCGCCGAGCGCGCCGAGCTGCTTGCTCAGGTTGTCGCCGACCATCGGCAGGTAGACCTGATCGACCAGCCGATTGCGCACGAACGACGCCATGGGCTTCGCCTTGAGCTCGTCGAGCCGCAGGCGCTTCCGCTCGCGCTCGAGGATCGTGTGACGCAGCTCGCGGTACGCGCGGAAGCCCGGCACGTGGTGCGTGCGATAGGCGAACAGACGCGAGAGCAGCTCGTCGAGGCGGAGCGTGAGCTTGCGGTCGGTGATGCGCGGGTGCTGACCGAACAGATCTCGCACGTCGGCCTGAACGAGCGCGTGCACCACCTCGCGATCGAGCTTGCGATCGGTCGCGACCAGCACGCTCGCCTCGAGCTCGGCGTGCGACAGCTCGGGTGATCGCTGCGCGACACCTCGCATCCAAGCGCGCACGAGCGCGAGGCGCGCGCGTGGCTCTCCCTCGAGCGCTCGGAGGTCGTCGTCGAAGGAACGTCGGGCCCCCGACACGTCGAGGTGCGCCCTCAAGGCCTCGGCGAGCTGCTCGGCCGACGCGCTCGTCGCGAATCGCACCGACTCCTTGCTGAGCTCTTCGACGAGATACGCAGCGGCCACACGCGCGTCGGAGGAGTCCGCCTCGATCTCGAGCGCCTTCGCGTTCTTCTCGATCGCGACAGCGAGCTCGTCCGCGAGCTGAGAGAGACCCGACGCGTCGGACGTCGTGGCGCGGACGCGACCGAGGCTCGCGGCGCGCCGCTGGAGGGACGTCTTGAGCGACGCGTCGAGTAGCCCCGTCTGGGAGCTCGCACCTGCCGGAGCGAATCCGAACGCCCAGAATGCACACGCGATCGCGCGTGGCGTCGTCGCGAAGCGGAGAAGACCCGCGGAGGCGCGCAGCGTGAGGACCTGCGCGAGGATCTTCGCCGCGTCCGCATCGTGGACGCCGCGGTCGTAGCTTTCGTCGTAGCGGGGCTGCGCGTAGCTGCGCACGAGATCGAGGAAAGCGGCGTCCTCTCGCAGGGCCTCGGTGAGCTTCGGGATCGTGAGGCCGCTCTTGCCCTCCTCGGCATCGAAGAGCATCGAGCCCGCGAGGTACTCGCCGCGGTAGACGTCGCTCGTCTCGCTCACCAGCGCCTGCGTCCAGTAAGGCTTGGCAGCGCGCAGCGCGGGATCGTCGATCGTCTCGAAGAAGTCGGTGCCCGTGAGGTGCAGCGCGAGCGTCGTCTCCGACTCGTCTCCGATCGTGCGCGGCACGATCGTGAGCTCGAGCGGCTGGTTGTTGACCGAGAACTTGTGACGCCCGAGGCGGACGACGCTGTCGCCCTCCTCGAAGAGATCGAGCTTGTCGCGCAGCGCTCGGAGGGCCTGACTGCGCGCGGCCTTGCCCTTGCCGTCGACCTCGTCGGAGCGCACCGAGTCGCCGATGCCGCGCAGCTGCTCCGCGATCTGGCGGAGCTTGGCGACCATCGCGTCGGACGCGAAGTAGGCGTTGAGCTCGTCTTCGGTCTTGAACGTGCGTGACCGACGCCCCACGCCTTCGAGGATGCGCTCGGCCGCCGACATGAGGGACTGCGCGCGCTTCTGCCGCTCTTCGAGGAGCTGCTGCTTCTTCGCGCCGAGCGCGTCGGTGATCTCCTCGCGCTTCTTCGTGAGCTCGAGCACGAACTCGTCGAGCTCGCCGAACTTCGCCTCGATCTCCTCGAGCGAGACGAGCAGACGCGCGAGCTCCGCGTCGCACTTCTCGGGGCTGTCGGCGACGGCGAGCGAGCTGCTCACGCTCTGACCGAGCAGCTTCATCTGGGCGCCGAAGGACGCACGCCCTTCGATCGCCGCGAGCTCCCGGCGACGCGCTTCGAGCACGGCGCGCACGCGGTTCTGTTTGGCGAAGACGTCGCCGATGTTCTCGAGGATACGCGCGCGCTGGACGGGGTCGTCGACCTCGAGGCCGCCGACGACCTCGGACAGCACCGTGAGCCCACTGCCCACGCGCTCGAGCTCCTCACCGAGCGGGCGCGCGTCCACGGTCTTCTCGACCTTGGCGATGCTCTGATCGATCTCGTCGAGCTTGCTCGACACCGGCGCGAGCGCGTCGTCGCCCGACAAGAAGACCACGCATGCTGTGGAGACCTTCTCCTGATCGGCGATCGTGGCCTTCTCGAGCGCATCGACGGCGGCGAGGTCGACGTAGCGGATCTCGCGCAAGCTCACGAGCTGGCCGCGCTGTCCGCGGAGCGAGGTGAGCGCGCCCATGAAGTCGTCCACCGAGCGCATGTCCTCGGGGCGTGTCTTGCGGACGAGCTCGTCGCGGGATCTCTTGGCCTGATCGAGCGCGTCCGCGGCGCGCTTCTTCATCGCGAGGACCTTCTCGAGCTCGTCGATCACGAGCTCGGCGGTCTTCTTCACCTCGGAGATCGCGCTCTTCAGCTGGAACGCGTCCGCGTGGCCGACCCAGTGGTACGCGTCCGAGACACGCTCTGAGTTCTTGACGATCTCTTCGTAGGTCGAGCGAACGAGCTCGGCCTTCTGGGCCATCTTCGCGATCGAGTAGCTGTCCGAGATGCCGCGCACGAGCTCGGCATTGCCGATCTTCGAGAGGAACGAGCCGTCCGTCTGCGCCTGAGCGGCGTGCTCCGCCGAGGTGTAGGGCGTTCGCCAGATCTGCACCGGATGGATGCGCGAAGGCTCTTCGGACGCCGAGCGGAACACGACCAGCGTTCCATCGGCGAAGAGCGACATGCCGTGACAGACGATCGGCGTCGCGACCTCTTTGCGGATCAGGTTGTAGGAGAGCAGCTGGTAGAGGCCCTGATCGCGACGGTGGTAGACGAAGAGCACGTCTTCGCCGTTCGGCGACTTGATGACCTTGAACAGCTCGAGCCCCTCGACCTGACGATCGAAGACCTTTCCTTCGCCGACATCGAGGTAGTAGCCGCCGGGGAACACGATGCCGTGGTCCTCGGGCAGCTGGCGGCAGCTCTGCCCGATCGCGTCGATGCGCTGCACTTCCTTGGTGCGGCGGTTGAAGGCCAGGTAGCGAGTCTTGGTCTCGCGATAAGGCTTCATGGAGAGGAGGATCAAGCCGCCGACGACTGCGTACTTGATCTCTGCGTCGTCGAGCGCCTGATTCGGGTCCTCGACCTGCTCCGAGTAGATGCCGTGTCCGGTCTCGGTGTTGTCCTCGATCTTGATGGTCAGATCGCCGTGGATGGTCTCCACGAAGAGCTCGTCTTCGATCGAGAGGTGCGGATGTCGCCCCGTGCGTTGCTGCTCGCGGCCGACGGCCCTCCACTCGAAGTCGAACGGGTTCGGAAAGACGTGGTCGCGATCACCACGCTCGTCGAGGTAGGCGACGTTGCCCGCGGCATCGACGCTCCAGCGGAGCACGCGCTGGTCACCCAGCGTGGCGCCCGTCTGGAAGATCGCGAGGATACGGTCGCTCTCCACGCGGAGCTGGAGGAGCTTGGTCTCTCGGTAGTACTTGAAGAGATCCGTGAACTCCTTGAGGAAGCGCGGATCGTTCAAGAACCCGGGGATGGTGTCGCGCGGTAGCTCGGAGAGATCCCAGCTGCCGTCGTCGCTCCTCACCGAGCGGTGCAGCGAGAGCACGTCGTGGACTTGAGTCTCCGCGCGCAGGCCGAGGAAGACCTTGTAGCCCATGACCAGCGTGCCTCGGAACGACACGAGGTCGCGAGGAACGCAGTTGTTCTCGGTGCGGACGCGCTCGTTCGCGACCACCGCGAGCTCGGAGCCGCCGAACGTCTTCTTGCGGGCGTCGTCGAGCTGTCCGGTCCGCTCCGCGAGGGCTTTGGCCTGCTCGTCGAGACGGCGCCGGAGGATCTCGTAATTGCCCTGATCGATCTGCTCAGCCACTTACGACCTCGGTCTCGTGCAGAGACGCCTCGAGCGTGCTGGGTCGGGCCACGGGGGGAGGGGGTCCGATGCCTCAGACATCCTCGGCCTTCGGCCTGCGTAACTCGGCCCTGGACCCACCCCCGCCTCCCTCGGCTCGCGCCACGTCGGCTTCGAGTCGCAGAGGAGACGCGGCGGGGGGCGGTGAGGACGCGGGAGACTCAGAGTCCGAGCTTCTTGGCTTGGGTCAAGAGCGCCTCGAGGCGGCTCTTGGTGCTCGCGTCGCCGGACTCCGCAGAGACCTTCGCGAGGAAGGCGCTCACGCTGAGGTTCTTCAGCGCCTCCGTGTCGAGCTTGGGATTCTTGAGGATCTCGGTGAGGTCCTCGGGGAGGCTGCGGTTCTTCTCCAGGTACTCCGACAGCACCGTCTGGACGGTCTGGCTGTTGTCGACCGTCGCGTCGATCGCCTGGCCCATCGTGAGCGCGTTGGCGAAGCGCTCGAAGAACTGCCCGTCGCCGCCGACGATCTGGATCTTCGCGTTGCCCATCGCGGTGGCCATGACCTCCGCCTGAGACTTCGCGATCTCCTTCTTGACGTCGATCGCCGCGAGCTCCACCGCCTTCTCCTTGTCGAGGCGGAGGCGGAACTCCTCGTGCTCGCGGCCCACGCCGTCGAGTGCCTTCATCGCGTTGGCCTTCTGCGCGAGGCCCGCGGCCTCGGCCTCGAGCTTCTGCTGGATCGCGCCGGCCTCGGCCTCGCCGCGCTTGGAGATGGCGAGCGCCTCGGCCTCGCGGACACGCGCCAGCGCCATGCCCTTGGCCTCCTCACCACCGACCTCGATGTTCGTGCGCTCGCGCAGGACGGCCGCCTCGGCGAGGCCCGCCTTGCCCTGGGCGTCGCCGCGCTTCTCGAGGACCTTGGCCTCGGCCATGCCCTTGTTCTCGAGGCCCGTCGCCTCGGCCGTCATCTTCCTCTCGATGACGAGCGCCTCGGCGAGGCCCTGCTTCTCGATCGCCACCGCCTGCGCTTCGCGCACGCGCACCTCGGCGAGGCCCGCCGCCGCGTGCTCGGCCTGGACGCCCTCGGCGACGCGCATCTTGGCGCGCGCGCTCTTGTCGGCAGTCTCGAGATCCGCGTCCGCGATCGTGATGCGCTTCTTGGCTTCGTGGCGCGCGATGGTCTCGTCCGCTTCGGCCTTCTTCACGAGCTTCACCGCGGCCTCTTCGGCCGACGCGCTCGCCGTGATGACGACGGCTTCCTTCTGGCGCTTCGCCTCCGCGATGAGGCGGAGATCCTTGATGCGCTCTTCTTCCTCCGCGACGGTCTTCTCGACCGCGATGCGGCCTCGGACGACGTCGGCGATGTCCTTCTTCTGGACCTCGACTTCCTTCTCCTTGGCGATCGTGCCGAGGGTGACCTCGCGCTCGCGCACGATCTGCTCGAGGGCGCGGGCCTTCTCGACACGCTCGGTCTCGACGGCGATCTCGCGCTCGCGGCCCTTCTGCGCGATCGCGGCGCCGCGCTCCTTGTTCTGCTGGGCCACGAGGATCTCTTCCTCGTACTTCGCGCGCAGGACCTGCGTCTTCTTGGACTCTTCGTCCGAGATGCGCTGCGCCTCCTGCTGCTCGCGCGCCTGCGTCGAGGCGATCTCCTTGTTCGTCTTGGCCTCGGCCTCGGCGCGGCGCTGGTTGAACGCGAACATCGCCTCGTCGCCCTTCAGCGTTTGGCTGCCGATGTCCATGCGCTCCTTCTGACGGAGCTCGTTCGTCATCACGTTCTGCACCGTGGTGATGTCGGTGATCTTCTTGATGCCCTGCGCGTCGAGGATGTTCTGCGCGTCCATGAGCTCGAGCGGCGTCTGCTCGAGGTAGTCGATCGCGACGTCGTCGAGGACGAAGCCGTTGAGGTCGCGTCCGATGACCTCCTTGATCTGATCGCGGAAGGTCTCGCGCTTCTTGTAGAGGTCCTCGAACTCGAGCTGCGCACCGACGGTCTTGAGCGCCTCGGAGAACTTGGCGGAGAACAGGTGCTCGATCGTCTTCTGGTCGGACGCGCGGGCGGCGCCGATGGACTGCGCGACCTTGAGCACGTCCTCGACCGTCTTGTTCACCCGCACGAAGAAGGTGACCTTGATGTCCGCCCGGATCCGGTCCGCGCAGATGAGGCCGTCCTTGCCGCGCCGATCGATCTCGACCGTCTTGACCGAGATGTCCATCAGCTCGGCGCGGTTCACGATCGGCCACACGGTCGCGCCGGTGAACGTGACCTGTGGCTCGGCGGCCCCGAGGAACGCGCCTGTCTTGATCAGGGCGCGCCCCTGATCGACGAGGCGATAGAAGCGCGCGACCATCGCGATGAATCCCAACAGGACCACCACACCGAGCGCTACGACACCCACGATCATCAGCTGGTCCGAAGACATCGATCCTCCCTCTGCCTCGTATGAACGAGGCCACGAGCGGCGCGGATCCAATCAGACCCGCGCGGTGTTGTCACCGCCGCTCTCTCCTCCGTGACGAGCCGAAAACGAGCGAGGACCCTCGACATTCCCTCGCGCGTGTGAAGGGCCTGGGAAGGAACCGATGGGTCAGCTCCGCTTTCCCGAGGCCTTCGCAGATCCCTTGCGTTTGTGGGCGTTCTCGTCGATCGCGCTCATCGGCTCGACCTCGAAGCTCTCGCTCTTCGCGTCCCAGCCGAGGATGAGAGCCTCGTCGTCACGCGCGAGCGCGTCCGGATCGGCGCATCGCACCTGGAGCTGCAGACCCGCCGCGCCGTCGTCGAGGTGGCCCTCGCCGAACTTGCCGTCGACGCGTCCTGTCGTGATGCGCACGACCTTGCCCACGAGGTCTCGGTGCTTGGTTCCCTGCCTGAGCGTGAAGAGCGGCGCGAGCGGACGCACCGCGGCGCTGGTGGCGAGGAGACTCACCACGAAGGTCACCGTCGCGATCAGCGTCTGGGTCGCGAGGGCGGGCAGCGGGAGAAGCGGTCCGACGTGCTTCGCGAGCACGTAGCTCACGATCCACCCGAACAGGCCGAGGAAGGAGAGGGAGATCGTCACCGGCACGCTGCGCAGCTTCAACGTCGAGAGCAGTAGGGTGAGCACGCCCTCCTTCGCCGCGGCGCCGTCGGCGATGCCGTCGTGGCTCACGTCGTGCGCGTGGCCCATGTCGCCCACGTCGTGCCCGTGACCGACGTCCGCCATGGCCTTGCCCTCGGCGCCACCGAGGACGTCGATCTCGAGCGCGCCCAGGATCACCGTCAGCCAGTACACGACCGACGCGATGACGAGACACGTCCACGGCAGCGTGGGCATCGAGAACAGGATGGCGAGCAGCTCGTCCACGGGGTGCAGTCTGCCAGACGCCGTCGCTCATCGATCGATTCCGATCGGTGACGGTGCCGTTCGTCGGCCTTGGCCTGCCTCCTCGGTCCCGGCTACCGTTCGCACGAACGAGGGTGGAACCCGACGACGACGACAAGGCCGGGGTGCCCGGCTCTCCGAACCACGACGACGCGCAGCGGGCGCGCGTGAGGGTCGTGTTCGTCGAGGATCTCGCGCCGCTCCGTCGTCTCGTCGTCTCGGCGCTCGCGTACGAGGGCATCGACGTGCGCGGTGCGGGCTCGCTGTCCGAGGGGCTCGCTGCCGTGGTGGCCGGCGAGCTCGACGTGCTGGTGACCGATCACTACCTGCCCGACGGAACCGGTCGCGAGCTCGTCGAGCACGCGCGCCGCGTGCGTCCGGGCCTCAAGGCGATGTGCGTGTCCGGCTCGCCCCAGACCGATCCGGTGTTCGATCGCATCATCGAGAAGCCGTTCGACGTCGAGGTGCTGGCCGCGGAGATCCGCGCGCTCGCGAAGCGCTGAGGGTCTCGACCTCCGCCTCGAAACAGGGCAGATCCGGGCGCGTGAGCGAACAGGCCGAAGCTGAACGTCCCGCGGAGACGGCGCCGACCGCGTCGATCGAGGTCGTCGCACCCTCGAAGTCGGAGGTGTCCTACGGCCTCTTCGGGACGCTGCGCCGCATGTGGCGGATGCTCGTCATCACCACGTGGACCTACTGGGTCGTGACGATCCATCGCATCAAGGGCACGCCGCCCGAGGGCACGCACGCGAAGGGTCTGCGGTTCTGGGCGCGCGGTGCGCGTCGAATCCTCGGCGTCGACTTCCGCGTGGTGAGCGGGGCGGTGAGCGAGCCGACGAAGGCGCGGCTGATCGTTTCGAACCACCGGACGCCGCTCGACATCATCCCGCTCGACATCCTCTTCGGCGGCCACTTCCTCGCGAACCACAAGACACGCACGGCGCCCGTCGTGGGCATGGCAGCGGAGATGGTCGGCACGATCTTCGTCGATCGAGACGATCGTCGATCGGGCGCGAACGCGATCCGCACGATGAAGCGCTACCTCGAGGAGAAGCGCACCGTGATCGTGTTCCCCGAGGGAACGACGCACGGGGGCGACGAGGTGCGCGCGTTCCAGCGCGGAGCGTTCCTCGCGGCCAAGGGCCTCGACGTGGAGATCGTCCCCGTGGGCATCGCGTACCCGTCGGGCCACGAGTTCACGGGGCAGTCCCTCGGCGCCCACGCGCGCGGCTTCCTCTCGCGACCTTCGAACCGCGCATGGATCTCGATCGGCGAGCCGATCTCCGCCGACACCGTGGTGAAGGACGAAGAGCAGGTGCGTCGCAAGGTCCAAGAGCTCGTCGATCGATCGCGCGCCGCGGCCGAGGCGGAGAGGCGCGTGTGAGCGTCGAGCCTTCGATCCACACGCTGCTCGGTCCCATCCAGCTCGCGCTGGTGGCCGAGCGCGCGCGTGGGTGGCTGATCTACGACCTGCGCGGTCGGAGCCTCGTGGCGGCGCGGCTGCTCGGCCTCCGCGCGTGCGGGACCGAGCGTCGCTTCTTCTACTGGATCCCCGCGGAAGGGCTGCCCGTGGCGATCGTGCACGACGACGACGCGACGGGGTTGCCCGATCTCCCCGGCGAGCGCGCGCGCTACCGCACGGCGATCGAGCTGCGCGCGACGCTCGAGGCGCATGTCCCGCGCGAGGGCACGGTGCTCGTCGAGCAAGCACCGTTCGCGCAGATCGCGGACCTCGCGATCGTCGACGAAGCGACGCTGTCTCTCTTGCGAGGCCGCGACACGCTGGTGAGGAGCTCGCTCGAGCTCGTGAACCGCTTCGCGGGGCCTCTCGCCGAGTCGGAGCGCGAGGAGGTCGCCCACGTGATCGCGGACCTCGCGGCGCTCCGCGCAGCGCTCGGGCGCACGCTCGTGTCGAGCACGTTCGCGACGTGGCAGGAGCTCTGGACACGCATCGAGTCCGAGGCGGCCGCGCGCATGCTCGTGCTCGCCGACGAGTCGGGCTTCGCGATCGATCAGCTCGCGCGCGCGCAGCGTGCTTCGGAGCGCGACGGTGGCGCGATCGTGCCCGGATCGAGCGCACGCCTGGATCTGTGGGCCATGCGGCGCGGCAGCATCTCGCGGGTGTTGGTGCCGAGCTCCATCGACCTCTTCGTCGGCAGCGAGAGCGCGGCGCACGCGAGCCTCGCGACGGTGGTGGCCGCGTCCGAGGACGAGATCACCCGCGCGGTCGACGAGCGCGCGAAGCGAGGTCGGGTGCTCGGCAGCGAGATCGCGGAGATCGCATGGAGCGCGGTGCGGCGCCGTGGGCTCGCCCTCGCCTCGACGTGCGTGGGCTGGCCGCTCGGGCCCGTCGCGCGTGGCTCGCACGCGTGCACGTTCGATGCGGAGGGATTCGCCGATCCACGTGAGGTCGTCTTCGGCACTGCGTGGGCGCTGCGCCTCGGGATCGACGACGGTCGCGCCATCGCGTGGCGCACGTCGGTGATCGAGCGAGGCGAGGGTGGCGTCGGCGTGCTGGCCCGCGGCACCGACGGTCTCGTCGTGCGCGCTAGCTGATCGCTTCGATGCGGCGGATGCCCTTGCGCGTGACGACGACGCGCACGCGGTGCCATCGACCGGTGTCGCTCGAATCGCCCGCGCGCTTGAGGCGGTAGACGATCCCGAGGTTGTACACGCGAGGCGCCGAGGCGCGTGCGACCACGCCCTGGCGCGGATCGGCGAACGCGAACTGACGCTTGGGATCGTCTGTGTGCGCGAGCCAGCGGCGGAGATCGAAGCGGTAGACCTCGGTGATCGCGTCGTAGCGAGGCTCGATCTTGCGCACGAGCGAGCGATCCACGACCACGGTCTTCTTGTGATAGAGGACCGTCTCCGGGCGCGCTTCTTCTTCGAGCGTCGACACGCGCGTGGCGCGACGGACCTCGAGCACCTCGGGTGGAAGCTCCTCGAACGGGATGAAGCCCGATTGCTCTTCCATGCTCGCGAGCTCGTGCTTCTTGCTGGCGTCGCGGATGCGCCAGCTGCGATCGGGGAAGTGTCGGGCCACGACGTTCGTGAAGATCGTCTGGAGCAGCGCCTTGATGCGGTCCTTCGCGGCGTACGCGAGGATCGCGACCACCGCCCATTTGAAGAAGTCCGTGCCGAGGAAGCCCGTGGGGCCCACGGCCATTCCCGCGGGTCCCCACAGCGCGGCGGCCACGGCGAACGCCATCGCGACGCTCGCGGCGATCGCATAGAAGAAGTGGAGCACCCAGGTCGAGGCGGCCTTCACCTCGGGCTCGAGCCACAGCACCGACGAGGTGAAGCGCTTGAGCACGTGGCGGCGGAACTCGAGGTGCTCGGCTTGGCGCGAGGGCATGCCCACGTGACCGATGCCGTCGAGCCCGTTCGCATCGCGGTAGCGTGCCTCCGCGACGGCGGCGGCCTCGGCCTTCGCGATCAGGCCTTCCGGTGCGCGCGCGTCCCGCAGGCCGAACGCGAGGTTCGCCATCAACGTCTCGAGGAGACGCGACACGTCCTCGTCGGTCCAGCTCGCGGCCGTGAGCACCGGATCCGTCATCGTGCGCGCAGGCTCGAGCGCCGTGCGCATCGAGCTCGCGATCGTGGCGACGTCCGCGATCATGCGATCGGCGGCGGCGAGCGCGATCGCTCGCCGTGACGGCGCCGCGATCTCGCGCGGACCCGAGCCGGGCGGCGGAGGCACCATCGAGGGCGTCGCGACCTCGAGGCCCGCGAGGATCGACCGCCGCGCCTCGACACCTGCGGCGCGCACGACGCACGCGTAGAACCGGAGCTCGCAGAGGATCGAGGTCGGGTCCTTCTTCGCGAACGCGGCGCGGACGCGATCGAGCGGTGCGCCGCAGAGCTCGCTGAACGGCGTCTCCGGTACGGCGAAGCGCACGTACGACTGGAGGTCGGAGTAGAGGTCCTGCTTGTCGTAGGTGCGGCTCGTGAGGCGCAGGCTCTCGGGCGCGAAGAAGTACGCCTCCCACTCGAACGTCTCGGCGCGAGCGTCCGCGCGGAGGTCGTAGTCGAGGAGGAACTCGAGGTGCGTGCGGTCGTGCACCCGCAGCGTCGTGTTCTCGTCGGGGCGCGACAGATCCGCGAGCAGCGAGCCCCAGTCGCTCTGACGATCCGGCGCCCAGCCGCCGGCGTCCTCCTCGACGTCCGACTCTTCCGTCTCGTCAGCAGGCTTGGCTTCGCGACGCGGATCAGGAGCTGGCTCGAGCGAGAGTCGACGCGTGCTCGCGATCAGTCGATCCTCGTCGCTCGACTTCTTTCGCTTGGCGGTGGACGAGCTCATGGCGCGGGGCAGACACGATCTTGACACGTTCCCGTCACACGACCAACGAAGGGCCGCGGGATTCTCCGACCGACGCGCTGCGTCAAGGCGGGGTGGTGGAGGGGCGGCGCGATCGTGCACCATGGTCGCATCGGCCACGACTCCACACGCCCGAGCATGCAGGACGCGCAGAGCCCGATCGCGTTCCTCCGCTCACCGCATGCCGTGCGTCAGCGCGCGGAGTCGGTGCTGACGGCGGGGCTCGAGGGCTCGCTGGCGCACTTCCGCGTGCAGCTCGACGCGATGCCGCGTGTGATCGATCGCGTCGCGCGCATCACGCGCCAGCGCTACCCCGATCTACGCGTGCCGTGGCCCAGTCGGTTGGATCGTCTGCGGCTCGGCGGTCACGACCGACTCGCGGCGATCCGCGCCGCGCTCGCGGGCGACCCCGACGAGCGTGCGCGTGTGCTCTTCGAGATCGCGATCATCTCGATCCTGCTCGGCGCGGGCGCCGGACCGAGGTGGCGCTACCACGAGCGCGCGACGGGCATCGCGCTCGGTCGCACCGAGGGCCTCGCGCTGGCCAGCTTTCACGCCTACGTCGATGGCCTCTTCTCCAACGATCCGAAGCAGCCCCTCCGCGCCGACGCCGACGCGCTCGACGCCCTCGATCCCTTGCGCTTCGCGCGCGCGCTCGACGTGCGAGCGGACAACCCGATGGAGGGCCTGGCAGGTCGAACGGAGCTCCTGAGCCAGCTCGGGTCGGCGATGCGCGCGGCCTCCCACTTCTTCGGCGAAGACGCGCCGCGCCTCGGGCGCCTCTTCGACGCGATGAAGGCGCGCGCGAGCCGCACCGAGCGTGGTCGTGCGATCCCTGCACGGCGCATGCTCTCGATGATCCTCGAGGCCTTCTCGCCGATCTGGCCGAGCCGTCACACCGTGATGGGTGTGAGCGTGGGCGACGTGTGGCCGCATCCGCGCGCGGGCGGCGCGGGACCGAGCGCGGGGCTCGTCCCGTTCCACACGTTCTCGCAGTGGATGACGTACTCGTTGATCTCGGTGCTCGAGGAGGCGGGTGTCTTCGTCGACGACGTCGCGGAGCTCCCGGGCATGACCGAGTACCGCACGTGTGGGCTCTTCGTGGACGACGGCGTGCTCGTTCCGGTCTCGGCGGACCTGCGATCGATCGTGCACGACGTGGGCAGCGAGCCGATCGTCGAGTGGCGCGCGCTCTCGCTCGCGTTGCTCACGCGTGTCGGTCGCGGTCTGCGCGAGACCCTCGGCGTCGAGGGCGAGGTGATGCCCGCCGCGTGCGTGATCGAAGGCGGCACGTGGGCCGCGGGTCGCGAGGCCGCGCGCGAGCATCGCAGCGATGGAACGCCGCCGATCCTCGCGCGCACCGACGGCACGGTCTTCTAGCGCCCTCCGCGTGAGGGCCTGCCGCGGCGACCGGGCTCGCTCGGGGGTTGGAGGAGGAGAAAGCGATGAAGCGTGGCGCGGCTCACCCCGAGCGCGCGTGCCGCGACCGTGCGATTGCCCCCGGCGTCCGAGAGAGCGCGCTCGACGCGACCCGAGGTGAGCTCCACGCGCTGCACGCGCGCGACGCGCTCGCCTCGCGTCGCGAGCCCGAGGTCGTCGGGCTCGAGCACGTCGGACTGCGCGACCGCGCACGCGCGACGCAAGGCTTGCTCGAGCTCGCGCACGTTGCCGGGAAACGGGTGCGCCAGGAGTCGTGCGAGGGCACGACGCGAGAGCCTGCGTCCGGGACCACCGACGCGGTCGAGGATCGCCGTCGCGAGCAGAGGCACGTCCGCGCTGCGCTCGCGGAGCGGCGGCAAGGAGACCGTCACGCCCGCGAGGCGGAAGTAGAGGTCACGGCGAAAGGTCCCTCGCTCGATCTCGTCCGCGAGGCTTCGGTGGGTGGCGCTGACGACGCGCACGTCGATGCTGATCGTGCCGCGCCCGCCGACGGGTCGTACCTCGCGCTCCTGCAGCGCGCGCAGCAGACGCACCTGCATCGAGGGCGGCATCTCGCCGACCTCGTCGAGAAAGATCGTGCCGCCGTGGGCGCTCCGCAGAAGTCCTTCGTGATCGCGTGTCGCGCCGGTGAACGCACCGCGCACGTGACCGAACAGCTCGCTCTCGAGCAGGGCCTCGGGCAAGGCGCCGCAGTTGATCGCGAGGAACGGGCCCGAGCGGCGCGGGCTCTCGTCGTGGGCGAGGCGCGCGAACAGCTCCTTGCCCGTGCCGGACTCGCCCTCGATGCAGATCGCGAGATCGGAGCGGGCGACCTTGCGCACGAGCTCGATCGCTGCGCGGATCGCCGGCGTCCGTCCGACGATGCCCCCTGGTGCGTCGGCGCGATCGACGCTCCGGCTCGCCAACAGCGCGGCCATGCGATCGGCGTCGAGCAGGTGGGCGCTCGCTCGTTCCTCGGCCGCCGCGCGCAGCGTCTCGGCCTCGCGCAGGCGCGCTTCGTTCGCGCGATGCAGGCGTGTGTTCTCGAGCGCGAGGCCGACGACGTCCGCGAACGCCTGCGCGATCTCGGACACCTCCGTGTCGAAGCGACCGCGCTCGAAGCGGTGATCGAGGTAGAGCGCGCCCACCACGCCCGAGGGCGAACGCACGGGCACGCACACGATCGAGCGCAGGCCGAGATCGAGGATCGAACGCGACCCCGCGAGCTCGGGATCCTCGGTGGCGCTCGCCGTCACGAGCGGCTCGTTCGTCGCGAGCACGCGATCGGCCACCGATCGGCTCATGCGGAAGCGTGGTCGCTTGATCGTGTCGCGATCGAGGTTGCGTGCGACAGCGATCTCCGCGCGCTTTCCATCGCGCGCGAGGAGCAGGAAGCCCCGCTCGGCCCCGGAGGCGGTGATCGCCTCGTCGAGCGCGGCCTCGAGGAGCCGTGCTTCGTCGGCCTCGAGGAGCGTGCGACGTACGAGCGAGACGAGTCGGTGGCCCGCGAGGCCCAAGCCTTCGTGGGACGCAGCGGCGCGCGCGGATCGCATGGTGGTGTGCGCGACGTCGTCGAGCCCCGCGGTTTCGGTCCATCGACGGACGAAGCGCTCGCGGAGGCCCGGCGGTGTGCGCGCCGCGAGGTCGCCCAGCCGACGACGGAACGAGCTCGCGTGGACGTCCGCGGCTCCCGTGCCGAGTGACGCGTGTGCGCGCGCGAGGAACGCCGACGCGCGAAGCTCCTGCTCGGGCTGTCGTGCGCGTCGCGCCCGATCCGCGGCGTCTTCGGCGAGCGTGCACGCTTCGCTCGTTCGCTGCGCGCGCCACGCGAGCTCGGCACGCACCAGCGCCGCGCGCGCGTCGAGTCCCGCGCTCTCGAGCTCCTCGGCGGGGGC
>JAFLCL010000067.1 GCA_017303575.1 Deltaproteobacteria bacterium
GGGCGCGGCGGCCGTCGATGCAGGCCGATGGTCGGACGCGGTCGCGAGCTTTCGCAGCGCCTACGAGCTCACGCACGCGCCCTCGGCGCTCTTCAACACGGGCTTCGCGCTGCGCGCGCTCGGCCGCTACCGCGAGGCGCGCGATGCGTTCGTCGAGCTCGCGACGCTCGACAACGTGTCGGACGCGATGAGCACGCAGGGTGAAGAGCTGCTCGCCGAGGTGCGGCTCCGCATCGCGCGGGTGCGGCTCGGTGGTCTCGAGGAGGAGCCGCGCTACGGCGTTCGGCTCGACGGCGTCGGTGTGGAGGACCTGGGCACGCGCCCGATGATCCTCGAGGCCGATCCCGGCACGCACGCTGTCGATGTGTCGCTCACGGGCTACGAGCCCTTCACCTGGAGCGGTCAGCTCGCAGACGGCGCGCTGATCGACGTGCCCGTCGTGCTCACGCAGCTCGCCGTGCAGGGCGGCGGCGGTGGCGGCAGCGTCGCCGAAGAGGCGTGGTTCTGGCTCTTGATCGGAGGCCTGGTGGCAGTGGGCGCGGGCCTGGCCACCTACTTCATCCTCGACGATCAGGCCCAGCTTCGAGGCCAGAGCGACATGGTCGTCCGACTCTGAGAGAGCGAGAAACAATCCATCGCTTCGAATCGGGCCGCGGCGGAGGGGGGTCCGATGCTCAGACATCCTCGGCCTTCGGCCTGCGGAACTCGCCCTGGACCCCCCACCACCGCGTCCCTTGAGGCCGTGAATCGATTGTTTCTCGCTCCCTGATGAGAAAGGCACCGCGAGGGGCACGCGGGCGGGGGTCGCAGCGCAGCGTCGGTGCGGAGACAACACGCGGAGCGGAGGCCCCCGCCCGCGTGACCCGTCCACTGGGTTTCATCTCGATGGCTCGCCCAGGGGGCGGTGGGTAGCTGAGAGAGCGAGAAAGAACCCATCGCTTCGAATCGGGCCGCGGCGGAGGGGGGTCCGATGCTCAAACATCCTCGGCCTTCGGCCTGCGGAACTCGCCCTGGACCCCCCACCACCGCGTCCCTTCAGGTCGTGAATCGATTGTTTCTCGCTCCTTGAGCGACGCGGCCTCGAGGGCCGCTACGGACATGCCTCGAGAGGACGCAGACACGTGTAGCCGCAGCTGGCCTCGCACGTGGCGGGGGGGAAGCAAGTGATGCCGCCGGTGCACACGCCGCCCATGCACTGCGAGCCGCACCGATCGAAGCAGATCGTGCCGTCGGGCATGGGGCCGTCGGGTGGGCACATCGCCCCGCTCCCATCGCAGACCTCGGGGGCGTCGCAGTCCGAGAAGCTACCTCGGCAGGGGTTGCCCGACCGGAAGGCGTCGGCGGGGCACGCGTTGCTCGAGCCCGTGCAGCTCTCGGCGAGGTCACAGACGCCCGCCACGGCGCGGCACACGGTGCTCGAGCTCGCGAAGCCATCTGCGGGGCACACGCCGCTCGATCCTGTGCACGTCTCGGCGACGTCGCACATGCCCGCGGACGGTCGACACATCGTGCTCGCGCTCGCGAAGAGATCGGGCGGACAGGTCGCGCTCGTCCCCGTGCACGCCTCGTCGAGGTCGCAGTCGCTCATGCCGATGCGGCAGAGCGTGCCCATCATGCGGAACGCGTCGGCGGGACAGCTGGCGGTCGAGCCCGTGCAATTCTCGGCGACGTCGCAGCCACCGCCGGCGGCCGCGCGACACACAGTGCTCGCGCTCGCGAAGCCGTTCGCAGGACACGTCGCGCTCGAGCCGGTGCAGCTCTCGCCCACGTCGCACATGCCCGTCGGCGCGCGGCACATCGTGCCCATGCTCGCGAACGTGTCGGCGGGACAGCTGGGCCCGGTGCCGTTGCAGCTCTCGGCGACATCGCAGCCGCCCGCCACCGCCGCGCGACACATCGTGCCGGACGCGTAGCCGTTCGCGGGACACGTCGTCGAGCTGCCGTCGCAGGTCTCGACCACGTCGCACACGCCCATCGACGCGCGACACGTGGTGCCCATCGGCGCGACGTCGTCGGCAGGACAGACAGCGCTCGAGCCCGAGCACGTGTCGGCCACGTCGCACAGGCCCGAGGCCGCGCGACACACGGTGCCTGCGCCGCGGAACGTGTTGCTCGGACAGTCGTCGCTCGAGCCCGTGCACGTCTCGGCGACGTCGCAGCCGCCCGCGATCGCGCTGCGGCACGTGGTGCTCGCGGGCTCGTGTGCATCGCTCGGACAGCTCGGGCTCGAGCCCGTGCACAGCTCCGCGCGATCACACACGCCGCGCTGGGGGCGACACTCTCGGCTCGCGCTGGCGAAGCCATCGGCAGGGCAGGTCGTGGCGCCACCACACGTCTCTTCCACGTCGCACGTGCCCACCGACGCACGGCACACCGTGCTCGCAGGCGCTGCGCCCACCGCCACGCACCGCGGGGCGGGCGCGCACTCCCACTCGCCCCGCTCGCAGAGGTTGCCTGTCGAGCACGCAGCGCCGGGCACGCACGACGTCGAGCACGCGCCGAGGCCATCACACGATCCACCCGCGCACGTGGTGCCAGTGCTCGCGAAGCCGTCGGGCGGACAAGCGTCGGTGCCCGTCGTGCACCGCTCGGCCAGATCGCACGTACCGCTCGCCGGACGACACACGTGCGAGGTCGGTCGCAGCGCGTCGTCGGGACACGTGGGGCTCGAGCCATCGCACACCTCGGCCGCATCGCACGGGCCGCTCGAAGCGCGGCACTCGGTGCCGGCTGGCATCCCAGCGCAGCTCACCATGCTGCAGTCGAGCGCGCAGGTGCCGGAGCAGCACATCTCGCCGCCCGCGCAGAGCGAGGCCCGCTCGCATCGACCCGCGACGCACGTGGCCGACTCGCACGCGCCCGCGACGCAGCTCGAGGGCGTGCACGGCGCGGTACAGCCGGTGATCGGATCCGAGCCCGGCTCGGTCGGCGCGCACGTCGCGTCGCTGCACCTCGTGTCGTCGGGCGTGTGGATGCAGATCGCATCGGCGCTGCACGTGTCGGTGGTGCAAGCGATGCCGTCGTCGCACGACGCGGGGCCCGTGCACCCGGTGGGCGCATCGCCCGCCGTCGCGTCCGTCGCCGCGTCCGGCAGCTCGCCCACGTCACCGGCATCCATCGTGGACTCGGCGGCGTCGAGGTCGCCCGCGTCGTGGCGCAGCACGCCCCCATCGTCGTCACGAGGACGCGAGATGCAGCCGAGCTCGGGCACGCAGATGTCGCTGCCCTCGCAGGTCTCGTCGTCCGCGGTCTCGAGGCAGATGCCGGCGACGCAGCGCGGATCGACGCACGACGTCGCGCTCGCGCACGCGCCATCGTTCGAGCACTGCGCGCGCGGACACACGGCCTCGGTGCCCGTCACGCAGCTGGGCGACGTGCACACGCCGCCCACACACGTCTCGTCGGCGTCGCACGTCACGTCGGCGCAGCTGCGCGAGAGGATCACGTTCACGAGCTGGCTGCCGCGGAAGTCCACCTGCACACGACGGCTGACGAGCACGCCCTCGCTGTGCATGAGCGACACCGTCACCGCGTGTCGGCCGTGCGCGAGCCCGTGGTGCGCGCCGAGCAGGTGCGGTCGCGAGAAGTCCTCGCCCACGCTCACGTCGTGATCGGTGGGCTGCTCATCGTCGATGACCACGCGCACGTAGCCGAACTCCGCCACGGGCACGAAGTCGGTCTGCGCGCTGACGACCAGGCCTTCTTCCGCGGAATCTCCGCACGAAGCGAGCAGCGTGATCGAGGTGATCAGCGCGAAGAGCGCGACAGCGCGCGGTGCAGCGAACGGCGTGTGCACACGACGAGGCTAACGCGAACGCCGGGCTCGCGGCCACGGCACACGAGAGTCCGTCAGCAGGCTGTCGCCACCACGTGACACGTGCCGCCGCAGTCCCTGCCGCAGAACGGCGTCTCGGGCGGGCACACGATGCCCCCGAGGCACGCGCCGCCGCCGTTGCAGGTGCCGCCGCAGCTCTCGTCGTCGCACGAGCTCCCGACGGGCGCGTACTCGTTGTCGGGGCACTGGGCTCCGTCGCCCGGACACCTCTCGCTCGGATCGCAGGGTGTGCCGAACATCACGCCGCGGCAGACGTACGTGTCCGGACGGAACGCATCGGTGGGGCACGCAGCGCTCGACCCACTGCAGGCCTCGGCGAGGTCGCATGCGCCGGCCACGGGACGACACGTCGAGCCCATCGGTGACAGCACGTCGGCGGGGCACGACGCGGCCGATCCGGTGCACGTCTCGGCTGGATCGCACAGGCCGGCCGAGGCGCGGCACACCGTGCTCGCGCTCGCGAAGCCGTTCGCAGGGCACGCGCTGCTCGATCCGGTGCACGTCTCGGCCACGTCGCACATGCCCGCGGACATGCGGCACGTGGTGCTCGCGGAGGCGAAGCCATCCGCGGGACAGGCCGCGCTCGATCCGGTGCAGCTCTCCGCCACGTCGCACATGCCCGCCGAGGGCCGGCACGTCGTGCTCGCCGACGCGAAGCCGTTCGCAGGGCACGTGCCGCTCGATCCCGAGCACACCTCGGTCACGTCACACATGCCCATCGACGCACGACACGTCGTGCCCATCGCGACGAAGCCATCCGCAGGACAGTTGGGCCCCGTGCCGTTGCAGCTCTCGGCCACGTCACAGCCGCCGCCGCTCGCCGCGCGGCACACGCCCGAGGCCAGGTAGGCGTTGGCCGGGCACGTCGTCGAGCTGCCGTCGCACGTCTCGACGGCGTCGCACATGCCCGTCGATGCACGGCACGTGGTGCCCATCGGCGCGACATCATCGGTGGGGCACACGGCGCTCGAGCCCGAGCACGTGTCGGCCACGTCGCACATCCCCGAGGCCGAGCGACACACCGTGCCCGCGCCGCGGAACGTGTTGCTCGGACAGTCGTCGCTCGAGCCCGTGCAAGTCTCGGCGACGTCGCAGCCGCCGGCGATCGCGCTGCGGCACGTGGTGCTCGCGGGCTCGCGCACGTCGCCCGGACAGCTCGCGCTCGAGCCCGTGCACAGCTCCGCGCGATCACACACGCCGCGCTGCGGGCGACACTCTCGGCTCGCGCTGGCGAAGCCATCGGCCGGGCAGGTCGTCGCGCCGCCACATGTCTCTTCCACATCGCACGTGCCCACCGACGCACGACACACGGTGCTCGCAGGCGCTGGGCCCACCGCCACGCACCGCGGCGCGGGCGCGCACTCCCACTCGCCTCGCTCGCAGAGGTTGCCCGTCGAGCACGCCGCGCCAGGCACGCACGACGTCGAGCAGGCGCCGAGGCCATCGCACGAGCCGCCCGGACACGTCGCGCCCGTGCTCGCGAAGCCATCGGGCGCGCACGACGCCGTCCCCGTCGTGCATCGCTCCGCGACATCACACGCGCCGCTCGAGGCGCGACACACGTGCGAGCTCGGACGAAGCACGTCCTCGGGGCACATCGGGCTCGTCCCATCGCACGTCTCGGGCGCATCGCAGTCGCCTCGCGACGCCCGGCACTCCGTGCCTGCCGGACGACCCGCGCAGCTGACGCTCGCGCAGTCGAGCGCGCACACGCCGGAGCAGCACATCTCGCCACCCGCGCAGAGCGATGCGCGCTCGCAGCGACCGGCCACGCACATCGCCGACTCGCAGGGTCCCGCGGTGCAGGTCGCGGCGGTGCAAGGAGGGAGACAGCCCGTGACCGGATCCGCGCTCCCGTCCGTCGGAGCGCATGCGGAGTCCGTGCACACAGCATCGTCCGGTGTGTGCACGCACACCCGGTCCACGCTGCACGTGTCGTTCGTGCAGCCCACGCCGTCGTCGCACTCCGCCGCGCTCGCACAGCCCATCGGCGCGTCCGTCCCCGGAGCAGCCGCGTCCACTGCGCCACCATCGCCAGCGTCGAGGAGATCGCCGCCGTCCATCCCGCCTGCGTCGTGACGCGGCACACCGCCGTCGTCGTCGCGCGGCCGCGAGATGCAGCCGATCTCGGGCACGCAGAGCTCGTTGGTGGGGCAGGCGTCGTCGTCGCCCGTCTCGAGGCAGATGCCAGCCACGCAGCGCGGTGCCACGCAGGACGTCGCGCTCGAGCACGACTCGTCACCCGAGCACTGCGGCCGCGGACAGCTCGGCTCCATGCCCGTCACGCAGCTCGGCGGCACACACACACCGCCCGCACAGCTCTCGCTGTCGCCACACACCACGTCCTCACAGCTGCGCGCGAGGATCACGTTCACGAGCTGGCTGCCGCGGAAGTCCACCTGCACCCGACGGCTCACGAGCGGCGCCTCGCCGCGCATCAGCGTGACGGTGACCAGACGCCGTCCGTCCGGCAGGTCTTGGAACGCGTGCAGTGGTCGAGGCCGCGTGAAGTCGTCGCCCACGGACACGTCGTGATCGACATCGACCATCGCATCGACGCTCACCCGCACGTAGTCGAACTCGGCGACGGGCACGAAGTCCGTCTGCGCGCTGACGACGAGACCCTCGGCCGCGGGATCGCCGCAACCACCGATCGCGATGCCCGTGACGAGGAGAAGCGCCGTGAGCGCGACGGACCACGACGCCGCCCGCACCTCCCAAGCTCGCGCGAACAGCGTGGCGAGCGTGGCGTGCGTCATGGGTCGCAGACCTCTTCGCCCGGCGGGCTGCCGCGCTCTTGGCAGTAGTGGCTTCCGTCGTCGCGACAGAACCAGCCCTGTCCCTCGATGCAGCCCTCGACCTGACAGCGATCCACGCAGCGGGTCACCGTCGTCGCGACGTCGGGGACCGCGAGGATCTCTCCGGACCAGCGCGTGCGCGCGCCGATGTAGGTGCCGCGTTCGAAGTCGAACCACACCTGCGGGATCGCCGTGTTGTCCTCGTCGCGACACGTCGTCGAGCGACAGAAGAAGATCACCATCTTCAGGTGTCCGTCCTCGCGCTCGGTGAGGAGGCTGTAGTTCAGCTGGCTCGGCGCGTCGCCGAGCTGGGTGCCTGGGTACTGCGGGTCGATCGGGACGCTCGTGAAGTCTCCCGACGCGAACATCGCGACCACGTAGAGCGTGGGACGATCCGCGGGCTGCGCGGGCACGGTGAGCTCGATCTCCAGATCGGCGTTGCGCGCACAGCCACCGAGGGCGAGCGCGCCGAGGACCGAGGCGGTGGCGATCAGCGGTGCAGCGAACGACGAGCGCACGTCGCGAGCCTAGCGCAGACCTGCGGCTGCGCGCGAGGCTCGTGACCGCGGACGTGGTCGCGCGCACCTCCCGCGCAGTACGCTCTCGGCATGGCTTCGAATCGACTCACTTGGACCGCGCTCGCCACGATGCTCACGGCGACTGGCTGCTCGTGGAGCGACCCGCCCTGCGACAACTCCACGCTGCCGCCCAGTGATCCCTGCTCGATGCGGGAGTGCTGCGACACGGTGGAGGAGATCGTGCTCCCTGACGGTGGCACGATCCCCGTCCCCGAAGGCGCAGACGCGGGCGTCCCGACACGGCGACGGTTCTGTGGCTCCTGCAACGGCTGATCAGCGAAGCGTGGAGCATCGGCTCGCGTCCTTCGCCGCGCGAGCGCGACAGACCGCGCCCAGCCTGAGCGCGCTCGAGGCGCACGCGTGGCCAGAGCCTGCGCGGCAGGCCGCTGACGTCACGTGGAGGAGGCGCGTGGAGAGCGAGGCCGCATCCGTGGAGGTGGCCGTCGAGCTGCGTGCGGCATGTCGCGCGAGCGGTCTCGTGATCGAAGGGCTCCCTGCGGCGCTCGATCGTCTCGAGGAAGACGAGCGCGCGCACGTCGCGATCTGTCGCGCGTTCGTCGAGGCGATCGGCCTGGGCACCGCGAGCGATGCGGCCGTGCGCGAGGCGGCTCCCCACGACAGAGCACCCTCCTTGCTCGTGCTCTCGTACGTCCTCACAGGCCTCGCGATCTGCGAGAGCGTGAGCGCGCTCCGCTTCGCGACCGTGCGCGCTCACACCGATCTGCCGATCCCGCGCGCGTGCCTCGATCGTTTCCTGCGCGACGAGACCACCCATGCTCGGCTGGGCTTCGATCTCTTGCCCCTCGCGATCATGCAGCACAGCCGCGCGGTCGGCCGCGAGCGCGCCGCGCGCGACGTCGAGGACGAGCTGCGCGCGACCTCTCGTCATCTCGATCTCGTGGTCGGTCTCGACGCCGAGCGACGTGGGCTCACGCTGATTGCGCGCGATCAACCGAGCGACAACCCCGGCGTCGTCGAGCCCATGCTCGATGCGCTCACGCTCTACCGAGGCATGGAGCGCACGATCGCGCCCCGCCTCGACCGCGCGCTCGCGCCGCTCGCTGTGAGCGCCTCACGCGCATGGATCGACCGCTGGACGTAGAGATCACTGCGCCGCGGGCGCGTCTTGGTGCTCGCGGGCGAGGTAGTCGGCGAAGCCCGAGAGGATCGCGCGATAGAACATGTTGCCGATCACGCGGTAGCCGGCGGGCGTCGCGTGTCGGAAGTCGCCGGAGCTCAGGCGCGGTGAGCGACGGAACCAGCGGCCCATCGCGCCCTCGCCGCCCATCGCCGTCCACGTGTCGAAGAACGCGCAGCCCTCGGCCTCGGCCGCACGGCGCGCCGCGCTCACGATCCGAGGCACCGGCCCGAGCGTGACGACACGACCGCGCGCATCACGCTCGGCCTGATCGAGCGGCGCGAACAAGAGACAGCTCGCCTCCGGCCGCGCCTCGCGCACGAGGTGTGCGACCTGACGAAACGTCTCGAAGAAGTCCTCTTCGTCGCGGTTGTCGTCCGCGTCGTTGCCGCCGAACGCGATCACCACGAGGTTCGTCTCGCGCTGCGCGAGCTGGGTGCGGAGGTGCGCGGGATCGAAGCCCAGCATGCGGCTCGCGCGCGCACCCACGATCCCGAGCGAGTCGTAGACCACGCCCGGTCCACCACGCTCGAGCACGACGCCATAGAGGCGCGTCTCCCCGTGGCCCGCGGTGCGGATCGACAGGCGATGCTCGCCCTCGGGGACGTCGATCCGATGCGCTCCGTCCTCCACTGTCGCGCTCTCGGTGTCGAGCGTCTGCCACTCGCCCTCGTCCACGCGGTACTCGAGCTCACCGCCGCGCGGGTGACGCTGGTGGAGGATCTGGAACGAGCTCACCGAGTGACCGACACGTGTCTCGTCGTCGTCGTCGGTCGCGAACCACGCGCTGGCGCCCGAGGCCGATCGCACCTGCACGCCGCCGAGGCCATAGCGACCATCCGAGAGGCCCATGTGCGTGAGATCGAACATGCGCCAGTTGCCGCCCGTCTCGTGACGCACCTGGAAGTGTCGGTACGGGAGCAGGCCGCGGGCCGCGAGCACGAAGCCGTGCCCCGAGTCACCGAAGCGCAGCTGCAGGGACTCGCGCGTCGTCATCGTGATGCCATCGAGCGCGATGGTGCTGTCGCCGAAGTGCGCGATGCGCGTGATCGCCTCGTCCTCGTGTAGCGCGGTGCGCTCGAGCTGCGCGTAGAACGCGTCCATCGCGTGCCCCGAGGCGTCCTCGATCTCGCGTGCGATCCCCTCGAGCTCGCTCGGATCGATGCGTACGCGCGGTCCCTCCGGCGTGACCTCGGGCGTGGCAGGCGTGGGCGGGATCACCGGATCGGCGAGCGCCGTCTCGATCGCGTGCTCGTCGGGATCCCCGCTCGCGACGACGACCGCCTCGGTCTCGGTGGGCGCGTAGAGCCGCACCACGGGCACGGGCTCGCCCCACGCCCATGGCCGGTAGCGATCGAGGCCGGGCACGTACGACAGCGCCGCAGCGAGCAGGATCGCGCCCGCCGCAATCCCGAGCGCACGAAGCCCTCTGCCATGCGTCGCGTCGTCGACGCGCGCAGGAGCATCCATGCCGAAGGGTCGTTCGCTCACGGGTCGCGCAGCCTAGTACGCCGATCCCGGGCCGCGCCAAAACGAGGGCGTCGCCGCTCAGAGGCTCCAAACCGTCACGTGAACGGTGCCTCGGTCGAACGTGGCTCGGTGGCCGCTCCGTTCGGGGCCGTCAGCCTCGTACGTGCTCGCGCTCACCTGTCGGAGTCCTTGCTCGCGCGCCCAGCGATGGAACTCTGGCTCCGGCATGCGGACGTCGGCTTCGTAGGTGAAGTCGTAGGGCATCTCGTCCTGACACCAGCGAGTCTCCGACATGACGACGGCGCCCTCGGGATACGCGGTGCGATGCGACTCGAACAACGCAAACGCGGCTGCCCCGGTGACGAGGACGCATGCAGCGAGCGCCGCGCCACCGACGAGGGTGAGCGTCACGAGATGCGCGGCGTGCCACCTCACTCACTCCCCTCCCCGTCGGATTCGCGCCCTCTAAGCGTCTCCCGAGGCCTCGACCGTCCCCTGCGAACCCGCGCGAAGACATCCGGCTCTGCCCGTCCGCTCATCGCGCCGTCATCGAGCGCGGCAAGGAGCGCTGCGATCTTGCCCTCCTCGATGGTGCCGGCCACGAGAGCCGGGGAAACGGCGTCCTTTGGCCTGCCCGTCATCCTGTGAACTTATCCGAGAGCTCGATGAGTCAGAACTGGAAGTAGATGTAGGGCACCGTCTCCGTGGTCGCGACGCGCATGAGGAGCGCGATCAGCGCCGCGAGGAGCAGGCCCTGCACGAACGCAGGCAGCGCGAGGAACGCGCTCTTCAGGCGCTCGTACCAGCTGCGCGGGGTGTAGTGCGCGCCGAAGCCCACCACGAGCGCGATCCACACCCACGTCGCGACGTTGACCAGACCCCAGCTGCCAGAGAACAACCGGCCCACGATCGCACGCGCGTTGTCGAGGCCCTCGGCGCGGAAGAGGATGCGCGTGAAGACCACGAACTGCATCGTGCCGAAGATCTTGAGCGCGACGAGCCACGGTGGGTCCTTCCGCTCGCTGGTCTCGTCACGGTCGGTCTCGCGGTAGGCGCCCTCGCCCTGCGTGACGCTCGTCGTGATCGTCGCCTTGGGACGCAGGCGCGAGACGAAGCGGTGCGTGACGACGGCCGTCGCTTGCAGCGCGCCGTAGATCACGAACGTCCAGCTCGCGCCGTGCCAGAGGCCGATCAGGAAGATCGTGATCCACAGGTTCACGTACGTGCGTCGCGGGCCGAGCTTGCTGCCGCCGAGCGGGAAGTAGAGGTAGTCGCGCAGCCACGTGGAGAGCGTCATGTGCCAGCGACGCCAGAACTCCGCGGGGTTGGTCGACTGGTAGGGCCGATCGAAGTTCTCGGGGAGCTCGATCCCGAAGAGCTTCGCCGAGCCACGGGCGATGTCCGTGTAGCCCGAGAAGTCCATGTAGATCTGGAGCGTGAACGCGTAGAGCCCGACCACGACCTCGGGCGCCGTGTAGTTGTCGGGATTGTCGAAGACGCGATCCACGAGGTTCACCGACACGTAGTCGGCGAACGCGACCTTCTTCACCAAGCCGGTGCCGATGAGGAAGAGCGCCTCGCCGACCTTGTCCTTGGTGAGTCGCGGCTCCTCTTGCACCTGCGGCAAGAGATCCGAGGGACGTGCGATCGGACCGGCGACGAGCTTGGGGAAGAACGTGATGAAGAAGAGCAGCTCGAGTGGGGTCTTCGCGGGCTCGCACTTTCGTCGGTAGACGTCGATGCAGTAGCTCAGCGACTCGAACGTGTAGAACGAGATGCCGACGGGCAGGAGCACGGCCTCGATGGGCGGTCGCCCCGCGCCCTCACGCACGACGTTCACGACGTCGACGAGCCTGGGCAAGGACACATCCGCGCCGGGCGCGCTCAGGCCCGTGAGGTCCGCGAGGTCCTCGAGCGCGCTCGACGCGAAGTCGAAGTACTTGAAGGTGCCGAGCAGCGAGAGGTTCACGATCACGCTGACGAAGAGCCAGCGCTTGCGCGTCGCGTCGTCCTCGTTCGCCGCGATGTTCCTCGCGACGAGCCAGTCGACCAGCGTCGAGAAGAGGATGAGCGCGAGGTACCAGGGGTTCCACGCCGCGTAGAACAGGCTCGACGCGATCAGCACGAACGAGAGGCGCGGCACACGAAGCGACGCGCGGCGCGCGAGCAGCCAGTACCCGCCGAGCACGAGCGCGAGGAAGAGCGCGTAGTCGGTCGAGTTGAAGAGCATCGATGCTCGGCGACGCGCGCGAGGCGCGAGGCGCGGGCCTCAGATCACCGGACGCTCCAGCCCAACATGATCTGGATGTGCAGCGACTCGTCGTTGCCCGAGATCGCGCCGCGCGTGCCGGTGCCCTCGGAGAAGCCGAGGAAGTAGTTCGTGTACTGGAAGCGGAGGGCCGCCGAGAAGCCCGGGTCGATGATCAGGCCCAGGCCCGCGTAGAAGTTGATGCCCGCGCCCGAGACGCCGCCGAAGTCGCCGTTGCACGTGCTGCCGATCCCGCGGCAGTTCTCACCCGATCGGGGGGAGAAGTAGGCGGCGGTCTCGCCGTCCTCGGATGCGCTCGTGCCCGCGAGCTGACCGCCACCGAGCACGATGCGCGGACCGACCATCGCCTCGAGGTGGAGGTCGATGCCCGACACGCTCGCCGGCAGCAGGCGCACGCGACCTCCCACGTTGATCGGGAGGTACGGGTACGCAGTCGAGGGGAAGTCCGACTCGTGGATCGTCTGCGCGAGCGTGAGCGAGTAGCTGTCGAAGCCGAAGCCGATGTTGGCGATCAGCTCGACGACCTCACCGAGCGTGAGCGCGTAGCCGATGTCGACCTCGATGCCGAAGACCTGCAGCGGGACGGGATCGACCTCGTTGAAGGGGTAGTAGTTGATGCCGAGCGAGAACCAGCTCGCGACGCGCGCGTAGAGGCCGCGGAGCGCGTCGTCGTTGCCCGCCATCGGACGAAGCTCGAGGTCCACGCCGAACTGCGGATACGGGGCGTAGCCGCCGATGTCGGTGCTGTTGGAGGGGATGACCGACGCGCCGTCGGCGGGGATGACGCTCGCGTTGCGGTTGCGGAGATCCATCTGGAGGAAGCCGCGGAAGATGGGCTGGTTCCAGCGTCCGTCGACGGGCTCGCTCGGGCCCTCTTCGCGGAAGCTACCGCCGCCTCCCGAGCCGCCCTGACCGCGCGCCTGTCCGGGACGCTCGTTCTCGATGTCCTCCATCGTGCGCATGGGAGGCTCTTCCTCCTGCGGCGGCGGCGTCTCTTCCTGCGGCGGCGGCAGATCCTGCTGGGTCGGGCCCGGATCGGGCGGATGCAGGACGAGCATCGCGTTGTTCGCGGCCTGGAGCGCGGCCTGACCGATGGGGCCCACAGCAGCGCGACCCGTGGGACCAGGCGCGTTTCCATCGCCGATCTGGTTGCCGTTGCGGTCGAGCACGAAGATCGTCGTCGTCGATCGACGGCCCGTGCCCGCGACCGAGCCGCCGACCACGAGCTCGATGCCCAGGTGACCGACGACAGCGGCCATGCCCTCGGGCGTGCTCACGTCGACGGCGATCTGCGCGGCGGCGTTGATGGCCTGCTCCTCGCTGACGAGCTCGAACTGCGTCGAGAGCGCGTCGGCGACGGCCGCGCGCGCCTGATCCGCGTGCCAGCCCTCGAACGACAGCACGATCGCCCGCGCGCGCGCCTGAGCGTGCGCCGAGGACGGGACCGTCGAGAGACAGAGCGCCGCCAGCGAGACGATGGCGACGACGAGCAGGGACGGAGCGCGGTGAGCGTTCATGATCGACCTTCGGACGGGCCCTTCGGACCGGCAGGGGGCTGAAAAAGCGCGCGACCATACCACGCGCCGGGACGTCGTCCCGAGCGGCGGCGAGGTCGGATGCCCGAGCATGCGCCGCAGGCCTCGCGCCGCTTCTCAAACGACGTCAAAGCGACCTCACCGACGATCGAGCACCAGCGCGAGGTCGGCCGCGAGCGGTGACTCGAGCACGTGCCGCGTCCCGTCGAGGGTGAGCTCGATGCGCGCGCAGTGGAGGAACGTGCGATCGAGCGCCGCCGTCTCCTCGAAGTGACGGTTCGTCGGGGCGTGACCGTGGCGCGCGTCGCCCACGATCGGGTGCCCGATCGAGGCGAGGTGCCTGCGGATCTGGTGCGTGCGGCCCTCCTGCGGTCGCGCCTCGATCAGGCCGTGCCCGCTCACGACGCTCCTGCGTCGGTAGCGCGTCGTCGCTGGCAGATCGCGACCTTCCTCGCGCAGCGATCGCTTGATGGTGCCCTTCTCGCGCGGCAGGCCTCGCACGAGCGCGACGTAGGTCTTGTCGCCCTCGCCCAGCGCGCGCGCGATGGGCGCGACGTCCTCGGGGCGCGCGCCGAAGAGGCACACGCCGCTCGTGCCGACGTCGAGGCGATGCACGGGCGTGGCGGCCTCGTAGCCAGGCAGGCGTCGCACCCGATCGAGAAGGCAGAGCACGTGCTCGGGGTGCGGCGTGGTGGGCTCGTGCCCCGCCTTGTCGACGGCGATCCAACGCGTGCCATCGGCGAGCGTGCCCTCGTGGATCACGCGCACGGGCGAGGGCTCGGCGGGCGCGAGCAGCACCAAGGTCTCGACCTCGTGCGTCTGCGGCATCATGTCGAAGGCCTCGATCGATCGCGCCGCGTAGCCCATGCGCGCGAGCACCGCGAGATCACGCGCGAGCGTCTGCGGGTCGCAGGCGACGTACGCGATCAGGCGCGCCTTCGATCGCACGAGCACCTCGCGGGTGGGCGGCGGCAGCCCGCGCCGCGGCGGGTTCACGACGACCACGTCGAGCGCGTCGGCCTCGCCCGGGCGGAGGACCTCCGAGGCATCACCGACGATCGCGCGGAACCGATCGCCCAAGCCAGCCTGCTCCGCGGAGGCACGCGCGAGCTCGATCGCAGGGAGGAACCGCTCGAGCGCCGTCACATGGGCGCCCTCCCGGGCGAGCCGCAGCGCGAGCGCGCCCGATCCCGCGTAGAGCTCGAGCGCCCGCAGGCGTCGCCCGCTGCGATCGCGCGGCAGCGCATGCACAGCGTGGGCGATGCGATCGTGGATCGAGGCAGCGACGTCGCGATGCGCTTGCACGAACGAGCCGTGCGCGGCGTAGAAGGCAGGGCCTTCCCCGATCCGATCGAGCCGAGCGCGTGAAGGGTCGACCTCGTAGGTCCCGAGCACGCGGGGCGAGCCATCGTGCTCTGCGCTCGAGACCGAGATCGCGAGGCCGTGGAGCTCGGCCGACAACGCCTTCCCCAGATCGTCGAGCACCGCGGCGCGGGGCGTGCGCCCGCGCTCGTACGTGAGCGCCACGAGCACGCCGGTGCCCTCGTGCACCGTCTCGCGCAGGTCGACGCCGCGGAGCACGGAAGGCAAGAGCGCGGCATGAACGTTCACACGCGCGCGCAGCGCGGTGACCACGCGGCTCAGCGCAGGGCGGAGGATCGGGCACTGCGGGAGATCGACGACGTCGTGCGTGCCTCGCGCGAAGAGGCCGATGCGGCCCTCGCGATCGACGACCCACTTGGTGCGCGTGCGGTAGCCCTCGCGCGCAGCGGCCATCGTGACGCGTGGCACCACGATCGCGGAGAGCTCGGGAAAGCGTGCGATCGCGCTCGCCACGCGCGCGTGCTTCTGCGTGGCCTGCGTGGCCGCGTCGTCGCCGATCGCAGGGCAGCCGGGGCACCGATCCGCCAGAGCGCACGCCACCCTGTCGCTCACGGCGCGCCCCACTCGCAGGCGCGCAGCGCGAGGTAGCGCTCCCACTCCGCACCACCACGCGCGGAGAGACGCGTCGCCAGCTCGATGGTCTCGTACGCCTGCTCGAGCCGACGAAGGAGCGAGAGCTCGAGGCGCATCGAGAGATCGACCGAGCCCATCGCCGACAGCTCCTCGTCGACCTCGACGTAGCGGCGCACCGTGGGCGAGGTGTCGAAGTAGCGCTCGATCGCGGCGCGCTCGCGCGTGATCGTGTCGGCGAAGTCGGGGTGGAAGGGATCGTCGAGCACCGGCCAGCGCGAGAGCATCTCGGCCGTGAGCGCGTAGTACGCCTCGTCGGTCTCGGCCGTGACCTCCGCGAGCGCGACGTCGTGCTCGGCCTTGCGGGCGCGCACCTCGTCGAGGCGCGTCGCGAGCTCGTCCTCGGTCCCGAGGCCCATCGCGGGCGCGAGCGACTCGATCAACGCGCGCTGCTCGGGGAGCGAGGGCGCCTCCCCCAGGCTCGAGACCTCCGTCGACGGCGGCGCGACGACGCGTAGGTAGATCTCGCTCGTGGTCGTGGGGATGTCGATCGAGCGCGAGGCGATGCGCGCGTGTGTCAGCGCCTCGTAGAGGCCGATGACGTCGTCGTCGTCGAGATCGATCTCGTCGCGACGATCGGCCCCGTCGCGATCGATCCCTCCGAGCGCTGAGAGAAAGTGCACACCGAAGCCGTCGTGGTGTGCACGCTCGGGATCGGGATCGCAGCCGCTCGCCTCCTCGTCCCAGCTCGTGGCGAAGAGGCCGCATCGATCCTGCGCGCTCGCGGGCCGCGTCCGATCTGCGGCCTCGAACACGATCTCGCCGAGCCCTCCCGAGAAGCAGCTCGTCACCACGAAGCGCACGGGCCGCGAGGGCGTCCGCGCATCGAGCCACTCGGCGAGCGCGAGCGCATCGAGGGCATCGCCTCCCCAGAACAGCGTGCGCGAGTCGATCGGCGACTCGCCGCCGTCGCCGTGGCCCGCGACGTACACGGTGAGCGGCCGGGTGCCCTGCGTGATCGCGAGCTCGAGGATCGACTCGAGCTGCGTGAGCGTGCCCGCGCCGTGCAGCGGCAGCGTGGTCGCTCGGTAGTGGCCGTCGCGTCCACCGCGCGGAGCGAGCAACGCGCCGATCTCGCTGACGAGCGCGTCACCCCGCGGCTCGAGATCCGCGACCTGCACCGACCGCGTGCCCGGACCACCCGCGAAGAGCGCGACGGCGTTGAGCCCGAACGTGGTGATCGCGAGCCGAACGTCGGCCTCGAGCGAGACCTGGTTCGCGTCGGGCGCAGGCCCTCCTCCGACGACGATGGCGTCGATGCGATCCGGCAGCGCCAGCGGTCGCACCACTTCGTCCTCCGCCTCGCCTTCGCGCACCTCACCGTTGTGGAGGCCCTGCTCACCCGCGCGCAGGTACGCGCCCGCGCCGGCCGCGACGAGCGCGCCCGTGGTCACGAGCGGGATGAAGAGGCGCGATCCGCGCGAGGCCGAAGACACGGCGCCCCTCTTATCGCCTCCGCGGTACGCGTCACGTCCACCCGCCCGGCGAGCTCAGAGACCGAGAAAGATTCGGGGGCGCCTTGCGGCGGGGGAGCGCAGCTCCCCCTGGAGCAGGAGTCGAGTCGAGGAGCGCAGCGACGAGGCGAGCCGGCGATCGGACACGCGCGCAGCTCACGGAGTGGGCGAGCACGGGAGAACCCGGGGGAGCTCGATGGGCCAGAGGTCCCTCGACCCAGGCAAACTCAGAGACCGAGAAACAATCGACTCACGGCCTCAAGGGACGCGGTGGTGGGGGGTCCAGGGCGAGTTCCGCAGGCCGAAGGCCGAGGATGTTTGAGCATCGGACCCCCCTCCGCCGCGGCCCGACTCGAAGCGATGGATTCTTTCTCGCTCTCTCAGGCGTCGGGAACGCAGACGTCGGCGTCGGCTCCGCCCACGGGCGCGAGCGTCTGACACGACCAACCGAGCGCGCAGTCGCCCGCACGCTCGCAGCGCTCGAAGCACGTGCTGGGCGCCCCGTCGAACGCGAGGCAGACGCCGCTGCGCCCGCGCACGTCGAGCGGACAGTCCGCGTCGGTCACGCAGTTCTGCGTCGTGCACATCGACGCGACGCCCTCCCCGCTCGGACCGGGGTACACGATCTCCACGCAGCGATCGCGGTCACGCTCACAGCGCTGCGTCGGCTGACACGGATCGTAGGTGGGGATCCCGCGCGACGGGCAGCCGGCCGCGAGAGCCGCCAGCCCGATCGCGCAGAACAACGTGAGGCAAGCACGCATGGCTCAGCTCAGTTCGGAAGACAGATCGGGGGGAAGCTCGAGGTGCCGTCGTTGTCGTAGCAACCCCAACCCGCCGCACACTCGGCGCCGCCCGCGCTGATGTTGCAGGCCTGGAAGCACGTGAACGCCGAGCCCCCGAACGAGATGCAGCGTGCGCTGCTGCCCGAGAAGTCGAGGGGACAGTCGAGCGCGTCCGTGCAGTTCGCGCTGCACATCCCGACCGAGTTGACGGCGATGCACGCGAGCGAGCCCAGGCACTGGCCCGAGGTCGAGCAGTTCTCGTACGCCTGCTGGGTGGGGGTCACGCAGCTTCCACAGTCGGTGGCGCACGACGAGCACGACTCTCCCCCGTTGCACAAGCCGTCGCCGCAGAACGGCGCCGAGCCGCGGTCCGGCAGGCAGATCGGATCGAAGGTCGCGCCCGCGCCGTCGGACGTGAAGCAGTCGTAGCCGAAGGGGCACTCGCTGCCCGATCCGCCCGCCGCGCAGGCCTGCCAGCAGGAGAAGCTCGCGCCGCCGTTGAAGGACAGGCAGCGCGCGCTCGAGCCGAAGCGGTCGAGCGGGCATTCGCTCGTGCTGTTGCAGCTGGTGGTGCACATGCGATCGCCCATCGCCGTGATCACCTGGCAGGTCGTCGTCGCGGGACAGTCGGCGTTCACGCTGCACGGGTCGTACGCGCGCCCGGGCAAGCAGCCCGAGGCCAGCGTCGCGAGGACGGCGATCGAGGGAACGACGAAGGCGCGAGCGAAGGAACGAAAGGTCATGGGAGCTCCCGGGTCACGGTCGCACGCGCGAGCACGTGCGGTGTCAGGCGTGGAGATTAGGCTCGGGACGATGACCGTCCCGCTCGCATTCAACCTGGACCCCGAGACTATCCGCGTTCGAGCCGCGACGGGGGAAGACTTGGACGCGCTCGGCGCGATGGCCGCCGACCTGGTCCGTCAACATCACGCGTACGATCAGCGTCGCTTCGTTCTTCCTCGCGACGTGGAGCGCGGCTACCGCGAGTGGTTCGGACGCGAGCTGAAGAACGCCGACGCTGTGCTGCTCGTGGCGGAGCTCACGAACACCGATCCGCCGACGCTCGCCGGCTACCTCTACGGTCGCATGGAGGGACGAGACTGGAACCTGTTGCTCGATCGACATGCGGCGTTGCATGACATCCTGGTCCTGCCCGACGCGCGCGGCCACGGGGCCGGCGAGGCATTGATCCGTGCGTTCCAGTCGCTCGTGCGCGAGCGCGGCCTGCCGCGGATCGTGCTCCACTCCGCGAGCCCCAACGCCGGCGCGCAGCGCCTCTTCGCGAAGCTCGGCTTCCGCCCGACGATGGTGGAGATGACCTGCGAGATCGACGATTGAGTGGCCCGGTGATCAGGCGCGGCTCCGGGTGACGGCTTCGATCGTCTTCACGAGGTAGCCGGTCGCGACCTCGACCGTCGTGCTCGCAGCAGAGAGCGGCGGCGCGACCTCGACGACGTCGGCGGCGCCGAAGCGCACGACCTCGGCGAGGCGCGCGATCAAACGCTCGACGTGCTCGGGCTCGAGGCCCCCGCTCTCGGGCGTGCCCGTCGCGTCCGCCCAGCGCGCGTCGGTGCCGTCGATGTCGTTCGAGAAGTAGATCTCCTCGACGCCCGAGGCCTTCACCCACGCGACGATCTGCTCGATCGCGGCGTCGGGGTCGGCGAGGAACTCGTTCGCCCACAGCTGCCGCACGTCGCACGTGCTCTCCCAGTGCGCGCGATCGCGACCGCTCGCCCGGATGCCCACCTGCACCACGCGTCCGCCGCGGCCCAAGAGCTCGTTCGCGTGGAACGTCCACGTCGCGAAGCACATGCGGATGCCCAGGCGCTCGGCGAGCAGATCGGTGTGCGCGTCGATCTGTACCAGGCCCAGGTTCGGTCGCGCGCGGTGCACAGCGGCCGTGACCGGCCACGCGATCGAGTGATCACCGCCGAGCGCGATCGGCACCACGCGCGGGTTGATCGCCAGGATCGCGTCGAGGGCGCGCTCTGCGATCGAGAGCGGAGAGACGGGCCACGGCGCGCTCGCATCGCCGTAGAGGGCCCGACGGCTCGCGGCGATCTGCGCGTCGGAGAGCATGTCGTCCGAGAGCAGCTGGGGCACCGCGAGCACGTCGCCCACATCGATGACGCCGTGCCGCGCGAAGAGCGCCTCGTGATCACCGCGGGCGATCAACGCCTCGCGGATCGCCTGCGGGCCGAGGTTCGAGCCGCGACGAAAGCCCGCGCCCACGTCCGAAGGGATGGCGATGAGCACCATCGTCGCGTCGGCGACCTTGGCGAGCATCGCGCGATGCGCGGCCGCGACGTCCTCGGTGCGGCTCACGCCGTAGATGCGTCGCTGCACCGCTTCTTGCGCCGCGCGCCCCGTGGAGACGAGGTGAACGCCCGCACCCGCGGGCCTCAACAACGTCTCGAGGACCTGCGCGGGCGCGACCGTCACAACGGGCCTCAGGCGCCTTCGGGCGCCTGGTAGCGCACGCTGAGCACGGGCACTTCGGACGTGCGCACCACGCGCTCCGCGACGCTGCCGAGGAGGAGATGCTGGATGCCGGTCTTGCCCGTGGTGCCCATCACGATCAGCTCCGCGCCCGCGTCGCGCGCCGAGTCCACGATCTCCGCGTACGGCACGCCCATGCGCAGGCCCGTCTTGATCGGCACGCCGTGCGACGTGAAGCCTGCGATGAACTTGTCGAGCTCGCCCCGCACCTGCGCCTCGAGATCGCGCGCGAGATCGGAGCTGGGCGAGGCATACGCCGACAGCTGGTAGACGTGGATCGCGTGGACCTCTGCCTTGAACGCGCGCGCGTAGTCGATCGCGACGTTGAGGGCCTTCGCCGACGCGGGCGAGAAGTCGACGGGACAGAGGATGCGATGGATCGAAGACGTCATGATCTGCCTTGGAGAGAGGGCCGGACGTTAGCTAGCGCACAGCGCTCACGAGAGCACCGATCACGCGCGGATCTTCAGCGCGAGCCAGGAGGCGGTGCCGTGGAGCTCGGGGGCGGCGGCGGCACCTCGGACACCGTGACCTGCGCGCCGACGGTCACGGACGCGCCCGGCGGCGGAGGCACTTCACCCGACGACGCAGCGCTCGGCGCGGCGGGCGCGACCGACGGAGCGGGCGCATACGTGGTGCCGTAGGCGGGCGGAGGCACGACGGCGACGTCCGGGCCGACGGGCCCGAGCAGGTTCCATCGACACACCGAGTCCTCGACGCACGCGATCGCGTAGCGGCCCATGCGGCCACAGCCGATTAGATCGCGCGTCGAGGCGGACGGCGCCGCGACGCTCATCGCCTCGAGCGGGCACGAGAGATCGCGCATCGCGAGCAGCGCCGCAGGCGTCATCGGCTGCCAGTTGCAGCGACGCCCACGGCGACAGACGAGCGAGTACTCTCGGATGCGCTCGCAGCCGCGGAGCTCCACCGCGCTCTGCGTCATCGGGATGATCACGAGGGACGCGCTGGGGCAGCGCATGTCGCGCTCCCCGACCCGGCGCAGCCGGTCGATCTGTCGCGCGTCCACCAGGGGGACGGTGCCGTACTGCGCGCGACGCAGGCGGCCGCAGCCCGAGAGCACCGTGGCCGTGAGGAGCGCCGTGAGCAGAAGGAAGAGGAGGCCAGCGCGTGCGCTCGCCCCGCTGCTGCCGACGCTCGTCGTGGTGAAGTCCCGCGACATCGGACCGAAGGTAGCACAGCGACCGCGTACACGACGGCGTTGCTGTGAAGACACGCGCGCCCTCGCGAACCGGTTGCGGTCCAGACGTGGATCGGCGATCTCTCCACCAGAAATCGAGGGCCAGCGCGCGCCGTGAGCGCCATGGCCGGCGGGTTGCAACGTCGATGAACACGCGGCGGACCGAACGCGTCTGCCCGCGCCGAGGAGGATCCATGACTTCGAAGAACACGCTCTCGTTCGTGACCGCGCTCCCCGCCGCCTGCGCCCTCGCGCTGCTGTCGCTGATCGCGACACCCTCCGCCCGTGCGCAGGCAGAGGACCTACGCGTCACCGAGATGACGACGTCACGCGGCTACGCGGCCGCGACGGGCCCCGTCGATCCGGTGCAGAGCTTCCGTCGCACCGATGGCCGCGTGTTCGTGGTCATCCGCCTCGAGAACCCGACGGGCGCCGAGCAGGACATCACCGTCGCGTTCGAGCGCGCAGAGGGAACGCCGGCGGCGGGCGCGCGAGGCGGCGTGACGCTGCACGTCCCCGCGAGCCGTCGCTACCGCACCGTCGCGCGCACGAGCACCTCCCGCGCAGCCGGTCGCTGGCGCGCCGTCGTGCGCGACTCGAGCGGCGCGGTCCTCCAGAGCGTCGAGTTCGACATCACGGAGTGATCGATCACCACACGAGCGGTAGGAGGCGGAAGCGCACCTGCTTCGTGTACGCGACGTACGCTGCATCGCCCGCGAGGAAGCGCTCTTCTTCGCGGGCGCGCGCCACGATCGAGGCGATCGCGAGCAGCGCGAGGATCGACGCCGCGATCAGCCGAGGGATCCCGAGCAAACGCTCCGAGAGATCGAGCGACGCACCCGCGCCTGCCGTCGCGAGCACCATCGCGAGCTCGGCCGCGTAGGCGGGGTGCCTGACGATCCGGTAGGGCCCGCGGGCGACGAGATCGCGGCGCGCGACGAAGATCGCGAACGAGCGGCCGAGCGTGAGCAGCGAGGCGCACGCGCCGATCGCGCCGATCACGAAGATCACGAGCCACACGCCCTCGAGCCGCGCCGCGCCGAGACGGAACGCGAGGCCCGAGATCAACAGCGAGGGCGTGACGACGAGCAGCGATCGCAGCGGCGCCACCTCGACCGCGGGCGCCCGCACCACGAACAGCCACGCCGCGACTGCGTGCACCGACGCGAGCGCGATCCGCGCGGGAAGCGGCGGCGCTTCCCCCTGACCGAGCGCGAACAGCGCGCCCACCGCCCAGCCGGCGAGGGACAGCGCGATCGCGAGATCCTCGATCTTTCCAGGCGAGCGAAGGCTCACGCCGAGAGACCGAGACACGGTGTTCGGGGGCAGCGCCCACAGCTCGCGGCGCCTGCCCCGCGGACGACGGAGCTCAGTACCAGACGGTCCCGCAGCCCATCACGTAGGAGCCGATGTTGAGGGCCAGGATGAAGAGGAGAAACACGCCGACGCCGATCGCGCGCTGAGCCAGTCCGTTGTTCATGTTGCCTCGCAGTGCATCGAGCCCTTCGCTCGACGAGCCTCGTACGCCCGAGGGTCGCGGAAATTCCCTCCGCCGTCACCTCGGCCCCGTTCCACCGCGGCTCGCCGCGTGGAGGTGGCGGGCGAGCGCAGCGGTCCGCCGCTCCAGGCTGGAGAGCGAGCACCACTCGCGCGTCTCGTGGAAGAACTCACCGAACGGGCCGAGGCCGTCGAGGCACGGCACACCGAACGAGGCGAGGAGGTTCGCGTCCGAGCCGCCGCCTTGGAGCGGCGCCTCGCCGATGCCCAGCCCCACCGCCGACGCGTGAGTCTCGTACGCGCCCCGCAGCGCTTGTGTGCGCTCGGTGGGCTCCATCGGCGGCCGCGTGATCCCGCCCTCCACCCTCACCTTCGCGCGGAGCACACGATCGTTGAGCCAGCGCGGCTCGAGCGCGCCGAGCGGATCCTTCTCGAGCGTGTCGAGGGCCGCGCGGAGCCTCGCGACGTCGGCGGCCGAGCTGAAGCGCACGTCGACGCCGATCTCGGCGTGGTCGGGGACTGTGTTCTTGGCCGTTCCTCCGCTCGCGAGGCCCACGCTCACCGTGAGGCCGCTCGCGTAATCCGTGAGCGCCTCGAGCTGCAGCACCACCGCGGAGATCGCGTGGATCGCGCTCACGCCGTCTGCGTGCTTGTTGCCCGCGTGCGCGGCCTTTCCCTCCGCGTGGATCATGAAGAGACCGCCGCCCTTGCGACGCGTGACGAGGTGGTCGTGCACGCGCCCGGCCTCGAACACCAGCGCGTCACGAGCATGGGGCGCGAGCGAAGCGAAGAGATCGCGCGACGAGGGCGATCCGATCTCTTCGTCGCTCACGATCACGACGCGCACAGCGAGCCGATCGAAGGCCACACGATCCACGTCGCGGATCGCACGCAGCGCGAAGAGCATCTCGGTGAGGCCCGACTTCATGTCGAGCACGCCCGGCCCCATCGCACGATCGCCCTCGCGCTTCATGCCGAAGAAGCCCATCGATCGTGGGAACACCGTGTCCGCATGGCCCACGAGCAGGCTGGCTTCGCACGTGCCGTCCGCCGCCGCGGGCGTCGTGTAGACGCGGTGCTCGGCGACCTCGTGCGGGCCCGCCGCCACGACCCGACGCGCGAGACCCAACTCCTCGGCGGCCTCATCGAGCCGAGCGAAGGCCGCGCGGACATCGTCCACCTCGCGCGTCGCGCTCGGCAGATCGACCAGCTCCCGCAGGAGCACGATCTGCTGCTGCTCGAAGGCGTCCTTCACCGCCTCGTCGAGGCGCGCTGCCTGCTCGTCCATGTGCGCTATCGTAGCGGCCCGCCCGCAGCGGGGGGCGAACGAGCGAACAAAGTGGGCGCCTCGTGCGTCCGACGGCCCAACGTCTGGTGATCGCATGCGCACCTCGTCCTCCCTCGTGAAGCTCCTCGTCGGCTCCGTCGTGTTCGCGCTCGTCGCGGTGGCGGCGCTCTCGAACAGCGTCGATGCACAGCGTCGTCGTCGCCCGCGCAACATTCCGCTCGAGGGCACCCCGGTGGAGTGGACGCTCTTCGTCTCGCCTCACGGCGCGGCCGCCGCGCAGCGCACGGCGATCACGTCGGAGGCCGGCGCTGTCACCATCGCGGACACCACCTACCAGTGCCGGTACGGCGCGCCGAACCGCGTGGCCATCAGCACCACGAACTGGTCCGAGACACGCACGCTCGAGTGTCAGGTCGGCACCACGCTCGTCTCGACGAGCGGCTTCTGTCAGGTGTCGGGCGAGTCGTGGGGACCACGCGCCGCGGTGCTCTACCTCTCCGAGGTGGGCGACACCGAGCGCATCCAGGTCAGCATCGACTGCGCCGTGCGGCCTCCGACCTGATCACGCCCAAGACCTGATCACGCCCAAGACCTGATCACGCCCAAGACCTGATCACGCCCAAGACCTGATCACGCCAAGAGGATGATCGCCACGCCGCTCACGGCGATCGCCGCCCCGATCCAGCGTCGCAGCGGAACGACCTCGCCGCTCACGCGCGAGAGCACCAGCACGAAGATCGCGCCCATCTGGTTGAGCAGCGCGGCGCGCGAGGCGGTGCCGTACTTCATGCCGCCGAGCCACAGGATCATCGACACGTAGGTGCCGAAGAACGTCGCGACGAGCGCGGGCTTCCACGCCGGCTGGGGGGTGAAGAGCGACAGCACCTCGGCGCGTCGACCGCGCATCACCTCGAAGAGGAAGAGCGAGATCGATCCCGAGGCGAGGCGGATGGTGGTGGCCTCGAGGAGGTCGCTGCGATCGAGCGCGGGCTTGGCGATCACGACCCCGATCGCCGTCGTCACCACGCCCGCGATCACGAGCGCGAGCCCGCGTCGATCGATCGGCCGAGCGGCGTCGCGGCGCTGGTAGGAGACCACGACGAGACCGAGCACCACGAGCGGCGCCCCGAGCACGAGGCCCGCGGCGAGCGGCTCGCGGAGAAAGACGGTCGAGAGGACCACGACCGTGGGCGAGTACGCGCAGTCGGCCACGGCAGCCACGGACGCGTCGATCTTGCGCAGCCCGGCGAGGAACAGCGTGTCGGCCACCGCGAGGCCCAAGATCCCGCTGACCACGAGGCTCGCCCAGTCGAGCGCGCTGCGCGTGGTGTCGGGGATCATGCGGAGCGCGGCCATCGTGAGGACCAAGAGCGCGGTGGCGACCGAGTTCTTGAAGAGGTTCACGGCCGTGGGCGGCAACGCGGCGAGGCGACGGAACGACAGCACCGCCACCGCCCATGCGAGGGCGCAGCCGAGGGCCATCGCGTCTCCGGTCCAGGCAGGGATGAGGATCTCGCAGCTCGGGTCAGTCGATCGCGTCGACCTGCGCGAGGATGCGCATGGCGCCGTTGCGCCCCGTGGCATCGTCGTGGATCTCGAGCGTGCCGCCCACCGTGTTGAGGCTCATCGCCGGATCTTGATCGGCCTCGGTGGTGTCCGAGTCACTGCCGACCACGTCGCGACGCGTCCCTTCGTAGAGCACGCAGTGGAAGAAGCCTGCCTCGGGACCTCCGTACACCGAACGTCCTCCGCACGTGATCTGCGCGTTGCACCAGAACGTGCCGTCCTCGAGATCGCGTCGTGTGACCTCGGCCGTGCAGCTCGCGCCCACGGCGACGTCGGCGAGGCCGGTCACCTCGGTGACCGTCGCGCGCACGTGACGCGGGTCGGTGCCGCCGCCGGATCCGACCGTCGTCGCGGGACCCACGATCGGCGGCGTCGTGGGAGGTGGCGTCGGCGTGGGTGTCGGCCACGTGGTGGGTGCGGGCCCAACCACTGGCGGCGGCGGCTCCTCGCGCGTGGAGCGCAGCCAGAAGACGCTCCCCGCACCGACGATGCAGAG
This sequence comes from Deltaproteobacteria bacterium, assembly GCA_017303575.1. Taxonomy (GTDB): domain Bacteria; phylum Myxococcota_A; class Polyangia; order Polyangiales; family Sandaracinaceae; genus JAFLCL01. The sequence goes on from JAFLCL010000067.1 coordinate 26,420, forward strand.
TCCGCAGAGGACGAGCAACGAGCACCCGACGCCCACGCCGATCCAGAGGGACTCGCTGCCGCGCATCAGAAGGTCCCGCGCAGCGAGAGACCGCCCGGCGACAGGCCGAGAGACAACCGCAAGGTGGTGCCCGCATCGATCTGCTCGTCGGAGGGCGCGAGGAGGAACACGACGAGGCCGCCGATCATCGTGGCCGCGCCCGCGCCGAGGAGGACGAAGCCCGCGACACCCACGCCCTCGTACACGTCGAGGATCGAGTTGGTCGCGATGTTGAACTGCTGGTCGTACTCCTCCTCGGGAAAGTCGCCGAGGCTCACGGTCTCGTCGCACGTGTCCGCATCCCACACGGCGGGGATCTCGTCGGGCGTGCCCGGGTTCATCGGCTCGCAGTTCCCGTTGATCTCGCGACGACGAGAGAGCTGTCGCTGCCCGCCGTAGACCTCGCGCCCGATCAGGAGACCCGTGCCGCCCGCCACCAAGCCCGCGCCCACGAGCAGGATCGCGATGGCGTTCGTGCGCTGCGACTCCGCGCCCGCGCGACGCGCCTGTCGACCCTGCGCGGTCCAGCGGTACTCCGGGTCGAGCGTGAACGTCGGCCCCTGCGGCACCTCGATGCGGCGCGAGATGGGCTCCATGTCGGCGGCCTCGATCGAGAGATCGTGGAGACCATACGGCACGTCGACGCTCGCGCTCGACAGCAGGTCGCCGTCGATGCGGATCGTGTAGGAGGTGGTGGGGAGCGCGAGCTCGACGTGCGTCAGCACGTTCGGCGGAGGGCTCGCGAGGCGCTGCATGTCGAGGGTGAGCGTGGCCTCGGCACCGGCGGCCACGGAGACGTCGCGCTCGATCGGCTCGTAGCCCGCGCGCGTGACCTCGACGCGACGCACGCCCGCGGGCAGACCGACTGGCAGCTCGATCGGGGTGAGCCCCACGGCGCGGCCGTCGATGCGTACGTCGGCGCCCGGCACGTCGACCTCGATGCGCAACCGCGCGCTCGCCTCACCTCGGGGCACGAGCTCCAGCGACACGTCTTGCTGCGCGCCGCCTGCGATGCGGAAGCGGTAGCGCGCGGTCTCGAAGCCCTCGGCCCGCGCGGACACGACGTGCTCGCCCGCGCTCAGCCGCAACGGCGCAGCGAGCGGCGCCGTGCCGACTTCGAGATCGTCGAGCGCGACGGTCGCGCCCGGCACGCTGACCGTCACCGCCAGCGTGGCGATGCGCGATCGCTGCGTGGCGATCTCGGACTCGACCTGCCCGCGACGCTCCGCGGACAGGCCGCTCCCCGCCTCGGTGAGGTAGCGCTGCAGCGTGTCGACCGCTTCGACGGCACGCCCGAGGCGCGCGTGGATCTGGCCGATGTTGAACAGGATGGACGCGCGATGGCTGCCCTCGTACGCCGCCTCGAACTCGGCGAGCGCGGCGGTGAACTGCCCCTCGTCGTAGAGCGCGATGCCTCGCTCGTAGTGCGCGCGCGCAGCGTCCGCCGACTGCGCACGCACGCCCCACGGCGCGAGCAACGTGGCGAGCGACACGATCGACGCGAGGCCGACCGACCGGAGCGAGGCGATCCCTGACCGCATGAGGGCGCCACCTAGCATCGACTTGGGCGACGCGTCGAGGCCCCATTCATCGGGCGTCGCGGCTCACTCGTCGTCCCAGCCGCCCCGATCGATCTCGAAGCGACCGCCCTCCATGGCCGTCGACATCGTGGCCATCGACTCCGTCGACATGCTCTCGCTGACGACGGGCGTCGGCTCGGTGCTCATCGCGGTCGTCGTCATCGACGTGCCCGGGGGCGTGCGCCGTCCGACGCGCGTGGTCGGCGGCTCCACGACAGTCTCGGTGGTCGCGGGCGGCACGACCGGGACCGCCGTGGTCACCGGAGGCATCACGCCCGAGGGCACCTCGGGCACGGGGGCCGTCGTGACGGGAGGCGCGGTGGTCGGCGAGGGACCACTCGTGGTGGGAGCGCTCGTGCTCGTCGAGGGAGGCTCGTCACCCGAGCCCAGGCCCATGACCACGCCGAACGCCACCACCGCCAGCACCACGAGCCCCGCGGCCGCGTAGATCGCCTTGCTGGACGGCGCGGGCTCGGGCTTGGGCGGCGGCGCCTTGAGAGCACCCACCGGCGCGTCGAGCGTCTCGGCGAACTGCGGGGCCACGTTGCGCAGCGTCTGGAGCGAGGTGACGAACTGCGAGTCCGAGTGGGGCACGAGCGCCGCGAGCATCTCCTCTGCGCTCGAGAAGCGGCGCGCCGCATCGACCGACATCGCCTTCTCGACGGCGTCCGCCAGGCCCTTGGGCAGGCTCGGGACCACGTCTCCGATGCGCTCGTGATCGCCGTGGTGGATCTTGAGCACGAGCGCCGCGAGCGTCTGCCCTTCGTACGGCCTGCGTCGCGCGAGGCCTTCATAGAGCATCACGCCCACCGAGTAGAGATCGGAGCGTGGATCGATGTCCTTCACGCCGAGCGCCTGCTCGGGCGACATGTAGTAGGGCGTGCCCATCATGGCGCCCTCGCTCGTGAGGGTGCCCTGGTAGTCGGGCACACCCTGCGTGAACTTCGAGATGCCGAAGTCGAGGATCCGCACGCGCTCGAGCCCACGGTCGTCCATGCCCACGAAGACGTTGTCGGGCTTGATGTCGCGGTGGACGATGCCCGCGCGGTGCGCCACCGCGAGGCCCTCGAGCACCTGGCAGATGAGGCCGACCAGGCGCCCCGCCGACAGCGGCGTGACCGCGTCGAAGACGCCCGCGAGCGGCTTGCCCTCGAGCAGCTCCATGAGGACGTAGGGCGAGCCGTCGTCGAGCTGTCCGGCGTCGAACGTCTCGACGACGTACGGCGTCCTCAGCGTGCCCGCGACGCCCGCCTCGCGGATGAAGCGCGCGATGGTCTCGGCGTTCGTCGCGAGCTTGCTGTGCATGACCTTGAGGGCACGACGGTGCCGCGTGATGAGGTGCTCGACCTCGTACACGGCGCCCATCCCGCCTTCCCCCAGGAGCCGCTCCACGCGGAGCTTGTTCATGAGGACCCGGCCGGTCAGGTCCACGCGCTGGTTCTGATCGGTCATCTCGAAGCGCTCGGAGCGAGGGGGCGACGGTATCGCGAAACCCGGGCAACGTGTAAGCAACCCCGCGCCCGACACGCGCGACCCACCCCTCGATGGCGACCGAGCTCCTCCTCAATTGCTTCTACCTGCAGGAAGAAGCAGCCCGCGCCCTGCGACGCGGCGAGCCCCTCCGCGTGGTCGACGAGGTGCTCGGAAAAGCACGACGCCTGGGCGCGAGCCTTGTCCGCCTGCACGCGAACCACGCCGATCCCGGCAAGCGCGGCGACAGCGCGATGCGCCTCGGGCCCGACAGCAACGACGAGCTCGCCTGGCGCGCGCTCGACCACGTGGTGGCCCGCGCCCACGCCCACGGCCTGCGTCTCTTGTTGGTGCTCGGCAACCAGTGGGACGAGGTCGGCGGGGCCCGCACGTACGTCGAGTGGTCCGGCCTGCCCGCGCCGCGATCGGCGGACGCGCGCTTCTTCACCCACGCCGCGACCCTCGCGCTCTTCGCCTCGCACGTGGTCCAGACCCTCGACCGTGTCTCGAGCTTGGACGGTCTGCGCTACGGCGATCACCCCGCGATCGCAGGCTGGGAGCTGTTGAACGAGCCGCGGGGCCAGGGCCTCGATCGCGCCGGTCACTCGGTGCGCGAGTGGATCGATCAGATCGGTCGTCGCGTTCGCGCGCGTGCGGGCGCGCACCAGTGGATCACCAGCGGAGAAGAAGGCCTCGACGTCTCGCTCGACGGTCGCGACGCGTGGTTCTGGCGCACGGCGCCCGCGAGCTGGCTCTTTCGCGCGCGCACGAGCTTCACGCTCAACGCGCGCTCACCGTTCGTCGATCATCCGTCGGTGCACGTCTACCCGGAGACCTGGGGTGTCCGCGCGTCGCAGGTGGAAGAGGCGGGGGTGCGGATGATCCGCGAGAGCGCGGCGGTCGCACGACGCGAGGGCAAGCGCCTGCTCGTCGGCGAGCTCGGCGTGCGCAACCACGGCGCGATCCGCGAGCTCGCGCATCGACGCGCGATCGTGCGTCGTTGGCTGGAGGTCGCCGACGACGAGGACGCCGTCGCCGTGGGCCCCTGGATGCTCGCCGACGATGGCCGCCCCATGCACTGGGACGACTACCAGTTCCGCGTCCACGACGGCCTCCCGCTCGATCACGACGACAACGGCGTGGCCCCAGCGATCGCCGCGTGGGCGCTCACGCGTCGTCGGGCCAGCGACGCTCCGTGATCGTCGGCGCACGATCTGGCCGTCAGCGCCCGCACACCTGTGCCGGGAGCCCTCCGGGTTTTCGGCCCTCGCGCGCGGCACAGCGCGTGCTCGACCCGAGCCGATGGCGACACGCGGACTCACTCCTCGACACGTCGCGGTCGCCCTCACGCTCGCGATGCCGTCGCTCGCCGCGTGCGAGCAACGGTTCCTGGTCTGCCACTGCCTCTCGCCGGGCACCCCGCGCGAGCAGCTCGAGGGCACCTTCGTCCACACCCTGGACGCGTTCGAGGTGCTCGACGGGGAGTACGCGCCGCCATCCCTGCCACCAGCGAGGCGCGTGCGCACGACGGCCGGCGAGAACTTCTTCCTCTGGACGCTCGAGGACGGGCAGCCTCTGGTCGTGCTCCGCATCAACGGGTGGGTCGATGTGCGCAGCGCGCCGGGACGTAGCGGCGAGTGCTGCGGACCGGTGTGGGACGACCTCGAGCTCGCCGACCCTCAGCCGCCATGGAGCGAGCGGAACCGACTGCGCGTCGACACGCTGCACGACCTCGGCGACATCCTCGTCCAGCTCGATCCCACGCTGAGGTACGCGGAGGCCGCCTGGTCGGCGGAGTACGACGCGAGCCTCGGGATCGTCGGCGACGCAGAGGGACGTGAGCTCGTCTTCCGTGCCGACTACTGGATCCAGCCGGAGGGTTGTGACGACGCCGCGTGCGCCGCCACCGTGCGGCTCACGCACCGCTTCCGCCGCGAGTGACAACGCGTTCGATCGAGCGGCGGCGACCGAGGCCCGTCGATCGAGCCGTCGATCAGGGACAGCCTTCGGCGTCGCGCAGCATGTCGATCTCGGCCACGAGCTCGGGCGCGGTGGCGAGGGGCATCAGCGCGTCGTCGTCGATGCCCAGGCCTGCGAGATCTTCGGTCGCCTCGAGGTAGAGCCACGCGCGGCCCCAGATCGTGAGGACGAGCCTTCGCCACCGACCGCCGTCGCCGGTCGCGATGTGCGCATAGGCGCTGGGGTGCTCGGTGCGCGCGAGGCGCAGGAAGCGCGTCATGTACCAGAGGAACGTGAGCATTCCGTCGCGGTCGCTGACCGACTGTCCGCCCGAGAAGCGGTCGGGCACCGCGTAGCCGAGCGCGAGCGAGTTGGAGTACTGCACGACCTCTTCGAGCAAGAGGTTGAAGCCCTGATCGCCGCTCTCGAAGTTGCCGTCCGTCGGGTCACCATCGAGGTAGATGTCGGCGTAGCCATCGCAGCCGCGGAACATGCCCGCGGTGCACGGCGGACGCATGGCCTGGTAAGCGTCCGCGCGGATCAGCGATCGCGCGAACGTCTGTCCGCCGCGCGCCGTCGAGTCTCCGCCTGCCGCCGTCATCATCAGGTCCGCGCGGATCGCGTAGACGTTGTTGGGGCCGCTCGAGAGCCCGAGGTCGTAGACGTGACCGCACTCGTGCACGACGGTGCCGAGATCCTGCAGCACGCCCTCCGCGGTCCCTCGGTTGCTGAGGAACGTCATCAGGCAGTCGATGAAGCCTTCCCGTCCCTCGCGCACCAGCGTCCAGCCGTGCGGGTAGCGACGCTCGAGCACGGCCTGCACGAACGCCTCCGCGTCGGCGGGCGAGTACGACGCGATCAGATCGTCGATGGACGCCGAGCGATCGGGCAGCGTCTCGCGGTACATGCCGTCGATGCACATCGGATCGACGAGCTCGCTCATCGGTCCCACCCAGGGCGCATCGACAGTGCTGATCACGGGCGCATCGAGGCTCGCGTCCACGCCGGGCGGGACGTACGCGTCGGCGGTCGGTCCTGGCATGGGATCCCCCTCGCAGCCCGCGAGCGCGAGGGGGAGCGCCAGAAGAGTCAACGACAGCGAGGCGACCGAGAACGAAGCCACCGAGGACGAAGCGAGACGCGTCATGCGGCCATGCTACCGGACCTCGCTCGAGCCGACGATCACGTCGTGGGGCCCACGAAGCGCGCGCGTGGACGCAGCAGCACCGTCGAGCGTCGCTGCTCGATCGTGTGCGCGACCCAGCCCACCGTGCGACCGAGCGCGAAGAGCGCGGTGGATGTGCCGGGCGGCGCACCGAGCGCGAGCGTGACCGCCACCGAGCCGACGTCCACCGAAGGCTTCTCGCCGCGGCTCTCGGCGAGGTGATCGACGATCGCGAGCAACGTGCGCGAGGCATGACGCGCGGTGTCCGCGCGACGCGTGTCGCGCACCAGCCGACGCGCGATCGCGAGCAAGGGCACCGCGCGTGGATCGCCCTCGGGGTAGAGCGTGTGGCCGAAGCCCGGCACTGCCTCGCCACGCGCGAGCCGAGCGCTCACCGCCGTCGCCGCGCCGCGTGGATGCGCTGCCTCGCGCACGAGCGCCTCGACCC
>JAFLCL010000068.1 GCA_017303575.1 Deltaproteobacteria bacterium
CGAGACCGGTCTCTCGGTGTGGAAGGGCGAGCGCACGCCCGGCGCGATGGCGCGGCCTACCGAGCGACGTCCGAGCGACACGGTCCGCACCAAGCCAGGCCTTCCCACGCAACCGGGCCGCGAGCCGAGCCCACCGCGCGTCGTGCCCGCGAGCGCCCGATCGGAGCGCGACGACGACGTCGACGGAACGCCCACGAGCGACGCGCCTGCCGTGACGGGGTGGGCGGACGTGGCGCGCGCATCCTCTGCCGCCGAGGCGAAGATCTCGACGATCGAGCGACGTCCGAGCGGCACGAGCGCGCCCGTCGTGACGGTGCCCATCTTCGACAAGCCCAAGGAGATCGCGAGCGCGCTCGACGACGAGCCGCAGCCGAAGAAGGGCGACTGGGTCGATCACCGACAGTTCGGCCTGTGTCGCATCGACGGTGAGAACGTCGATGGTGGTCTCCTCATCCGCCTCGCGTCCGGCATGCGCAAGGTCGTCCACACCGACACGCTGGAGGTGCTCCCACCGCGCTTCGAGGGCGATCGACGCATCTACCCGCTGCGCCCTCGCAAGAGGTGAGAGCCCGAGACACGTCAGAAGCAGCCTCGGGCCACGTCGCTGCGGCGAGGGTCGCGATGAGCACCAAGGACTTGTCACGCAGCGTGATCGAGGGTGGGCGCCGACGCTGGAACACGTGGACGCGGCGGCGCTCGCACCGCGTCGTCCGCGCCGAAGAGCGCGTGCTCGAGCGTCGGATCCTCGCTCGCTCCGCTGATGCCGAGGTTGAGGACGTCGAGGCATGGCCCCTCGTCTCGCGTGTCCCGCGCGAGTTCTTCGATCGGCTCTCGGCGCCCGAACGATGGCTGGAGTCGCAGGTGGGACGAAGCTGGAACCGCGTTCGGAGCGCGATGCTCGCGCGGTTCGACACGCGCACCCTGGCGGGTCGCCACATCGTCTTCGATCACCTGTCGCCGACGCAGCAGTGGGGCGAGGAGCCGGGCGTCTGGCAGGTGGAGCGCGTGCGCTTCCGTGTGGATCAGCGCGGGATCCTGCGTCGCGCGCCCGCGCGGATCTGGCCGCGTCTCCCCCTCTGCGCCGATCCCGAGGTGATCGACGCGATGAGCCACTTCGTCGGGGGCCGGAAGCTCCTCCTGCGCGGCGTGCACACGTACTGGCTGGTGCCCGTCGAGAGGATCGAGGGCATCCGCTATCGGCAGCACCGCGCGCTGACGCCAGAAGAGCTGTCGCGATGGCGTAGCTTCCCCGTCGAGATCCAGCGTCTGGTGCTGCTCCTCGATCCGACCGACGTCAGTCCCGATCGCGGGTCCGTGGATCGATCCGCGCCACGAGGAGCTCCGCACCGAGGTTGCCGATCTGCACGGTGATGGCGCCGATGAACACGATGCCGAGCAGCATCGGCAGATCGAAGCTGTAGATCGACTCCATCGCGAGCCGCCCCATGCCCGGCCAGCCGAAGATGCTCTCGGTCACCACGGCGCCTGCCACGAGCGCGGGCAGCGAGAGACCGAGCAGCGTCACGATCGGCGGAAGCGCGTTGCGCACGACGTGCGAGAGCAGGACGCGCGAGGCCGAGAGGCCCTTCGCGCGCGCCGTCCGCACGTGGTCTTGCGCGCTGACCTCGATGATCTCGCTGCGGAAGAGGCGCGCGTAGGTCGCTGCCCCGAGCGACGCGAGCACCAAGGCGGGCAAGAGCGCGTGCCGAACGTGATCGGCAGCGTCCACGCCGTAGCCGCCGACGGGAAAGAACCCCAGACGGAACGCGAGGAACTGCAGCGCCAGCACGCCCAGGAAGAAGCTCGGCGTGCTCACGCCGAGGAATGCGACGCCCATGGAGAGCGTGTCGATCGAGCTGCCGCGTCGTCGCGCTGCGAGGAGCCCGAGCCCGAGCCCGAGCACGAGCTCGAACACCGTCGCGAGCGACATGAGCAAGAGCGTCCGCGGCAGCCGCGTGGCGAGCACGTCGATCACCGCGCGCTCGTCGCGCCAGCTGGTGCCGAGATCGAACGTCACCAAGCCCACGAGGAAGTGGCCGTACTGGACGGCGATCGGCTGATCGAGACCGTGCCGCTCGTTGAACTGCTGGATCTGCTCGGGGCGCGCGCGCGGACCGAGCGTCGCGATCGCGGGATCGCCGATGCCGTGCACGGCGAAGAACACGAGCGTCATCGCGAGCCACACCACGAACGTGCTCCGCAAGAGGCGCAGCCCGATGCGACGCAGGAGCGAGGGGCGAGGTGCTGCGTCGCTCATCGCAGCCCGCCTTCGTCGGCGAAGTCGACGTCGCGCGCCGATCGTCGGGGCAGGTCGAGCCACACGTCGCGATAAAACGGCCGCCACACCGGGTGCACGTGGTAGCCGCGCACGTACGGCTGCCAGACGTCCGTCACCGTGTTCGAGAACACGAACGCCCACGGCGCGTCCTCCACGATCATGCGGCTGGCCTCGGCGTAGAGCGCCATGCGTCGATCGCGATCGGTCTCCACGCGCGCACGGTCGAGGAGCGCGTCGAGCTCGGGACGTTGGTAGAACGCGCGGTTCTGCGAGCCGCTGTCGGTGATCGATCGCGAGTGGAAGAGCGTGTCGAGGAAGTTCGACGGATCGGGGAAGTCCGCGCTCCAGCCCGTGAGGAACAGCGGCACGGTGCGGCGTCGCGCCGTCTCCGCGAGATAGACGGGGAAGGCGACCTGACGGATGCGGATCTCGAGGCCGATCTGCGCGAGATCGTGCTGGATCAGCTCGCCGTAGGCCTGTCCCGTCTCGCCCGAGCCGACCCACACGTCGATCGGGTCGAGCCCTCGCGCGACCCACCGATCACCCACGCGCTCCACGGGGTGGCCGGCGAGCCGCATCTCCTCCCGCGCGCGATCGAGATCGAGGTGATGCTCTCCGACGAGACCGGGCACGTAGCCCGGCATGTTCGCGGGCAGCGGCTGACCGACCAGCCGCAGGCGGTTGCCGCGCGCGCGTCGCCAGTGCTCGCCGTCGATCGCGAACGCCACCGCACGTCGCACGTGCACGTCCGTGAACGGCTCGAGCTCGCAGTTCATCCCCACGCCCCAGATGTCGAGGTTCGCGCTGTCCTCGCGGTACGGCTGCCACGCAGGCGCGCGATGGACGAACAAGTTGTCGCTCGGGGTGAAGCGATGCATGTGGTCCATCTCGCCCGCCTGGAGACGAAGGAACGCGGGGCCGCGGCTGAGATCGAGCTCGAGCACGATGCGATCGAGGTAGGGCTGGCCCTCGAGGAAGAAGTCATCGTGCCGCACGAACGTCGCGCGCAGCGCTGGCTCCCAGCGGTCGAGGCGAAACGCGCCCGTGCCGATGGGGCGACGCACGATCTCGCTGCCCTCGGCCTCGACGACCTCTCGCGCCACCGGCGCGGCGAACGTGAGCGCGAGCGCGTTGAGGAAGGTCTGATCCGCGACGCTCAGGCGGAAGTGGATCGTGAGGGGGTCGAGCACCTCGATGCCGCGCACGTGCGGGGCCGTGCCCGCCTCGAACTCCGCGGCGCCTTCGAGGTTGCGGAAGTAGGGCGCGCCCGGTGATCCGACCGACGGCGTGAGCACCCGCTCGATCGCGTAGCGCACGTCCTCCGCCACCAACGTTCGATCCGGTGCGAGGTGTGGGCTCGGATGAAAGCGCACGCCCTCGCGCAGGTGGAACGTGTAGCCCCGCCCATCGGCGTCGATCTCGGGCAGCGCGCGGGCCAGGCGCGGCACGAACGCGAGCTGCTCGTCGTAGTCGATGAGCGTCTCGAACATGAGCTTGAGGCCCATGCCCGAGATCTCGTCGTACGCCACGCCGGGATCGAGCGAGCGCATGTCGTCCTCGTGGTGAACGACGAGCGTTCCGCCGCGCACCGGCGTGTCGCTGCCGGCGCCGACGAACGCTGGGTGCTCGGGCACCGGCGGCATCACGAACGCGAAGAGCGCCACGCCGGCGAGCAACACGCCCAGGCCTGCAATGCCCATCGAGTCCGCGCGTGCGCGCGTCCGCGCAGCGAGCGGTCCCTTCGCGTCGGCGCGTCGCCTCACCACGATCGCGCCTGTCGAGCGGGCGTCGATCGCGTCGCGCAGCCCTTCACCCAAGAGGTTGAAGCCGAAGACCGTCATCACGATCAGCGCGCCCGGATAGAGCACCAGGCGCGGCGCGATGGAGAGCACGTCCTGGCCGTCGTGCAGCATGGTTCCCCACGTGGATGCGGGCGGCTGCACGCCCACGCCGAGGAACGACATCGCGCTCTCGACGAGGATCATCTGCGCGACGAGCGTCGTGCCGAGCACCACCGCGGGCCCGAGCACGTTGGGGAGGACGTGGCGGAAGAGGATGCGCGCCTCGGAGAAGCCGAGCGCGCGCGCAGCGAGCACGTAGTCGAGCTCGCGGATCTGCTGCGTCTTGGTGCGCGTGACGCGCGCGAGCGTGGTCCACGAGAGGCAGCCGAGCAGGATCGCCAGCGACCACGGTGAGGGCTGCCCGATCGCGCGCTCGATCGTGATCGCGACGAGCAAGAAGGGGAGCGATGAGAGCACGTCGGCCGTCTGCATCGAGGCCGAGTCGATCGCGCCACGTCGCGAGCCACTCACGACGCCGACGACGAGCCCGAGCGAGACCGCGATCAGCGTCGCAATCAGCGCGACTCCGAGCGAGAGCGTGCCGCCGTGGAGGAGCCGCGAGAGCTCGTCGCGCCCCATCGTGTCGGCGCCGAGCAGGAGATCTCCGGGCGGCGCGGGCGTGCCGTCCTCGAGCAGCCCGTTCGCCAAGAGGTCGGCGGGATCGTGCGGCGCGAGGAAGGGGCCGACGATCGCGACGAGCGCGACGAGTGCCACGAGCACGGCGCCCACGCGCGCGCCGCGATGAGCGAAGAAGCGAGCGCGGGCGCGCGGATCCAGCACTCCGCCGAACACCGACAGGATGCGCGAGAGCAAGCCCACGCGCCTCAGTGACCAAAGGGCGTCGCGCTGCCGCGCGAGCACACGACGACGTTCGCTTGCGTGACGCCCGTGCACGACCAGCCCTCGGGACATTCGTCGTCGCCGCCGCAGCTCACGGTGCAGGCGCCCCGCTCCCCAGCGACACCCGCGACGCAGAGACCGCGCGCGCACTCGCGGTCGCTCCGGCACCGCTCGCCCGTCCGCGCGTCCCCTCGTCCGCACGAGGCGAGGGCGAGCAAGGCCAGGGCGAAGCGGAGCCAGCGCATGGCGCGCATCGTCGCCGAGCGCGGCGCGAGGGGGAAGGGCGATCGCTGCTTTGTTCAGGAGATCGGCGACCAAGGGCGATCGCCGGCCGTCGTGTGGAGCTCCCCGCAGGGTCCGCCCGCCCTCGATACCTCGCCAAAGCCCAACAAAACATGGGCAACCGGCCCATCGTACGAACGTTGCACATTTTGTTTGACGTCATTCTTTTCAGTGGAATATGTTCCGCGTCCATCGAGGGTGAGGATCAGTTCAGAGGATTTGATTCGTAGTTCTTTGCAGCGGTGACGAGGAGTGGAGCGCGTGGCGACGGGACCCCAAGACAGCGCGGGAAATGGCTGGAGCGAGGAGCGGTTGCACGCCCTCGAGCAGGCCCATCCAGCGGGCCTCAAGGTCCAGGAGATCGTCGACGCGTTCGGGTCGAAGGGCGATCGGCTGACCGAAGCGACGTTCCGCAAGTACGTCCAGCTCGGCCTCCTGCCCCGCAGCGTTCGGGTCGGCAGCAAGGGCAAGCACCGAGGCTCCATGGGCCTCTACCCCGCCACCGTGATCCGCCGGATCGACACGATCCGCCGCCTCATGGGGCAGGGCTACACGATCGAGGAGATCCAGACCGAGTTCTTCTTCATCCGCGGCGACATCGAGGAGCTCTCACGCAGCCTCACGCGGGTCTACGGCGCCATCGAACGAGCTCTCTCTCGGAGGAGCTCCGCGGTTCGACGAGGTGGTGACCGAGACGGCCGGATGAGCGATGTCGCCAGCGGGACGGACGAGCTCGCGACGAAGAAGTACGTCGAGGCCAAGCGGCTCGGGCAGGAGCTCCTCAAGGCATTGGACGAGATCGAGCAGCGCGCTTCGCTTCAGGCGAGGTTGAAGCGCGCGCAGGTGTGAGAGCGAAGGAACGCGCGGGCGAAGCGCGGACCTACCTCCACGGGTGACTGGTCGCTGGGCGAGCGAGCGGTCGGCTGCGGAGGACAACGGCGAAACGAGTCTGGGAGGCGGTCATGGCGACGTTCGAGAGTGAGGAGTTGGAGCAGCTCGTGGGCGACGAGCGGCTTCCGAACGACAAGGGCAGCAGCACGGGCGCGATCGACGCGCCGATGATGCACGGCTCGCTGGCGCTGCAGCTCCAAGAGAGCGACATCGACGGCGACTCGGATGCGGACGGAGAGGCAGAGGGGCGCAAGCGACGCAACCGCGCGCGCGCTCACACCATCTCGATCCGTCGTCTGAGCAAGGCCGAGCTTCGTCGTGGTCGTGAGCTCTACCCGGAGACGGATTACTGGCGTCCCAAGACGCGCGCGGAGTGTGTCGACATGGAGCGGCCGTGCCCCTTCGTGTCGTGCAAGTACCACCTCTACATCGACGTCCATCCGGTGCGTGGATCCATCAAGATCAACTTCACCGACATGGAGGTCTGGGAGATGACCGAGACCTGCGCGCTCGACATCGCGGACCGCGGCGGCATCACGCTGGAAGAGGTCGGTGAGATCATGAACCTCACGCGAGAGCGTGTGCGTCAGGTCGAGACGGCCGGGCTCGCGAAGCTCGCCGCGCTCAAGGACGTGCTCCGCTTGAAGGACTACGTCATCTGACACGACGAAGCCCGCCGAGGGGCGGGCTTCTTCTGCGATCTCGTGACCTGCGAGGGCGTCTCAGACGGCTTTCTCGAGCGGCGTGTACTCGACGTTCACGCCCTCGGCGACCGCCCGGTACGTGCATGCGCCATCCCAGCAGTTGACGCCGAGACCGAGCGCGGTCGAGGTCTTGACCGCCTTCTCCACGCCGAGGTTCGCGATCATCTCCGCATAGCGGAGCGTCACGTTCGTCAGCGCGAACGTCGAGGTCTGCGCGACCGCGCCCGGCATGTTCGGCACGCAGTAGTGCACGACGCCGTGCAGCTCGAACGTCGGGTGATCGTGATCGGTCGGCCTGCACGTCGCGATGCAGCCGCCCTGATCGACCGCCACGTCCACCACGACCGAGCCGGGCGACATGCGCTTGACGAGATCCTCGTCGACGAGCTTCGGCGCCTTCGCGCCCGCCACGAGCACCGCGCCGATCACGAGGTCCGACTCGATGACCGCCTTCTCGATGTTCTTCGGGTTCGAGTAGAGCGTCTCGATCGACGCGCCGAAGATGTCCTCGAGGTAGCTCATGCGCGCGTGATCGACGTCGAGCACCGTCACGTACGCGCCCATGCCGACCGCGATGCGCGCTGCGTGCGAGCCGACGACACCGCCGCCGAGGATCGCCACCTTGCCGCGGCGCGTGCCGGGGACGCCGCCGAGCAGGACGCCCTTGCCGCCGTGCTCCTTCTGCAGACACGTCGCGCCGACCTGCGTCGACATGCGGCCCGCGACCTCGCTCATGGGACGAAGGAGCGGGAGCGAGCCGTCCGCGTTCTGCACCGTCTCGTAGGCGATGGCGCGCACCTTCTTCGTCATCAGCTCGCGCGTGAGCTCGGGAAGGGGCGCGAGGTGGAGGTACGTGTAGAGGATCTGTCCCGCGCGGAAATAGCCGTACTCGGAGGGCAGAGGCTCCTTGACCTTCATCACCATCTCGGCGGACCACGCGTCCTCGGCCGTGGGGACGATCTTGGCGCCCGCCGCGATCATCTCCGCGTCGCTGATGCCGGCGCCCAGGCCAGCGCCCTTCTGCACGAGCACCTGGTGGCCCGCGCGCGTGAGCGCGACCACGCCGCCGGGGTTGATGCCGACGCGGTACTCGCGAGTCTTGATCTCCGTGGGCACGCCGATGAGCACGAGGGCCTCCTTGAATTCCGAGGGGTGCGTCGCAGGCCGCGTGTTTCGCGGTGCGCGAGCGCGCGCGGACCCTACTCGGCGTGTGCGACGCGATCCAGGCGCGATCGACCGACGCGTCGCGTCAACGTGACGGATCGCGCGCGCTCGGCGACGTCGCGTACGATCGACCCATGACCGGCCCTCGTCTCGTCATGTTGCTCGCGTCGCTCGCACTCGCGGCTGCGGCCTACGAGGTCGACGGTGCCCAAGCGTGCGCGGGGATCGGGCGCGGCGGTCGGGTGAGCGTGCGCGGCGAAGAGGCACTGATCGTCTGGGACGAGGCGCGGCAGGTCGAGCATTTCGTCCGTCGCGCGTACTTCGATGGGCAGCGCGAGGACTTCGGCTTCCTCGTGCCCACGCCGACCCAGCCCCAGCTGGCGGAAGAGCCGGTGGCCGTGTTCGCGCGCCTCTTCAGCCTCTACCGGGCGCCCCTCCGGCGCGACGCGCGCTCGCGCAGCCGTTCGACGAGCTCGGGTGGTGGTGCGAGGGCGTCGGCCGACGTGCTGGTGCTCGAAGAGACGACGGTCGCAGGCATGGACGCCGCCGTGCTCCAGGCGAGTGACGCGAACGCGCTCGATACGTGGCTCACCGCGCACGGCTACCCGCACAGCGCCGAGCTCCGCGACTACGTGCGGCCCTACGTGGACGCGCAGTGGATCATCACCGCGTTCCGCATCTCTCCCGGCGCCGCAGGGGGATCGTTCAGCACGTCCGCAGTGCGCATGTCGTTCGCCACGCCGCGACCCTTCTTTCCGTACTCGGAGCCGCTCGAGGTCCTGATGGAGCGTCGTCACTTCCGCGTGAGCATCGCGGCGCCGCATCGCATGGCGGCCTACCTCGATCGTCCGTCGGGCGGCGCGCGAGAGGCGTGGCGCGCGCCTGCGTACGCGGGGCGACCGGCGGGCTTGCACGGCGCCCTGTCGCAATCCCTCCCGCCCGCATCGCCCGACGGAGGGCGCACGATCGCGGGTCCGTGGCTGACGACCTTCGACGAGCCCGAGAGTCAGCGCGGCAGGCTCGATCTGTTCTTCGAGCGCGACCGAGCGCAGCGCGCGATCACCTCGCGCATCACGCGAGCGGTCCGCCCGTAGCGCGAGCGCGCTCGCTCACGTCACAAGACGTCGTCGCGCTTGCCCTTGAGCGCGTCCACCACGGCGCGCACGTCTTGGGCCCGGCTGCGCGGCATGACGAGCAACGCATCGGGCGTGTCGACGATCACGAGATCCTCGACCCCGAGCAGCGCGACGACCTTGCCCGCAGGCGCGTGCACGTAGTTGCCTCTGGCGTCCACGACCAGGGCGGGGCCCGCGTTGTCGCTCGCGTCGCGTGGCGCGAGCTCCCAGCTCGTCGTCCAGCTGCCCACGTCCGACCAGCCGAAGTCACCGGGGATCACGCGGACCTTGTCGGCCTTCTCCATCACGCCGTGATCGATCGAGATCGCGCGTGCGCTCGCGTAGGCGGCCTCCACGATGCGCGCCTCCTGATCGGACGAGGTCGCGCTGCGCACCGCCGACATCGCGCTCGCGAGCTCGGGCATGTGCGCCTCGAACGCGCGCACGATCGCGTCCGCGCGGAAGAAGAATTGGCCGCTGTTCCAGAGGAAGCGCCCGCTGCGGACGAACTCGATCGCCGTGTCGTGGCTCGGCTTCTCCACGAAGCGCAGGACGGTGTGCGAGAAGCCGGGGCCGACCTCTCCGCCCACCTCGAGGTAGCCGTAGCCAGTCTCGGGGCGCGTGGGCTTGATGCCGACGGTGACCAGCGAGCCATCCGCGGCGGCCTCCACCGCGCGGCCGATCACCTGGAGGTACGCAGCGCGGTCGACGACGAAGTGATCGGCGGCCAACACGGCCAGGATCGCGTCGGGGTCACGGGCGAGCGCGTGGTAGGCGGCCCACGCGACGCACGGCGCTGTGTTCTTCGCGATCGGCTCGGCGAGCACGTTCGCGTGCGGCAGCGACGGAGCGGCGTTGCGCGTGGCCTCGGCGAGGTGCTGACCCGTCACGATCAACACGCGCTCGGGCGGCACGAGCGGCGACACGCGCTCGATCGTGGACGCGAGCAGCGTGCGATCCTTCTCCGCGAGCGCGAGCAGCTGCTTGGGGCGCAGGCGCCGCGAGAGCGGCCAGAAGCGCGTGCCGGATCCACCGGCCATGACGACGGCGAAGAGATGTTCGGTGCTCATGGTCCCTGTGTTTGCGCAGCGATCGACGTGCGTCGATGCGACTACTGCACGTGCGCGGCGACCTCGAGCGGCGCCTGCCACGCGACGACACGACCGCTGCGAGGAGGCAGGAGGTTGGCGCTCAGCGCGCGCGCCACGCAGGGCTCGAAGCCATCCTCGGCGACGGTCGTCTTCTCGACCAGGAGCTCGGGCTCGAACGAGTCGTAGGTGCCCATGTCGCGCATGCGCGTCGAGTAGCGAACGACGAGCGATCCCCGCGCCGCCCGCTCGTGACGCACTCCCCAGTCCTGGATGAAGCACTCGGCGATCGCGCGCCGGGCGCCCTCGGCCTCGAGCTGTGTGCGGACCTCGACGATACCGCCTTGCTCGTCGCCGGTGAGGGTGGCCTCGACGACGATCGCATCGACGGTCGGCGGCGACTGGGCCTGCGTGAAGAAGCGCGCGGCGGGCTGCTCCTGATCGAACAGCGCGACCTCCAGGCCTTGGAAGCGAAGGCGAGCGACGGCGCGGCGTGTCTCCTCGCGCGGCGCGAAGCCAGGCAACGAGGCGCGGAAGCAAGCGTCGGCGCGTGCAGCCCCAGCCTCGCGCGCCTCGGGCGTCGTGGCCGTGCTCAGCATCAACGTCGCCTGATCGCAGGTGAGCTCGGCGGGAACCGGCGCGTGCGCGGCCTCGTACGCGTGCGTCGCGTCGGAGTACGCCTCGATCGCGCCTTCCCAGTCGCCCGCTTCGGCGAGCGCGTGCGCGCTGCTCGCGAGGATCTCGCCGGCGACGCTCGTGTGTCGGTGTCGGCATCGGCTCTCGACGCAGACCTGGTCGCTCGGGCAGTCGTCGCGGCCACCGCAGGTGGTGCCGGTCGGCGGTCGACGCGAGCCCTCCGAATCGGGCGCACCGGTCGGCAGGCCCTGCGCCTCCGCTTCGCTCGTGCCGCCGAGCGGGTCACCGCCACTGCCGCGTCGATCGCACGTGCCGGCCATCGCCGAGAGCGCGAGGCCGACGAGCGCCGCCCGGCCCGCGCGAGAGAGATTGGTTGGGTGCATCAGAATTCCGCCTCCAGCGCGAGCGACACGATCAGCGCGTCGCGGTTCGGGACGGCCGCGGTTCCGTAGCGGAACTGCGGGAATTCCGAGTGAAGCCAGTCGGCCTTCGCCAGCAGTGCGAGCCGCGAGAGGAAGCCGAGCACGGGGCCGTCCGCGCCCGCCGAGAGCGTGTAGCTGATCGAGCCGCCGACCATGACCGACGACATCGTCGACAGCTCTCGGTCGCCCGTGAAGTACTCGCCGCGGGGAGCGAGCGCGTAGTCGTCGGAGAAGAACGCTGCGCCCGTCTGCGTGTAGTAGCGGCCGCGCGCCCGGATGCGCAGCGCGCCCTCGATCACCTCTTCGATCGCGAGCTCGGCGCTGAGCGACTGGACGCCCCAGCTGTCGCGGTACGCACGGCCCATCGCGTGGAGCGCGCCCGAGATCGGTGCGATCCAGAGGCGCGCGGCGAGGCTTCCCGCGTAGCGGAAGCGGTGATCGGGGTGGTGCTCTTGGGCCGACGAACGGCCGAGCCACACGGCGCGGTACGGGTTGCTCTGGAAGCCGTCGACGAGCTGCGCCGAGAGCGTGACCTGCGTGACGAAGATCGGCGCCCACGCCTGCGTCCAGGTGCCGTTGAGCGAATTGAGCGCGACGCTCTGCGACGTGAGCTCACTGTTGTCGCTCGAGAAGCAGCCCGTCGAGGCGGGGAGGCGTCGACGCTCGACGGGATCCTGCATGCGCGGCTGCGCGACGTTGCACACCGAGTCCCACCCGTGCGCATACGACAGATCGAACGTGGTGTTGCGCTCGAAGAGCTCTGCGCGCGCGCCGAGCGTGAGCGCGTGCGAGACGTAGTCGCTCTCGAAGCCGTACGAGTAGCCGGCGCGCACCGAGCCGAAGTCGCTCCTCAGCTCCACGCCGCCGGAGAACACGTTGCGGAAGTCGTCGAGCTGGGTGGCCGTCGTGATCACGTCCGGCCGCGTGCCGGGCGCGTCGACGACCGCGACGCTGGCGCCGGTGACGATGTCGGCGTCCCAGCCGAGGCGGATGGTGAGCTCGTCGATGGGATCGATGCGGCCGCGCACCGAGGGCGTGATGACCGTCATGTTCAGCGGTCCGCCGCCCTCGTGGAACAGCGTGGCGCCGATGTCGACCTCGCCGCCCTCGGCCCGCACGACGCGCGCGACGACGACGCACGACAGCAGCGCGACCGCGAGGAACGCGGGCGCCCAGCGCCGCATCGAGCGCGCATGTCGTGTCAGTTGCAGCCGCATCCTCCACCCATGCTCGCGCCGCCGCCGATGCTGCCCTCGCGGTTCGAGAGCACGTGCTCCTCCTGCGCCGCGGCGTCGCCGCCGCTGCCGAAGACCATCGCGGGATCGGCGAGCACCTCGCGCTGCTCGGGACGCACCGTGACGCAGCCGGTGGACGCCAACGCGATCACGAGCGCAGCGCCCGCCCATGCGGCGCGCGCGCGCCGACTCGAATCAGAAGAACACGGTGAGCCCACCGGTCACCTCCTCCTGCTCGGAGAACTCGTTCTCGTCGAAGAGCACCCACGCGCGCGCCTCGAGGCGCAGCGTGATGCGGTAGCGGAAGCCGATGCGGAGACCGCCACCTGCGTACATCGCGCCGCGCCAGCCAGAGCGCAGGAGGAACGCGTCGGCGTTCGGATCGCTGCGCGCGAAGCCCCCACCGAGCGCGAGGAACGGTACCACCGGCGAGGTCGGGAACACGTTGACGAGCCCACCCAGCGTGCCGAGGAAGATGCGCCCACCGACGCCCACCGAGGCGGCCGCCGTCGCCTCGATCGCGAACTCGGGCGCGAGGTTGATCGCGGGCCGGATGGCCATGAAGCCGCTGCCGATCCCGGTCTCGGAGATCCCCAGCACGCCGAACGAGAACGCGAGCTCGCCCACGGCGTGGGGCAGGGCAGGGGGCGCGAACACGTCGGGCGCGATGCGGCCGCCGGTCGCCTCTTCGGCGCTCAGCTCGTGTGCGTAGACAGCATCGCCGGGCACGTAGGCCTGCGTGCCGTCGGGCAGCTCCACTCGGAACCAGTAGGCGTGAGTGCCGCGCTCGGTGATGGGGAAGACGTCGCCACGCGAGCCGACCCACACGCGGCGGAACGTGGAGCCGGGGCCACTGCGCAGATCCACACGATCCACGATCACGCGCGCGTACACGCCGCGCGGTGCCTCCTCGGCGCTCGCAGCGTCCTGCGCGCTCGTTCGCGTGGGGATCCACGAGAGGCCGACGACGACGAGCGCGAGCGAGAGAACGAACGTGGTCGCGCGCATCCTCACAGCGCTCCGCTCTCGATCCAGTCGGCGATCAGCTCGGCCTCGGGCGAGACTTGCGGAAACACCGCGCACGGATGCGAATCCGCCCGAACGGGCCGACGCCAGAACGGCGACGACGCGGAGTCCGATCCGAGGAAGAGCGTCACCGACCGGTACTCATCCGCCAGCGCCGGATCGATCGGCTCGACGGGCACGCCGTCCTCGCACCGCGGGAGGATGCGCGTGCGGCTCAAGCGAAACGACGAGGTCGAGGCGTGACAGCTGGTGCCCGAGCACTCGGCCGTTCCGCCCGTCGCGCACGAGTGTGCTTGGAGGATCTGCGGCGCGATCTCGCAATAGAACCGGTCTTCGTCCACGCGCACGTTGGGCGGGACGATGTTGTCGCCGAGGTCGATCACGCCGCACGCCCCGAGCGTGCCCGCAAGGGCACCTGCGAAGAGGACGAGCGCGTGGCGCGGGGCCGACATGCGACGCGAGCGTGCCAAACCGCGCGTCGCGGGGTCAACGCGAAAGGGGGCAGGAACGCCGTGAGCCGTGAACGGGCAGAGCGCGTCTTCGAGGCTCGACTATCCTGGCCGACCGTGAGTCAGTCCCCACCCTCGCTCGTCGACGTCGACGCGCTGGCCACCAAGGCGGGCGTTTCACGCGAGGCCAGTGCGCTGCTCGCCAGCGCGGAGGTCGTCGATCTCCACCTCGAGACGTTCATCCCGCCGCGCCTCTGGGGCTACGATCTGCACCGATCGCACGCGGGCCGCTTTCCGTGGGGTCGCTTCTTCGGTCACCTCGATCTGCCGCGTGTCCACGGAGGTGGGCTCACCACCGCGATGTGGTCGATCGCGACCAACATCCTGCAGCCGCGCGCACGCCGCGCCGCGGTGCTGCAAGAGAACGTGGCCGCGCTCGTCGCGAGCCTCGAGCGTGATCAGCACGTCCGCGTGGTCACGAACGCGCGCGAGCTCTCGAGCGCACGTGGAGAAGGGCGACACGCAGCGCTCGTGTGCGTGCAGGGGGGCAACGCCTTCGAGCTGCGCGCGAGCTCGGGCGCCATCGAGTGCGAACACGTCGATCCTTCGGGCAAGATCACACGTGTCACCGTGGTGCACCTCTCGAGCTCGAGCCTCGGCGCGACCTCGAGCCCGCTCCACGTCGGCGGACCGGCAGGCCTCAGCGACATGGGCCGCGCGATGGTGCGGGCGCTCGATCGCGCACGTGTCTTCGTCGATCTCGCGCACGTCTCGGAGGCGGGCTTCTGGGACGCGATGGCGGCTCACGATCGAACGCTCCCCGCGATCGTCACCCACACGGGGATGAAGTCGGTGCACGACCTCTGGCGCAACATCGACGATCGTCAGGCCCGCGCGATCGCGGACACGGGCGGCGTGATCGGCGTGATCTTCCAGGCGAGCTTCCTCGGTCCATCGTGGGGCAGCGGCCGAGCGCGCGACGTGCGTGCCGTGGTCGCGCACCTCGAGGCGGTGATCCGCGCCGCCGGTGAAGAGGCCGCAGCGATCGGCAGCGACTACGACGGCTTCATCCTGCCCACGGCTGACCTCCGCGACGGCGAGCTCGCGTACGCACGGCTGGTTCAGTCCATGCTCGAGGCGGGCTGGCGCGAGGAGCGGATCCGCAACGTGCTGGGCCTCAACTTCCTGCGATCCTTCGCGCGCCTCCGACCAGGCTGATCTTTGTTCGGCGAGTCACGCAACCCGTGGTCGGCATCGTCGACAAGGGCGCCCATGACCGACGGAATCCGCCTCACGCTCGCCACCCCGCCCACCTCCGACACGGCCGACACCGCCGTTGCGCGTCCTCCCGACACGCCGGGCGGCACCAGCTTTCGGGACGCGCTGCGCGACGCGGCGCATGGCATGGCCGAGCGCGAAGCGCGCATCGACGCCGTGCTCACCCGCCGCGGCGCACCGCTTGCGCCCGAGCAGCTCCTCGCGCTCCAGGCCACCGTGCAGCGACACAGCCAGGAGGTGGAGCTCGCCTCGAAGCTCGTCGACAAGCTCACGGGCACCGTGCGCCAGGTGCTGACCTCGCAACAGTGAGGCGCGAGTTCAGGGAGCGAGAAACAATCGATTCACGACCCGAAGGGACGCGGTGGTGGGGGGTCCAGGGCGAGTTCCGCAGGCCGAAGGCCGAGGATGTTTGAGCATCGGACCCCCCTCCGCCGCGGCCCGCTTGCGAAGCGGGAGATTCTTTCTCGCTCTCTCAGCTCTCCATGGCGCGCTTCAGCACACGAAGCGCCTTGGTGTGGATGCGGCTCGCCCACGACTTCGAGACGCCGAGGTCCTTCGCGATGTCGTCGAGCAGACGCCCTTCGAAGTACAGCTCCCGCACCACCTTGGCCTCGCGCTCGGGCAGCTTCGACACCGCCTCGCGCACGCGCACGCTGGTCTCGGCGCGGATGAGCGATTCGTCCTGGAGCTCGGGGGCGCTGGCTTGGTCCTGCCCCACAGACGCGATCACGAACGATGCGGTCAACCGACCGAGGACGTCGTCGATCGCCTGCACGGTCTGCGCGACGTCGGCCCTCGCCTCGGGGCTCGCAGCCCTCGTCTCGGCCTCTTGCTCGAGGAGATCGTCCGCGGCCTCCGCGAACTTTCGCATCTGGTGCGCGCGCCGCGAGAGATAGGCCATCTTGCGCACGCCATCGATCACAGCGCCGCGTACGCGGTAGTAGGCGAACGTGTTGAACTGCACGTTGCGGTTCGCGTCGTATCGCTGCCGGGCCTCGAGCAGACCCTGGAAGCCCCAGGCCACCAGGTCCTCCTGATCGCAATTCAGATCGAGCTCGTTGCGCACGCGCGTCGCGATGCTGCGCACGAACGGCTCGTGCTCCTTCGCGAACGCATCGTCGGTCGCGCTCTCAGTCCCGTCGCTCGGCATGACGCCCGGCACTAGACAACCCGAGCGCCTCGCACGTCAAGGGTCGCCGTCAGCGGCCCACGTTGCAGAAGCCTTCGTAGTCCACGTACTTCGTGATCGAAGGCGACTCGCCGCAGAGCGGGCAGTCCTTGTCGCGACGCAGCTTGAGCGTGCGGAACTGCATCTTGAGCGAGTCATAGGTGAGCAGGCGACCCACGAGCGGCTGACCCTGACCGAGCAGGATCTTGATCGCCTCCGTCGCTTGGATGGTGCCGACGACACCGGGGAGGATGCCGAGCACGCCCGCTTCCGCGCAGCTGGGCGCGAGGTGGGGCGGCGGCGGCTCGGGATACAGGCATCGGTAGCAGGGACCTTGGTAGGGCCAGAACGTCGTGACCTGCCCGTCGAACCGAAAGATCGAGCCGTGCACGACGGGGATCTTCTTCCACACCGACGCGTCGTTCACGAGGTAGCGCGTGGGGAAGTTGTCGAGGCCATCGACGATCACGTCCCAGCCTTGATCGAAGATGCGATCGACGTTGTCGCTGTTGAGGCGCTCGTCGAAGGTCAGCACCTTCACGTCGGGGTTGAGGTTCGCGATCGTCTTCTTCGCGCTCTCGACCTTCGAGGTGCCCACACGATCGGTGCCGTGCAGCACCTGACGCTGGAGGTTCGAGGCGTCGACAGCGTCGTTGTCGACGATGCCGATCGTGCCCACGCCGGCCGCAGCGAGATAGAGCGCCGCCGGAGATCCGAGACCGCCCGCGCCGAGCAAGAGAACGCGCGACTTGAGCAGCTTCTCCTGACCCTTCTCGCCGACCTCGGGCAAGAGCAGGTGGCGCGAGTAGCGCTCGAGCTGATCCTTCGTGAGGTCCGCCGGCTTCTCCACGGGAAAGCCAGTGTCCTTCCACCGCACGAAGCCGGGGTTCGCGCTCTCGACGCGCGTGTAGCCGAGCTCCGTCAGCGTGCGCGCCGCGAACGCGCTGCGGATGCCGCCCGCGCAGTAGACGACGATGCGCGCGTTCTTGTCCGGCAGCTTCTGCTCGGCCTGCATCTCGAGGAAGCCGCGCGGCACGTGGATCGCGCCGGGCACGAAGCCCTGACGCCACTCGTCCTTCTCACGCACGTCGACGACGGTGATCGCCTCGCGCTCACGGATGCGGCGATCGAGCTCCTCGAGCGTCACCTGCGTCACGGCGTGGCGCACGTCCTGGAGAAGATCCGCGTACGTCTTGCTCATGAAGCATCCCCGTATCCGGATGCGTGAATGTTGTCAACGGTTCCTCGCGTGTTCGTGAGGATGCTGGGCGGTTCTCTCGTGACCCGCTGTAGATTGTCGCGGCGCGGACCGTGCCTGGCCGGCGACGCGGGTGGCCCGCTATCCTCGCGCGATGGTCCACTCCCTCCGGCCCGCGATGGCCGTCTTCGCTTCGTTGTCGATCGGTGCGCTCGCGACGGGCTGCCCGACTGTGCCCGTCAGCGACGCAGGTCCGGGTGCGGACACAGCCGTCGACGACACGTTCGTCCCGAGCCCCGACGCAGGGAACGACGCCGCGCTCGACGCCGGACCGCCGACCGCCATCTTCGTCGCCCCGCACGAGGGTGATGATCCGTCTGCCTTCTTCGATCTGCCGTGGCCCAACGAGGCGCGCCTCACGCCTGCGGGCACGCCCGACGTCACGTCGTTCCCTGCGTCCACGCGCGGGCTCGTGCGCGACTACCTCGACGCGATCGTGCTCTCCCAAGACGGCTGGTCGACGATGGGATCCGTCTACTTCCGCTTCAGCCACGATCTCGATCCCGCGACGCTGCCGTCCAGCCTCGAATCATCCGTGTCGGCCGACGCGAACGTCTTCCTCGTGCCGCTGATCGAAGGCGCGACGAGCGCCGAGCGCCATCCAGCGACGATCTACTTCGAGCCTCGCCAGACGCAGTTCTGGCCCGGTCACACGCTCGCGATCCGTCCGGCCGATGGCTTCCCGCTCCTTCCCGGCACGCTCTACGCGGCGGTCGTCACGAACGACGTGCGCACCACCGGCGGCGCCACGCTCGATCGCGACTCGGACTTCGAGGCCGTGCTCGCCGGTGACGCGAGCGTCGAGGAGCTCGTCACGATCTACGAGCCCGCGCTCGCGTCGCTCGCCGCGATCGGGATCGAGGAGAGCTCGCTCCTCTCGCTCGCCATCTTCCGCACGCAGGATCCCACCGCGTTGCTCGCAGCCTCGAGCGACTGGGTGCACGACGAGATGCCTGCGCCCACGGTGAACGCAGACGACTGGAGCGCGCGAGAGAGCTCGGACACTCACACGGTCCTCCACGGTCGCTACAGCGGCGCGCCGATCTTCCAAGAGGGCGAGATCCCCTACAGCAGCGAGGGCGGCGCCATCCGCCTCGATCCGGACGGTGATCCGGTGTTGGTCGACACGTTCGAGGCGCGCTTCGCGCTGGCCGTGCCCACGTCCGCGATGCCGGAAGCGGGCTACCCGATCATCCTCTACGGTCACGGCACGGGCGGCGATTTTCGATCGGCGGTGCAGGACGACACGGCCGCGCTCTTCGCGGCGCAGGGCTTCGCGGTGATGGGCATCGACGCGCCGGTCCACGGGGAGCGCAACCCCACCACCGACGACACGCTCTTCTTCAACATCCTCAACCCCGACGCGGTGCGCTTCAACCCCGTGCAGGGCGCGCTCGATCATGCGGCGCAGTCGGTCGTGGTGTCCTCGCTCGTCGTCCCGCGCGAGATCCTCGAGCGCGACGGACAGCAGATCCACTTCGACGCGAGCCGCATCTACTACGTGGGCCACTCGCAGGGCGCGCTGGTCGGCCCGCTGTTCTTCGGTGTGGATGACACGCCGCGCGCCGCGCTCTTCAGCGCGGGCGGCTCGCTCCTCGGGCACACTCTCCGCGAGAAGACCGAGCCTGTCGACATCCCGGGCCTCCTCGCATCCTTGCTGGGCTTCACGGGCGCCACGACGGAAGAGGCCTTCGCGAACGAGGGCTTCACGCTCGAGCACCCGATCGTCACGCTCCTTCAGGGCTGGATCGACGTTTCGGATCCGGGCAACTACGGCCCGCTCGCGGTGGTGAGGCCACGCGCGGGCTTCGCGCCGCGCTCCGTGGTGCTGACGGAAGGTCTGCGCGACACCTTCGTCGCGCCTGCGGGGATGGAAGCGCTGGCGACGACGTTCCGCGTTCCGGTCGCCGCGCCGGTGGCCCGCGAGATCGTGGGCCTCGACTTCGTGGGCGCGCGCAGCGAGCCGGGCGAGATCACGGCGAACCTGCCGGGGGGCGCGACCGGCGCGTTGCTCCAGTTCCCGGAGCAGGGCCACTTCGCGTTCTTCAACGACGATCGCGGCCGAGAGCGCATCGCGTCGTTCTTCGGATCGCTGCTCGAGGGCGGGCCAGGCACGATCCCCGGCCCCTGATCGTCCCCTGCGATCAGGCTGCCTCGAGCGCGGGCTCGTCGGCCGTGATCTGCGCGAGGCTCGCGCCGCCGTAGCCGTGGGTCGCCGCGTACGAGGCGAGCTCGCGCTGCATCGCCTTTCGCGCGCGGTGCAGACGCGACATCACGGTGCCGATCGGGCAGCCCATCGCGATCGAGGCGTCGCGGTAGCTGCGATCCTCGAGATCGACGAGCACGATCACGCGACGGAACTCCTCGGGCAAGCGCCAGAGCGCCGCGTGCACCTCGTCCGAGAGCGTCTCGCCCGGCGTCTTCGAGACGAGCTCGACGCTGCGGCGCGCGTGCGTCTCGACGGCGTGCACCTGCGTGAGCACCTCACGCTCGCGGCGACGCTTGCGGTAGCCGTTGATGAAGGTGTTGAGGAGGATGCGGTGCATCCACGCGCGACCGTTCGTGCCCGGCTCGAAGCGATGCCAGAACACCCAGGCGCGCATCACGGCCTCCTGCACGAGGTCGTCGGCCTCGGCGCGCGAGCCGGTGAGGCGGATGGCCGCCGCGACGAGCTCGGGCCGATGACGCAGGACCTCGTGGTCGTAGCGGGCGCGATCGCCGTGGGCCGCGAGCCCGCGCAGATCGTGGACGCCCGAGACCTCGTCGCGCTCCCCCTCGAACGAGTCGTCGAGACGCGCGTCGAGGGTCGCGGGGGAAAGGCTCGGGGCGGGCTCAGCTCGTCGCATCATGACCTCCGCCGCCCTCTTCAGCAGCGCCCGTGCCAGGGACGCGGGTGCCGAAAAATGGCCGGAATTTGCGAGGTTCCGGCGTTCGGCGAGCGGACGAGGTGCCACGATGACGAGGCCGTGACCGAGGCTCGTGTCAGCGTGTCAGCGGATCCGTGTCAGGCGCGCCGCGACATCGCCCGGCGCGCCCCGTCGCGCACGGCGTCGCCCATCACGAGCGACACCGCCTCGGCCACCTCGCTCGCGAGGAGGCCGCGATCACGGCCGTTCGCCCCACGCTCTCCTGCGATCGCGTGGGCCACCACGCCGCGCCACGCGTGATCGAAGGTCGTGCTCGGTGTCGCCGCGCGGGTCTCGGCGAGGAGGCCCGCGATCACACCCGAGAGCACGTCCCCAGTCCCTGCGACCCCGAGCGCAGGGGTGCCGCGATCGCAGACCACGAAGGTTCCATCGGCTCGCGCGACGATCGTTCGTGCGCCTTTGAGGACGACGCACTGACGGCTCACCGACGCGAGGCGCGACGCGGCAGCGAAGCGATCGGACTGGATGATCTCGGTCGTCGTTCCGAGGAGCGCAGCCGCCTCGGCCGGGTGCGGCGTGAGCACGCGCGGCGCAGCACAACGCACGAGCGTGTCGAGCGAGCCGTGATCCGCGATCGCCCGGAGCGCGTCGGCGTCGAGCACCGTGGGGATGGGGAGCTCGAGGATCAGGCGACGCACGAACGCGCGCGTGGCGTCGTCGAGACCGAGGCCTGGGCCGAGCACTGCGCTCGCGCATCGAGCCGCATCGGCGAGCACGGTCCCGACGCCCGCCTCGAGCGCTTCGGGGACCTCGCGCGTCATCAGCTCGATCACCTTCGCGTCGAGGGCCGCGCGCGCCGCACCTCGCGTCGCGAGCGTGACGAGCCCTGCGCCGGCGCGCATCGCGCCGAGGCCCGAGAGCAGCGCAGCGCCCGTCTTTCCGGGCGATCCCGCGATCACGAGCACGTGACCGCCCGTGCCCTTGTGCGCGTCGATGGCGCGAGCATGGGTGTGCGCCGCGAGCTCGGCCGCTCCGACGAGCGTCGCCTCACTCTCCACTGGCGCGGGCGCGCCGATGTCCGCCACCACGACCCGCCCCGCGACGCTCACGCCTGGCGCGTGGTGCAGGCCGCGCTTGTGTGCGTGAAGGGTGATCGTGAGATCGGCGCGCAGCGCGGCCCCGAGCACGCGACCCGTGTCGGCGCACACCCCGCTCGGGAGATCGAGCGCGACTCGCGGAACCGTCCACGTGTCGAGCTGCTCGATCACGTCGCGCACGAGCCCCTCGAGTGGACGATCGAGGCCGGTGCCGAAGAGGCCGTCGATCAGGAGCGAGGCGCGATCACGAAGGGCATCGAGCTGCTCGACGCGCTCGATCGTGAAGGGCGTCAGGCCGATCGCGCGCAGGCTCGCGAGAGCGATCGCCGCGTCGCCCGCGACCTTGGCGGGATCGCCGACGAGGACCACGTCGCTCGTCACGCCGCGCGAGCGCAGCTGTCGCGCGACTACCCACGCATCGCCGCCGTTCTGTCCGAGCCCGCCGACGATCAGCGGCCGCGCGAGGTGCGTGGCCATCTCGCGCACGATGACGTCGGTCGCGGCGCGGCCTGCGTTCTCCATCAGCACGATGCCCAGCACGCCGGCGCCGATGAGCGCGCGATCCGCTGCCCGCGCCGAGGCCCGCGACAGCAGCGGCCGACCGATCACGTGCGCTCCATCGCGCGGAGGAAGCGCCGCACGGCCTCCTCCATCCCGACGATCACAGCGTCCGACACGATGGCGTGCCCAACGTTGAGCTCGACGATCTCGGGCGCGGCCTCGAGCAGCGCGCCGACGTTCGCGACGGAGAGCCCATGGCCTGCGGCGAGATGGAGCGGGCGACTCGACGTCGCGTTGTGCCGCGCCGCGGCTCCGATGCGATCGAGCTCGTGCGTCACGCGGTCGCCCGTCGCGTTCGCGTAGTCCCCCGTGTGGAGCTCGATGTGATCGGCGCCGACCTCGATCGACGCGTCGATCTGCGCGGGCTCGGGATCGATGAACATCGAGACCGAGATGCCTGCGTGGTGGAGCCTCTTGGTGATCGCTGCGAGCGAGGCGCGCTGTCCTGCGACGTCGAGGCCGCCTTCGGTCGTGCGCTCCTCGCGCTTCTCCGGAACGAGCGTGACGAAGTCGGGCTTCACGCGCGTGGCGAGCTCGACCATCGCGTCGGTGGCGGCCATCTCGAGGTTCAGGATCGTCTTCACCTTCACGCGCAGACGCTCGACGTCGTGAGGCTGGATGTGCCGACGATCCTCGCGCTGGTGCACGGTGATGCCGTGCGCGCCCGCGGCCTCGCACGCGAGCGCGGCGTCCACGGGATCCGGGTAGGACGTGCCGCGCGCCTGACGCAGCGTGGCGACGTGATCGACGTTGACGTGGAGCTTCACCGACATCGCCCCGACGATCGCACGCAGGCGGTGGCGCCGCGAGGACCAATCCGCGCGCTGCGCGGGGGCCCGAGGCGGGCCGAAGGCGCGAGTCAGACGTAGTCGCCCGCGACGCGGACCATCGTCTGCTTCTCCACGCCGCGTCGCATGATCACGAGCTCGACCGTCTCGGTCGGACAGAGCGCGTGCCATACGAGGAGGCGCGCCACGAGGCGCACGAGGTCCGACGTGTCGACCTGCGGCATGCGATCGAAGAGGCGCACGCCCCACTGCTCCGGGCTCGTGAAGACCTCTGCCTGCGCCACGGCGTGTCCCTCGGGCGTGATCACGTCCCAGAACTGCGAGGCTTTCGCGCTGATCCCATCGCGCGCGAGCGGCGCCACGCGCTTGAACGTCAGCCGATCGAGCTCGAGCGCCGCCGTCATGCCGCGTACCTGCGCTGGAGCAGCTCGGCGAGCACGTCACGCAGGCCGCGCGTCGGGTAGCCGAAGCGGTTGGTCATCGTGTCGATGGTCGTGCGCGCGCGGCGCTGACGCTCGGCATCGTTCACTGGCTGCGAGGCGGTCAGTCGCAGCACGTCCTCGACGATCTCCGCGAGCTGCTTCTTGCGTGACGCCCAGCTCGCCTCGCGCAGTTGCTGGATGTAGCGAGGGAACACGCGCGAGTACACGGGGCGCTCGCCCGGGTGATCGATCGCGTAGGCCGCGACGACGCTGATGAGGTCCTTGCGGAAGCCGTCGTGGTTGCGGACCACGCCGAGCATCTGCTCCACGCTCTCCATGAAGCGCGTGTCGGGCTCTTCGTCCTTGCCCGTGTGCGGGTTCGGGACCTTCTCCTTCTTCAGCCAGTACGAGACGCTCGTCACGTAGCGATCGAAGAGATCGAGGTACTGCGACTCCTCGACGAGTCCGGTGGCCTGCCGCAGCTCGTCGTCCACACGGTCGAGCCAGCGCTGCCGAACCACCTCGATGAAGCCGCGATGGTCGTGGTAGCCGCCGTCCACCGCGTCGCGGAGGAAGTCGTAATCCTCCGTCTCGCAGAGATCCTTGATCCGCGAGAGCACGCCGATCGGCGAGAGCCCCTCGTGCACGGGGTCTTGCGCGGCGTCGAGCATCAGCGTGCGCACCTCACGGGGCGAGGCGCCAGAGCTCCCTTCGCAGCTCGGCCATGCGTCGGTCTCGTGGCGGACGTCGTCGATGTGCGCACGGAGCTCGGCCGCCTCCTCGTTCGACAGACGATCGGGCACGGTGCCGTCCGCGTAGAGCTCGGCCTTCTCGAGCGGTGTGAGCGAGGCGACGATGGGCGCGAGCTTCTTGCCGTGCGAGGGCAGCGCGTAGCTGTCAGCGCGCGGCCTGCGGAGGCGCGTGAGCACCGCCCACAGCGCGGCGATGTAGGTCGCATGCGGCGTCTTGTGACCGCGCACCTGTGGCGCGATCTGCGCGTCGTAGATCGCCTGCTCCGCCCGGTAGTCGACGAGGTAGGGCACGCGGATGAGCGAGAGACGTCCACGAAACGATCGGTACTCGTGGTGCTCGCGGAACGCCTTGAGGTGCACGTCGTTCGAGGTCGCGACGAAGATCGTGTTGAGCGGCAGCACCGACGCGTTGAGCGCGACCTCTCCCTCCTCGACGGCCAGGAGCAGGTAGCGCCACGCGTCGAGCGGACGCTTGAGCAGATCCGAGAACTCGAGGATGCCGTTGGTCGCCTCGACCAGCTCGCCGTGCGTCTCGTAGAGCGCCACCGACGCGAGGGAGGCGGGCAGCGCGGCGAGCGAGCGATCCATGGTGATCTGTCGCTCCGTCGCATCGACCGCCATCTGCGGGCCGATCGTCACCGCGCCCCGTCGGTAGCGCTGCGAGATGCTCAAGCGCTCCACGCGCACGTGCGCCAGGACCCGCGCGAGGTCACCGCGGTAGGCCGTCATCAGCGCGTCGAAGATCTTTCGGTTCTTGGCCCCCAGCTCGCCGTCGAGGATGAGGCGCGGCGGTCGCTCGCGCGTCTCCTTCGTCGAGACGTACGCAGCCTCGAGGAACGCGCGTCGATCGTCGGTCGGCAGGAGCGAGAGCGGGCTCTCGCGCACCTCGCTGTCGAGCCTCAGATCGATCGCGGCGTCGGGCAGGTGCGCGTAGGAGTCGACGGCCTTGTAGGTGGTGTCGTCCGTGGATCCGAAGCCGAGCGCGCGGCCGTCTTTCCCGCGCGGGAAGATCCACGAGAAGTAGTAGAGCGCGCCCTGATCGGTGCAGGAGTAGTGCTCGAGCGCCCGCATCATGCAGTTCACGAACGTCGACTTCGCGCTGCCGTTGGGCCCGTGCAGAAGCACCAGACGGTTGATGCGTCCCTCGCGCACGAAGTTCGAGTTGGCTCGGTAGAAAGCGCCCTGGATCTCTTCCTGCCCGACGAGAGCGTCGCGCGCGCGTCCCTCTTCGACGAACGGGAGATCGAAGAGTCGATAGCGGAGCACGTCGCGTCCGCCCGGACGCTTCACGATCGTGGTGCCGAAGTGATCGAAGCAGTCGCGCAGGTAGCGCGAGGCATCGCGCGTGTGTTGGTAAGGCGCGGCTGTGGCCACCTCGAGGAACTCCGCGAACGAGAGCACGCGGCGCTCGGCGACGAAGCGCGCGCGCAGCGCCTCGCCGATGCGCCCGAGCGTCTCGTGGGCGACCGTCTCGGGGGCCGCGGCGCCTGGGGCCGGACTGGCTTCGCGTTCGCTCATCGCGCGGTGCTCGTCGTCATCCGCAGAGCATCGCGGTCAGGGAACGTCGAGCGCAATGGCGAGCGTGCGCGTGTCCGGCATGCACGACTCGGGGGTGCACACCGCGAAGTCGACGAGGGCACGGAGCTCGTGGTGGCCCGCGGTCGCGGTGAACGGCACGTCGAAGCGCGCGACGGTGGAGGAGAACTCTGCGGCGTCGGGGCGTGCGAGCGTCGCGTGCGGCAGCGTCACGCCGTCGGGACCCGTGATCTGCACCGAGATCGGGTAGTCCTCGTTGACGTGGTAGTTGCCCGTCGCCGCGAGGCGAATGTCGAAGTGACCTTCCTGTCCCGCCTGGAACGGGCCCGTCGCCGTCGAGCCGAGCTCGAAGCCAGCCTCGGCCCAGCTCGGTCGTGCCTCGGCGGGCGCGGGCGGCGCGGTCTCAGGGGGCGGAGTCGTCGTGCCGGGTGTCGAGGTGCCCTCGCTCGTGGTCTCTTCGCCCGAGCCGCACGCCACCGCGAGGAGGCCGATCGTCACCGCTGCCACCGTGTTCCGAGCCATCGACATCGCCGCACTCCTTCGGATCGGGTTCATTCGCGCCGCTCAACCGCGGGCCGTGAGGTCCTATGCCCTCACGGGCTCGTCAGGGCTACCACGTCTCTGCTAGACCGCGCGCGTTCGACGCACTGCGTCGTCGCTCGAAGGAGGCTCCGTGTCGCTCGGTCGTGTGCTGCTCGTCGAAGGGATCCACCCGGACGCCAAGAAGAACCTGGAGGCCGAGGGCTTCGAGGTCGAGCTCCTGCCCAAGGCGCTGCCCGAGGGTGAGCTGATCGAGGCCGCGCGCGGCTGTGTCGCGCTGGGCATTCGCAGCAAGTCGCGCGTCACGCCCAAGGTGCTCGAGTCGCTCCCCGATCTTCGCGCGATCGGCTGCTTCTGCATCGGCACCAACCAGGTCGCGCTCGATCGCGCGAACGCGCGGGGCGTGCCGGTGTTCAACGCGCCGTTCTCGAACACACGCAGCGTCGCCGAGATGATCATCGCGGAGATCGTGCTGCTCGCGCGTCACCTCGGCGATCGCAACAACGAGGTGCACCGCGGCGTGTGGACCAAGTCCGCGCTCGGCTCGCACGAGGTGCGCGGCAAGACGCTCGGCATCGTCGGCTACGGCCACATCGGTCGCCAGGTCGGCGTGCTCGCGGAGTCGATGGGCCTCTCGGTCGTCTTCTTCGATGTCGCAGCGCGCCTGCCGATGGGCAACAACCGCCGCTGCGAGACGCTCGACGATCTCCTCGCTCAGAGCGACTTCGTCACGCTGCACGTGCCCGAGACGCCGCAGACCAAGAACATGATCGGCGAGCGCGAGCTCGCGGTGATGAAGCGCGGCGCGTGCCTCTTGAACGCGAGCCGCGGCACGGTGGTGGTGATCGAGGCGCTCGCGAACGTGCTCAGCAGCAAGCACCTCGGCGGCGCCGCGATCGACGTGTTCCCCGAGGAGCCGGAGGGCAATGGGCAGACGTTCTCGAGCCCGCTCCAGGGCCTGCCCAACGTGTTCCTGACGCCTCACATCGGCGGCTCGACGAGCGAGGCGCAGGTGGCGATCGGCCACGAGGTGTCGGGCTCGTTGATCTCGTTCCTGCGCGCGGCGAGCACGACGGGCGCCGTGAATTTCCCGCAGGTCGAGCTCCCGCGACGGCCGGGCTCGCACCGCATCGCGCACGTGCACCGCAACGTGCCCGGCGTGCTCCGCGACGTGAACAGCATCGTGTCCGACGCGCAGGCGAACGTGGTCGGTCAGGTGCTCGCGACGGACACCGAGATCGGCTACCTCGTGCTCGACTTCGACGACTTCGATCCGAGCCGCGATCGCCTCAGCGCGCAGCTCGTCGAGCGGCTGCGGAACCTCGAGACGACGATCTCGGTCCGCAACCTGTATTGACGCTCAGTCGAGCAGCGCGCGGGCGGCCTGCGTCACGAAGCTCGCGACGTAGCGCGGGCGGAAGTGGTAGCTGACGTAGGCCCACTCCCGTAGCGCGGCGAGCTCGTGGGCGGGCACCGAACCCTCGAGATCCGTGGCGCGGAAGCCGGTGAGATCGCCGGGACGATCGAGCACCGGTAGCGCCCTGCGACGCTCGAGGCTCGTGCCGGGGTAGGGCGTGGCGACGGTGAACTGCACCGCGAAGGAGTTGAGCGACTTCGCCCAGCGCACTGTCTCGCGCATCGTCTCGAGGCTGTCGCCAGGCAGGCCCAGGACGTAGTTGCAGATGACGCGGATGCCCAGCGATCGCGCGTCGCGCACCACGGCCTCGATCTGCGCGTGCGTCGGTGGCTTGCGCTTCTCGGCCGCGAGCAGCTCGCGATCGACGCTCTCCACGCCGAGCTCGAGGCTGCGCAGGCCCGCGCGCGACAGCTCCTCGAGCAGCGACCGATCGAGCCGGTCGGCGCGCATCTCCGCGCTCCACTTGAGCCCGAGCGGACGAAGACCCCGCGCGATCGCGCGCACGCGGTCGGCGTCGAGGTTGAAGAGCGGATCCCGGAACGACAGGGCCTTCGCGCCGAACACGTCGCGGTCACGACGGGCCTCGGCTGCGACGCGATCGGGGTCGCGCTCGCGAAAGCGCGCTGTCACGCGCCACGGGCAGTAGCCGCAGCCGTAAGGGCAGCCTCGCGCGCTCTGGATCGGGAGCGTGGGGCCGCGTGCGGTGAGCATCGCGTAGCGGTAGCGGGCCACGGGAAAGGCGGACCAATCGGGGAACGGGAGCGCGTCGAGATCCGCCACGCTCCCCACGTCGAGCACGCCGGTGAGCTCACCCTCGATCGCTGCGCGCCACGTGGCGTCCGAAGCTCCCTCGGGCTCGCCGACGAAGACGACGTCGGCGTGGGGCGCGAACCGGGACGACATCGCGGACGCCGCGGCGCCGAACACGATCGTGCGCGTGCCTGCGTCACGGAGGGCATCGAGCACGCGCGCTTCGGCGTCGGCGTCGACGAGCGAGGAGTGCACGATCACCACGTCGCTCCGCGACGCGAGACGCCGCGCCTCGGGCCCGTCGCCGCGCAGCGAGACGATCGCGATGTCGTGACCGAGCGCCGACAGACGGGCGGCGAGCGTCCCCAGCACCACGGGCGGAAGATCCGCGAGCTGCGACTTCGCGCGCTCGAGGAAGCGCGCGCGCAGCGACGTCCCCACCTCGAAGACGGTGCCGAAGCCGCCCGCCACGTCTTTGAGCGTGCAGCGATCGTGCGAGTAGACGCTCGCGAGGGTCAGCCGCATGAGAGGTCGTCGGAGGCGGCCGTTCGAGGCCAGTGTGGGCGTTCACGACACCCGAGCGGCGCGTAGCATTCCCGATCTGGATGGGCTAGAGGCGAGCGCCCATGCGCCCGAGCACGCGCACGATCTTCCTCGGACTCCTCGCGGTGATCGTCGTCGGTATCGCGGTCTGGGTCGCCTCGGCGCGATCGCGGAACGTGCACGACGAGATCGTCACGGCTGCGTCGGCGCATGGTCGCACCGCGCTGGTCGGCGATGACACCGCGCTGCGCCTGGAGCTCGGCGGAGCGCTCGACGTCGCGCCTGACGGTTCCCTCACGACCGAGCTCGACGGCACGAACGAAGCTGCGCTGATCACCGCGATGGAGCGCGAGGGGGTCGGATCGATCCTCGTAGGCCACGCGCCCGTCCCGCCAGAGGACGCGACGACGCTCCGCGCCCGCCTCGCGAGCTACGACGCGCTCGATTCGCTCGCGTGTGTGCACCTCACACCGACCGCAGCGCTCTACGTGCCGCGCACCGAGCTCGTGCTGCCGCCGGTGCTGTCGGGGGCCCTCGCGCACGTCGCGCGGGCGATCGTGAGCGGCGCGGCCGTGCCTCGCGTGCAGTCGTTCCCCGAGCCGCTCCGCCGCATCCGCAACGTCGAGGTCATGGTGCTGCTCTCGGACGGCGATCGGCCGCGCTTGTGGCGCTCGGCGCGAGGTAGCTCGGTCGCGCGCGCGCTGATCACTGCGGCGACCGTCGCGCGACAGCGATGGACCGAGCGCGAGTCCGCGATGGGCGGTCCGCTCGCGCGCATCCTGCCGACGCTCGACGTGAGCGTGCAGGTGCTCGAGGAGGACGGCACCCTCGACAGCCGCGCGCACGCGTTCGTCGAGATGGCGTTTCGTCCCGGCCACGGCGTGGCGTTCGAGCACCGCGGCAACTGGCACTACCTCTTGCCCGACGCGACCCGGGAGCGCGGCGAGGGCTCCGCGGTGCAGGCGTACGCGGCGCTGTTCTCCGATCAGGACATGCCGGCCGAGAGCCTCGATCGCCCCGACATCCGGCTCTACCGATCCGTCGCGAGGCGTGTGGCGATCTCGCCTGCGCCTTCACGCGCCGCGCCCGCGTCGGTGCCCTCGAGGCTCCACGATCCGGACGCGTCGCTCGAGGGGATCGACTCTCTCTGAGGCGCGGTCTCGACGACCGTCTCCTCTGCGATCGGGAGCCTCACGACGAACACCGTGCCGTGACCTTCGTCCACGGCGCGCGCCTCGATGCGGCCCCCGGCGGCGCTGATGATGCGCTGCGAGATCGCGAGCCCCAGGCCCGTACCTCGATCCTTGGTGGTCACGAACGGCACGAAGAGGTTCTCGCGCACACGCGCGGGCAGGCCCGGTCCCGTGTCGAGCACCGCGATCTCGATGGCGCCGCGACCCTCACCGATCTGGGCGTCCGCGCTGGTGCGGATGGTGAGCTTGCCGCGCCCGTCCATCGCCTGCGCCGCGTTCTGGACGAGGTTGATGAGCACCTGACGCAAGCGCTCCGGGTCGATCCGCACGAGCGGTAGCGTGGGGGCCAGCTCCATGGCGACCTCGAGCTCCGGACCGAGCTCGGGGCGCACGAGCGTCAGGGTGCGCTCGATCGTCGCCGTGGGATCGATCGGCTCGTCGCGGCTCGCGGTGGGGCGTGCGTAGTCGAGGAACGAGCTCACCACGCGGTTGAGGCGGTCCACCTCCTCCACGATGATCTCGAGGAACTCGCGCGACGGGTCGCGCTTGCTCGACTCGTCTGCCGACTCCGCGAGGAACTGCGCGCTCGCCTTGATGGAGCCCAGCGGGTTGCGGATCTCGTGCGCGAGGCCCGCGGCCATCTCGCCGAGCGCCGCGAGCCGATCGCGATCACGAAGGCGCTCGTAGAGGCGGAGGCTCTCGACGGCGCTCGCGGCCTGGGCGGCGAGCCCACGCAGGATCGCGACCTCCTCGGGGGTGTACGCGTCGCGCAGGCGATCGTCGCGGAGGCACAGGAAGCCGTAGATCTCCGCGTCCCCGCGGACCGCGGCGACGAGCGACGTGCGCAGCTCACGCATGGAGTCGAGCACCTCGCCCAGCGCACGCGCATCGCGCTCGTCGCCGAGCTCGGTCCGCTCTTCGCGCTCACGCTCGACGTTCTCGAGCACCAGCGCGCCCTCCCGCGAGAGACGCTCGAGGAACGCACGAGAGGCCGCGGGATCGACGCGGCCGGCGGGCCGCTCGCCCACGTGCCCCGCGAGTTGGTAGCCCGCGCGCTCGCGATCGAGCAGGTACACGGCGCCATGCGTCACGCGGCGCGACTCGCCGAGCGAGGTCACGATCGCGCGTACGACGTCGTCGAGCGAGGTGGGGCTCGCGAGCTTGCGACGCAGCGTCGCCGCGAGGCGCTCGAAGTCCAAGCGCTCGCGGAGGAGGATCGCGGCGATGCGCTGCTCGACCCAGCTGTGCAGCGGCTCGGAGAGGATCAAGAGCACGAGCGCTGCCGCGACCGAGTGCAGATAGAAGTTGCCGGGGTCGAGCCACACGAGCACCCACAGGATGCCGGCGAGCGTGAACGACAGCGCCGTCAGCACGAAGAGCTTGCCGCCGAGCTCGTACAGATCGAGCAAGCGAAAGCGCAAGATCGACTGCGACAGCACGTAGAGGAAGACGAGGATGAGGACGGTGCCGACGGGCGGGATGTCGAGACCGACGTAGGGGAGGTAGTCCGCGAGCGTGAACACGGCGGCGAACGTGCCGACGAGCGCGAGGTACGTGAGGCGTGCGCCGTCGAAGCGGGACCGCGCGCGTCGTCCCGCGCGGTAGACGAGCATGAGAGACGCGACCAGCAGCACGAACACGTACGTGAAGATCAGCGTGTTCAGGAACAGCGAGGGATGAAGCGGCGTGAAGACGGCGACGATCATCGTGCACGCGAGCACGATCGCGACACGGTTGAGCTGACCCGATCGCCGCGACTCCGTCAGCAAGAACGCGCGGAAGAACTGCACCGCGGCCAGAGGAAGGAGCACAGCGAACACCAGGTTCAGCCGCTCCCAGAACTGCGAGCCCTGCGACCAGCGCGCGAGGAACGAGGTGCCGTACCAAGCGCTGACGGTCAGATCGAAGAGCGCGAACAGCCAGTGCACG
Source organism: Deltaproteobacteria bacterium (assembly GCA_017303575.1). Lineage (GTDB taxonomy): Bacteria > Myxococcota_A > Polyangia > Polyangiales > Sandaracinaceae > JAFLCL01. The sequence continues at coordinate 32,071 of JAFLCL010000068.1, forward strand.
CGGCGCTTGCGCGGCCTCAGCAGGACCGTCGCGGCGACGGCCAGCGACAGCACTGCGCCGAGCAAGGACGTCTGCGAGCGAAGATCCACGGGCCCGAGCGTAGCTGGCTCGCACCGCCGCTGTCAGACGGCGTCAGCGGCTCGCCGCGAACGCCTGCCAGTGGGGAGCGTGCGCCGCGATCGTCTGCGCGATCGTTCGCTCGGTCGCGGCCGACGCGCCCCGGCCGTCGCGGCTCGGCGTGGACGCGTCACCCATGGCGCGGGTCAGCGTGGCGAGCACGCTGCCTTCGAGCGCGTCGAGGTCGTAGCCACCCTCGAGCACGAAGCCGAGGCCGATGCCGCGCCGATCGGCGAGCCCCGCGAGCTCGCCCGTGAGGCCGACGTAGGCAGGCTCGTCCAGACGAAGCTCCGCGAGCGGATCGCGCACGTGCGCGTCGTAGCCGGCCGAGACGAGGATGACATCGGGCGCGTGCTCCTCGAGCGCCGGCAGCACGGCGCGCTGGAACGCGAGATCGTAGTCGGCGCGCGACGCGCCCGGAGGCATCGCGAGGTTCATCGTCTTGCCGAGCGCCGCGTCGCGACCGATCTCGCCGGGTGCGCCCGTGCCGGGGTAGAGCGGCCATTGATGGAGGCTGACGAAGAGCACCTCGCTGTCGTCCTCGAACACATCCTGGGTGCCGTTGCCGTGGTGGGCATCCCAGTCGACGATCGCGATCCTGCGCGCACCCGCCCGCTGAGCCGCACGCGCCGCGATCGCCACGTTGTTGAGCAGACAGAAGCCCATGGGGCGAGCGATCTCGGCGTGATGTCCGGGCGGCCGCGCGAGCGCGAAGCCGCGTCGCGCGCCCGTGGCCAAGGCTTGGCCC
>JAFLCL010000069.1 GCA_017303575.1 Deltaproteobacteria bacterium
GCTCGACGGCGACTGGCGCGGCGACGACTGGCGCGACGGCGACTGGCGCGGCGACCACCGGTGCGACGACGACGGGGGCCACCTCGACCGTCGCCGCGACGATCGGTGCAGGCTCGGTGCCGGCGCTCGACGGTCTCTTCGCGCTCACGCGCGCGCTCGGACGCGGTGTCATCGGCTCGACGGTCACTGAAGGCTTCGCTGCCGGCGCGGAATCGTTCGCGACCGTAGGCTTCACGACGGGCTCCGAAGCCTTCGCGACGGGCGGGGAAGGCTTCTCGACGGGCTCCGAAGGCTTCGCGAGGACCTGCGATGGCTTCGTGCCGCTCGTCGGGCGACGCGCCGCGATCAGCTTGCCCGGGGAGGTCGGCGCTGTCGTCTGTCCGCTCGAGGACTTGGTCGGCGTGGCCACCGATCCACTCGAGGACTTCGCCGCTGCGATCTGTCCGCTCGAGGACTTCGTCGTGGCCGCAGCGGTCTGTCCGCTCGAGGACTTCGTGGTGACCGCCTTGGTCTGTCCGCTCGAGGACTTCGTGGTGACCGCCTTGGTCTGTCCGCTCGAGGACTTCGTCGGTGCCTTGAGGGCGCCGCTCGAGCTCCGACCCTTCGTCGTGGTGCGAGCAGACTGGGGCGAGCGCGCGGTGGGTCGTTTCTTCATCGCCATGGATCGCTCGTCACGCAGTGGGAGACAAGAGACGCGCCTCGCGCAGGCGGAGCGCACCGCCGAAGTCGAGCACGGCTTCCTTGGTCGTGAACGCCGGCACGAAGCCGAGCTCCCGACGCGCGCGCGTCCCATCGGCGACGCAGAGGTGTCGGAGGAAATCGACGAACGGCGACGGCGCCTCGTTGAGGCCGGCCATCCACAAGAGCTCGGTCCCTCGCGTGAGCAGCGGACCGGGCACCGGCAGCGCCGCGCGTCCTGCGAGCTTCACGATCGTCGAGACCGGCAGCACGCCTTGGCCCGTGATGTTGAACGCGCCGCGCGCGTGCGTGCTCGCCGCGCCGGTCCGGTCCCAGCGTGAGGGATCGAGCGCGAGCACGAGCGCGCTCACGGCGTCCATCTCGTGCACCAGCTGAACGAGGGGATCGAAGCCCAAGAGCGTCGGCACGATGCGGCGCGACAGCCATCGCGTGACCCAGCTGCGCACGGTGGGGCCCAAGATCGGCGCGAAGCGCAGCACGGCCACCGACGTGTCGGGACGATCCTTCGCGAACCGCTCGACCTCGCGCTCGGCGTCGATCTTGTCGGCGAGGAAGCTGCACTCGGCCTGATCGAACGAGCGACCGAACGAGCTCGTGCGCCCGCTGCGGATGCCGCGGAGCGGCGCGCTCTCCTTCAGGAAGTTCGGGTTCGCGGGGTGCGGCCCGTAGAGCAGCGTCTGCGAGGCGACGACCACGCGCTCCACCGGCGACTCGCGGCACGCGTGCAGCACGTGCATCGTGCCGACGCTCTCGAGCTCGTGCGCCCACGGCTCGGCGGTGGTGGGGCTCGAGAGGAACGCGAGGTGCGCGAGCTCGGTGACCTTCTCCGCGCGGAGGATCTCGGTGAGGCGCGCCGACACCGCAGGCTGCGTGAGATCCACGCGGTAGGCGCGGCTCTTTCGTCCTGCGGTCGGTGGCGAGGCCACGTCGAGGATGACGATGCGCTCGACGTCCTCGCGCTCCTCGAGCACGCCCACGAGGTTCTTGCCCAGGAACGCGCAGGCGCCCGTCACGGCGACCACGCGCGGGCGCGTGCGCGGGAGCTGCGAGGCTCGGCGTTCGATGGCGGTCTTGGGCTTGTGGGAGGGGACCCCGCTCACGGCGGCGCGACTCTACCCAAGTTTGGCCAAACGGCGAGGCCGGCAGGGAGTGCTCGAGCACGCCGGAGGTCCCTCGACCCGGGCAACTCTGGAACGCGGCCAGCGGCGCGAGACGTTGCTATCGTGCCGCCCCTTGTCGAGCCCGGCCGACATCGATCCACGACCTTCGACGGGCGCACCGCCCGTGGACGCCCTCGCGCTTCCGGGCGCCGCGTCGCGCTTCCGCATCGGCCCACGTTCGCGCCTCGTCTCCGCGCTGGCCATCGCGGCGTTCGCGTACCTCTACGTCTTTCCGTACTTCGCGCGCGTCAACAACCCCAACGAGAACGTGCGGTTCTACATGACCGCCGCGATCGTCGACGACGGCACCTACCACATCGATCACGTGCGCGAGCGCTGGGGCTGGGTGAACGACGCAGCGGTGTACGAGGGCCACTACTGCTCGGTGAAGGCGCCCGCGACGAGCATGATCGGCGTGCCGGCGTACTGGGCGTACCGACAGCTCACCGCGATCCAGGGCGTGCCCTTCGATCGCACCCGCGCGCTCTGGGCGGTGCGTGTCTTCGCCTCGGTGATCCCGTGCCTGCTCTTCTTGGTCGCGTACTACCGCTGGCTCCAGCGGCGCGGCGGCGAGCCCGTGATCCGCGATGCGATCTTCGTGTCGCTCGCGATCGGCTCGATGTTCTACGCGTACGCGATCCTCTTCGTGACGCACTCGCTCAGCGCGGTGGCGGCGTTCGGCGCGTTCATGCTGCTGCGCGACGCGCGGCACGCGCAGACGATCAGCTGGCGCGATGCGACGCTCGCGGGCTTCCTCGCCGCGCTGGTCACCGCCACCGAGTACCCCGGCTTTCCCGCCACGGCGTTCCTCTGTCTCTACGCGCTCGCGTGCGTGAGGCCGTGGCCGCGGCTCGCGGGCTTCGTGATCGGCGCGCTCGTGCCCACGCTCGCCGTCCTTCACTTCCACGACGTCTGCTACGGCAGCCCGTTCACGCCGGGCCACGGCTACCTCGAGAACGATCAGTTCCGCGACGCCATGCACTCGGGCTTCTACGGCGCCGATGGTGTGCGCTGGGAGGCCGCGGGCGGGCTGCTGTTCGATCCCGCGTACGGCTTCTTCATCACCTCACCGATCTTCTTCCTCGCGATCGTCGGAGCGCCCGTGGTCTTCGCGCGCAGGCGCGAGCGGCTCGACGTGATCGTCGCGCTGCTGGTGTGCGGGAGCACGTGGGCGCTCATCTCGCTGATGAACAACTGGCGCGGCGGCTGGACGGTCGGCGCGCGCTACCTCGCGGTCGCGCTCCCGTTCGCAGGCTGGCTCGCGCTCGAGGGCGCGCGCTGGCTCGTGAAGAAGACGTGGTCGCCGCGCGCGATCGGGGCGCTCGCCGTCGCCTGCGCGTCGGTGGGCTTGCTGCTCCAGGGCGCGCCGTCTGCGTACTACCCGCATCTGCCCGAGGCCTTCACGCGGCCCTTGCCGCAGCTGATTCGCTGGCTCGTGCGGCACGACTTCGCGCCCTACAACGCGGGCCGCTTCTTCTTCGGGTGGACGGGCACGGCGTCGATGGCGCCGCTCCTCCTCGTGGGTGCGTTCTCGATCGCGTGGATCGCGTGGGGCGAGAAGAAGCTCCAGGACCGCCTCGCTGTGTGGCTGACGTCCTTCCTCCTCTCCTCGTGGATCGTCGCGCCGTTCATCATGCCGGACTTCGAGCGCGAGGCCGGAGCGAACGACGCGCGGCGATTCGTGGAGGACTTCTGGGATCCGCACGGTGAGGATCTCGCCTCGCGTCTGGAGGCGCGCGTGCGGGCGGGCGAAGCGAGCGAGCACGACCTCGAGCGCCTCCTCTCGACGTACGAAGAAGAAGGACGCACCAGCGACGCACAGCGCACGCGCCGCACGCTGGAGCGAATGCGAAGCGCGGCAGCGCGACCGATCGAGCCAACGTCCGGCGGCACGTGATGCGCGGCGCGATCGGCGTGCTCGCGCTCTCGCTCGTGACGACAGCGGCCGTGCACGCGCAGACCTCGCCCGAGCGCGAGAGCCCCGCAGACGAGACCGGAGAGCCCACCTTCGGCGCCAGCGCGCGGGTCTCGCGGATCGGCGTCGACGCGATCGATCCCTCCGCGTCGGCCACCACCATCACGCTCACCGATCGACCGCGCGCGCTCGAGACGATGGACGAGATCCTCCGCGAAGCACCGGGCGCGCGCGCGCGTCGCACCTCGAGCTACGGCGGCTTCAGCACGCTCTCGCTGCGCGGCGCGGACGCAGAGCACACGGCCGTGATGATCGGCGATCTGCCGCTCGTCGCCGCCGACGGCTCGGCGGTGGATCTCTCGACCTTGCCCCCGTGGATGTTCGAGCGCGTCGAGGTGTACCGAGGCGGTGCGCCGCTGTGGCTGGGATCGGGCGCGATCGGCGGCGTCGTGCGCCTCGTGCCGCGCGAGGGACGCACGCGACGCCTCGAGCTCGCGGCGGGCCTGGGCAGCTTCGATCGCTACCAAGGACGCGCCACGGTGAGCGTGGGTGATGACGGGCTGCGAGCGACGGTCGGCGCAGGTCTGGTCAGTGTTCGTGGCGATTTTCCCTACCGTGACGACGGAGGGACCGCGTTCGACACGACCGATGATCGCGAGCGAGGTCGGCAGAACGCGCAGCTCCTCGAGGGCACGGGCCTCGTGCACCTGAGCGCGCGCGCGCTCGACGGACGCTTCACGTTGCTCGCGACGGGCCTCGAGCGCACGGGTGGCCTCGAGCCGCCGCCGTCTCGTTTCGTCGACGCTCCCTCCGGTCGTCGTGCCTCGCAGCGCTTCACGCTCGGCGCCTCGATGGACTGGCTCGAAGGAGGACGCGAGCTCGATCGTGCGGCCGAGGCGCGCTGGCAACTCTCGATGGCGGTCGGCGCGGGCCTCGAGGAACGGCTCGTGAGCGACCCACTCGCCCAGTTCGGGCAGGTGCCGCGCGAGGCCACCGACGAGCTCGCGCGTGTGTACGCGCGCGTCGCGGGCTCGATCGCCATCGAGGACTGGCTCGCGATCACCGCCATCGCACAGTACGCGCACGAAGAGATCACGAGCTCCGATCGCTTGATCGCGCGCGTCTCCCCCGAGCGCGCGCGCGTGAGCAGCCGACGCGACTCGGCGGCGCTCGGGATCGAGCCGCGCGTGTCGCTCGAGATCGACGACGTGCGCGTGGAAGGACGCCTCGCCGGCCGGATCGAGGGATCGTTCGCGTCGCTGATCGACGCCGCGGGCGAGCGGACGATCGATCCGCAGTCGGTCGAGCTCACGCTGCCGACGGGACGTGCGTCGGTGCTCGTCGAGATCGCACGTGTGCTGTCGCTCGTGGGCAGCGCGTCGATCGCGACGCGGGCGCCCTCGAGCCTCGAGCTGTTCGGTGATCGCGGCTACCTCGCGGGCAATGTGCTCTTGCAGCCCGAGACCTCGTACGGCGGCGATCTCGGCGCGGTGCTCGCGGGTCGCACCGACGCCGTCCGTGGTCGCATCGAGGTGCGCGGCTTCGCGTCGTACGTCGAGGATCTGATCCGCTACCAGCGTGTCGCGCAGAACCAAGCCGTGCCCCTCAACGTGCAGGCCGCGCGCCTCGCTGGCCTCGAGGCGGGTGTGTCGGGCGACGTCTTCGATCTCGTGCGTCTCGATGGCGCGTTGACCTTCCTCGATGCGCGCGACGTCGCCGCCGATCGCGCGCTGCCGCTTCGTCCCTCGCTCGTCGCCTACGCGCGCCTCGAAGGCTACGCGGACGGGCCTGGAGTCTTGTCGGGAGGCCGCCTCTACCTCGAAGTGGAGCACGTGGGATCGAGCACCGCGGATCCTGCGGCGCTCGTCGCCATCCCCGAGCGCACCACGTTCGGCGCGGGCATCTCGGCGTCGTTCTTCGATGATCTGTTGCGCCTCGACGTGATCCTCCGCGACGCGCTGGACGCGCGCGGCTACGACGTGCTCGGCCTGCCGCTTCCGGGACGGAGCGTCGCCATCGAGCTCACCTGTGCGGGGTGGTGAACGGGGTGACGGATCACAGATCGGACGGCTGCGTGTCGTGGAAGCGGCGGTAGTCGGCGACCCGCAGTCCGTCTCCGGCGGCGTTGGCCGCGAGGATGTCGACGAAGCGTGCCCCCCACACCATCTCCTCGGGGCCGTAGGAGCGTCGCGTGTGCACGGTGGCCGACGAGTGCTCGTCCACGCCCGAGAGCACGACGATCATTTCGGCCCCCTGGGCCACGAGAGACTCCTTCGTCTCGGCGTGGAACGGGCTCGTCGGGGTGATGCGGTGCATCGCGGTCCAGCCGATCCAAAAGAGCGGGTTGGTGCTGCGCACGAGCTCGACGTCCTGGACCTTGCGGAACGTCTCGCCCTCGAGCGTCTTGGTCGTCTTGGCGATCGTCACCGACAACGACGCCTGGAGCAGGCGGTTGCCGCGCGCGTTCGCGAGCCGGAAGAGCAGGGTCGGCTGCCCCTCGTGCTTGGAGATGCACACGACGTTGCTGAACAGCACGTTCGCGGTCGGCGTGGCGAACTTCGCGAAGATGAGCCCCGTGAGCAGCGCCGTGATGAGGAGACCGACGAACGACTCGATCGTGACGAGCACGTGCGCGAGCGTGCTCGTGGGCACCATCCGGCCGTAGCCGATCGTCATCATCGACTCGACGCTGAAGAAGTACGCGTCGAGGAACGATCCCGGCTCCGTGTTCTCGATGCCTCCCGGGTCGAGCCAGTAGAGCGTCGCGAAGAGCGCGTTCACGAGGAGGTACGCTGCGAAGGCCAGGAGCAGGAACGAGCGCCACTGCATCGTGAGGAGGCGGTGGAACAGATCGGCGAGCGGCGAGCCAGGAAGACCGATCACCTCGACCGTGGGTCTGCCGCGGTTGTCGAGGTAGCGCTGCGAGCGAGTCGATCGAGCCATGCGCGCGCGAGCGTACGTCATGCCCGTTCTTCGACGCTCGCGCCGCCTCGCGGTAGAGGACGGCGAGCATGCCTCCGCGCCCGCGCTCCATGGCGATCGATCCCGGTGAGCGACGCTGGGGCGTCGCCGTGTCCGACGAGGACGACGAGATGGCGCTGCCGCGTCCCGTGCTCACGCCCGCGAGCGAAGCGGAAGGCCTCGCGACCATCGCGTCGATCGTGCGCGAGGAGAGCGTCGCGGTGATCGTGCTCGGTCTTCCGCTCGAGCTCAGCGGCCGCGAGGGTCCCGCCGCGAAGAAGGCACGCGCGCTCGGGGCGCGTATGGCGAGCGTCCTCGGGCGACCGGTCGCGATGTGGGACGAGCGCCTCACGAGCGTCGCGGCGTCGCGGGCGATGTCGGCGGGCGGGCTCTCGCAGAAGAAGCAGCGCGGCAAGGTGGACAGCATCGCCGCTGCGATCCTGCTGGGCGCGTACCTCGAGGCGAGCGCCGCCGTGCGTGAGAGGGCGATCGCCTACCGCCCCGAGGCGAGCCCGTGAGCGCACGGAGCAAGCCGCGATCTCGCGTGCTCGAGGCCGTGCTCGCCACCCTCGTCACCGCGGCGATCGGCGCGCTCACGTGGCTCTTCCTCGTCTATCCGGCGGACGTGCGCGGTAGCGGTCGGGGCGCGAGCGAGCTCACCGTGATCGTCCAGTCCGACGACGGCATCGACGAGGTCGCCGCCGAGCTCGAGCACCTCGGCGCGATCGACGACGCGTGGCTCTTCGCCTTCTACGCGCGCCTGCTCGGGGCGGACGAGAGCCTGCGCCGCGGGCCCGTGCGTGTCCGCGGCGACATGTCGATCCACACGCTGCTCGCCCGCCTCGCGGACGGCCTGGGTCCGACGCAGATCGACATCCTCGTGCCCGAGGGCTTCGATCGACACGAGATCGCGGCGCGGCTCGCGCGCTGGGACGTGTGCGACGAGGATGCGTTCCTCGAGGCGACCGAAGATCGCGCGCTGCTCGACGAGCTCGAGATCCCCGGGCCCACCGCCGAGGGCTATCTCTTTCCGGACACCTACACGCTCTCGACAGGCAGTGATCCGCGTGAGCTCGTCCGGCGCTTCGTGCGCACGTTCCGCAGCGGCACACGCGAGGCGTTCGAGGACGACGACGGCCCCTCGCGCGATCGGCTGCGCGCGCTCGGCCTCGACGATCACGCGGTGCTCGTGCTCGCCTCGATCGTCGAGCAAGAGGCCGTCGCGCGTGAGGAGCAGCCGCTCATCGCCGGCGTGTTCGTGAACCGCTTGGAGAGCGACACCTTCCTTCCCCGCCATCGCCTGCAGGCCGATCCCACGATCGCCTATGGCTGCCGCGAAGCGCCCACACGAGCTTCGTGCGAGGGCTTCGATGGTCGTCGCATCACCCGCGCGATGCTCGAGGACGCAGGCAACCCCTACAACTCGTACCGTCGCGAGGGCTTGCCGCCCGGACCGATCTGCAACCCCGGCCTGCCCGCGATCCGCGCGGTCCTCGAGCACGCGCGGCACCAAGACTTCTACTTCGTCGCGCGAGGCGGCGGTCGTCACGTGTTCAGCGCGACGCTCGACGCGCACAACGAGGGCGTCTCCGACCTCCGCGCACGCGAGCGCGAAGCGAACTAGTGGCCAGGCGCAAGGACACGAGCACGGGCACGCTCTCGCTGTTCGACGAACCCGCGATCGATCGACCGAGCGCACTGCCCAACGCCCCGGCGGCCGCGTCGGTGCGTGGCTCGCTCGGTGCCGTGCCCCCGCCGCGCGCGGAGGACGTCGCCCTGGCCTCGCGCGTTCCTTCGCACGTGCACATGGGCACCTCGAGCTGGACGTTCCCCGGGTGGGCGGACTTCGTCTACCGACGCACCTACCCGTCGCAGAAAGAGTTCGTGCGCAGCTCGCTCGAGGAGTACGCGGCCCACCCACTGCTGCGCACCGTCGGCATCGATCGCAGCTACTACGGCCCGATCCCGCGCGAGGAGCTCGCGTCGTATGCCGCGCTCCTCCCCGCCGGCTACCGCACGATCATGAAGGTGTGGGACGAGATCGCCGCGCTCAGCTACCCCGATCACGCGCGCTTCGGCGCGCGCGCGGGTCAGCCGAACCCACGCTTCCTCGACGTGGCTGCGTTCGCCGAGCACGTCGCGCTTCCGGTCGAAGAGACCTTTCGTCCACACCTCGCGGCGTACGTGATCGAGATCCCGCCCACGCCGCACGCGCCCGACGTCACGCGCTTCGAGGAGCGGCTCGACGCCTTCCTCGTCGAAGCGGCGCCGTTCGGTCCGTTCGCGATCGAGGTGCGTGACTCGCGCCTCATGACCGATCGTTACCTCGAGATCCTCGCGACCCGCGGCGCCGCGCACTGCTTCTCGTTCTGGACACGCATGCCGCGCCTCGCGAAGCAGCAGGAGCGGATCGCGAAGACGATCGGCGGTCCCGGCGTTCTCGGGCCGGTGGTGGTCGCGCGCCTCATGCTCCCGCACGGCAAGAGCTACGAGAAGCAGAAGGCCGCCTTCGAGCCCTTCGATCGCGTCGTCGTGCCCCAGCCCCAGATGCGCGCCGACGTGGTGGCGCTCTCGGACGCCTGCGCCGAAGCCGGCCTACCGCTCTACGTGATCGTGAACAACAAGGCCGAAGGGTCCGCCCCCCGCACCATCCAGGCGCTGTCTGAGCTGCTGGCCACCCGCTGATTCTTTTTCGTCGGGCACGCAACACGCGCAACGAGCCACCGACAACCCCCGCGTCCGCAAGTGGACGTGGAGGCGAACATGAAGATCTCGATCTGGTTCCTGGTGGTCTCGTTCCTGGTTCTCGTGAATGGCTGCGGCAGCAGCAACGGTTGTCCCAACGGCTACGAGCCGGTGATGGGCATGTGCGTGGAGGTGGGGGCGCGAGCCGACGCGTGGCGCCCCGACGGCGCGTCGAGCGATCCCGACGCCTCGATGGCTGTCGACGCAGGGATCGACGACGGCGGAAGCTTCGTGTCGATCGACGACGCGGGCGTGCTCGTCGACGACGCCGCGATGGTGATGCCCGACGCGTTCGTGGTGCCCGATGCGGGCTGTCCTTTCGCGCTGCTCTACGCGGACGCTGACGGGGACGGCTTCGGTGATGTGACGCGTCCCCTCGGCGAGTGCGCGTCGAGCCGCGCTGGCTTCGTGACGGACGCGACCGACTGCAGCGACACCTGCGCGAGCTGCCACCCCGGCGGCAGCGAGAGCTGCAACGGCGCAGACGACGACTGCGACGGCACGATCGACGACGGCGTCATGCTCTCGTTCTACTTGGATGCCGACGGCGACGGCTTCGGCACCGGCACCGCGGTCAGCGCATGCGCTGCACCGTCGGGTCACACGGCCACCGCGGGCGACTGCAACGACGCGTGTGCGTCGTGTCGCCCGGGCGGCATCGAGACGTGCAACACGCTCGACGACGACTGCGATGGCACCGTCGACGACGGAGTCACCACCACGTTCTACGTCGATGGCGACGGAGACACGTACGGCCGCAGCGACATGACCGCCCAGGCCTGCACGCAGCCCGCCGGCCACGCGAGCCGTCCCGGTGACTGCGACGACACGAGCGCCACGTCGAACCCCAGCGCGCCCGAGAGCTGCGACGGACGCGACAACGACTGCGACGCGAGCATCGACGACGGCGTGCTCATCACCTTCTACCGAGACGGCGACAACGACACGTACGGCCGCAGCGACATGACGCTCCAGGCGTGCACGCCACCGAGCGGCTACGTCGGCGTCGGCGGTGACTGCAACGATGCGTCGATGTCGGTGCGACCGAGCGCGCCCGAGACCTGCAACGACGTGGACGACGACTGCGACGGCGTCGTCGACGATGGGCTGACGACCGCGACGTATTACGCGGACTGCGATCGCGATGGCTTCACCCGCAGCGGCGCCACGACGACCGTCTCGTGTCGCGCGCCGACGACGGCGCCCTCGGTCTGCAGCGGCGGCCAGTGGCTGTCTGCGCCCTCCGCAGTGGCCGACTGCGTCGACGAGAACGCGAGCGTCTTCCCGGGCCAGACCGCGTTCTTCACCAGCGTGATCGTCCCCACGCAGCCTGCGGGCCGCGAGTACGACTACGACTGCAGCGGCGGCGCGACGCAGCAGTACCCGCGCAGCGCCACCGGCTCCTGCGGAAGCTGCGACATCGACGGCGCGACGGGCTGGAGCGGCACCGTGCGCGCGTGCGGCTCTGGAGGGACGTACCTCTCGTGCACGCTGAGGCCTGGCTTCGGCTGCTCGTCGAGCTCGACCACGCGGATCCAGGCCTGCCGCTGAAGTGAGCATGCCGCGACGTGGCCCGCGATCCTCGTGATCGCGGGCCGCGCGCGTTCGTGTGGTAGAGGGGCGCGATGAGCTCGAACGTCACCTGGCACCACGGTCACGTCAGCGCCGACGATCGACGTCGGGTGCTCGGTCACGGCGGCGCGATCCTCTGGCTCACGGGTCTGTCGGGCTCGGGCAAGAGCACGGTGGCCGGCCTCGTCGAGAAGACGCTGATCGAGCGCGGTGTGCTCGCGTACGTGCTCGACGGCGACAACGTCCGGCACGGCCTCAACGCGGATCTCGGCTTCGGTGAGAAGGACCGTACGGAGAACATTCGTCGCATCGCCGAGGTGGCGAAGCTCATGGCCGACGCGGGTGTGGTCGTGCTCACAGCGTTCATCTCTCCGTTTCGTGCCGACCGTGCGCGCGCGCGCTCGATCGCCGTCGAAGGGACCTTCCTCGAGGTCCACGTCGCCACGCCGCTCGAGGAGTGCGAGCGACGTGATCCGAAGGGCCTCTACAAGAAGGCGCGCGCGGGCGAGATCAGAGACTTCACGGGCTTGAGCTCGCCGTACGAAGCGCCCGAGTCGCCCGAGCTCGTGATCGGTGCGAGCGGCGAGAGCCCCGAGCAGTGCGCAGACGCGCTGGTCGCGATCCTCGAGTCACGACAGCTGATCGGGCGCAGTACGCTCGCGGGCTGAGCGACGGGCCCTGATCTCACGCCGTTCGAAGTCGCTCCACGATGGCCCGCGTCTCTGCGTCCGCCGGGAAGTAGGTCTCGATGCGCAGCTCCTGCACCGTCACGTCGAGCGGCGTGCCGAGCGTCGTGACCGTCGTGTAGAAGCGGAGGCGCAGGTCGTCCTTCTTCAAGCGCACCTCGAGCAGCGGCGTCTCGATCGTGCGCGGCGCGACGAAGCCCAGCTCTCCCGCCAGCGCCTCGATCTCCGCGAGCAGCGCAGCGCCGCCTTCGCGCGGCGTGTGGTGCATCTCGCGCCGCATCTGATCGAGCGCGTACGAGGCGACCTCTCGCCAGTTCTCGATGTACGGGCGGGCGCCGCGCGGATGGAAGATGAAGCGCATCCCGTTCTGCACGATGTGCGCGGTCTCCGCGTCGAGCGGGATCAGCGAGCCCAGGAGCGCGCCCGCGCCTTGGTTGATCTTCACGACGTTCCAGAGGGCATCGAACACCATCGCGGGGTAGGGCTCGTGGTGCGCGAGCAAGAGATCGATCGCGCGGCGCACGTCGTTCATCGCGGGTGACTCGAGCGCGCTCTCTCGGTACGCGGGCGTGAAGCCCGCCGCGCCCAGCAAGAGGTTCCGCTCGCGCAGCGGCAGGTCGAGGGCGTTCGACAGCACGAGCACCATCTCGCGGCTCGGCGCCGCCTTGCCGGTCTCGAGGAACGAGAGGTGTCGCGTAGAGACCTCCGCTTGCTCGGCGAGGGCGGACTGCGACCAGTGCCGTCGCGTGCGGTGCTCTCGGAGGAGCGTGCCGAACGATCCTGCGGCGATGCGGGTGCTCATGGGCCGAGGATGACCTCATCGCTCGTCCAGAGCATGACCTCCGAGGTCATGGTGATGGCTGGGCCAGAGGCCAGAACAACGTCATCGGCGATGACCGCCGAGGCGGCCCCCGCGCGATGCGAGCGCCGAGCAGTTCGTTCGCGGGGGCTCGTCCCGCTGTCACTGGAGGTTCCCATGGCCCGTTTCGTCGTCGCCCTCGTCGTCTTCCTCGCGTTCACCGTCTATTCGATGGAGGTCACGATCACGGAGGGATACCTCGCGTTCCTCGAGGTCCCGATGCAGGGCGGCTGGGCCACACAGATCACGCTCGATCTCGTGGTCGCCGCCTCGATCGCGACGATGTGGCTCGTGCCCGACGCCAAGAAGCTCGGGATCACGACCTGGCCGTTCCTCGCGACGTTGCCCTTCCTCGGGTCGATCTCGCTGCTGGCCTACCTCGTCGTGCGCGAGTGGAAGCTCACGCGACCCGCGCTCGTGACGGCGTGACCGCCAGCGCGCAAGCCCCTCACTCCGCCCGTGCGCCTTCGCCGGGCGCGAGCGCACGTAGCCACGCCAGCTGTGGCAGCGCGAGGACCTCTCGCCCCACGAACCGCGCTCCCGCAGGGGTGAGGTGTCGACGGTCCTGGCTGATGAGCTGACGATCGGGCGTGAAGACGGGCACCGTGTGGGCGCCGTCGTCGAGGGTCTCGACGAAGCTCACGTACACCTCCGGAGCGAGCGCGCGGCGCGCGGCTGCGTCGGCCGAGATGACTGCCGGATCGAGAGGGGCGCGGTAGGCGTACCGGCGCTCCGGCGGGAGGAGCATCACAGCCTCGTTGCTGTAGCCGAAGCCCTTGATGCCGAGCACGAGCACGTGCGCAACGCCCAGCGCGCGCGCCTGCTGGACCGCTCGTCGTGCGCACGGGAGCTCACGCTCCGTCACGCCGGAGCCGAGCACCACGGAGCCGGCGGCGCTCACACGGGCGGTCAGTGCCGCGTCCCACGGCGCGCACAGGGGTCTCTCCGCGTAGCCGACGACGGCGGCATCCCACGCGCCTGCTTCGTTCATCATGTTGATGAAGTCGCGCGCGAAGCTGTTGCCGATCACCAGGATGTTCCGATCCCGTTCTGCCGCGTCGAACGCGACGCTCGACAGTTCGCGCGGTGCGAGGTTGTACGCGATGTTCTGCTGTGTCCCGAGCCAAGCGCCGCCCTCTGCCACCTCGGGCCGCAGCGCGACCAGCCCCGAGGTCGTGTGGAGGATCGCGCCGAGCGCGACCAGCGCGGCACCCGGCAGCGTGGTGAGCAGGAGCAACGTCCTCGTGCTGACGCGCGACCGGTCGCGACAGGGCTGCTCGACCCACCTCCACGTGAGGAACGAGAGAGCGCCGATGGGCGCCAGTACGGCGAGGAACATGGGAGTCGAGGGCTCTTCGAGGCTCACCAGGCGGAGAAACGCGAACGCGGGTTGGTGCCAGAGATAGAGGCTGTAGCTGACGACTCCCGTCCAGACGAGGGGGCGGGCGGTGAGCACTACGCCGGGCCCGGCGACACCGCCCAGCGCGAGGACGAGGCAGGTCGCGCCCACCGGGATGGACGATGGCAGACCTGGCAATGCCCACTCGGGCCCCATCGAGATCAGACTGGCCGAGAGCGCGACGAGGCTGATCCCGACGAGCGTGTGTCGCGTCCGTGCCGTCGTGCGCGCCAGCATCGAGGGTCTGAGGATGGCAGTCAGTGATCCCGCACCGATCTCCCAGAATCGCGAGGGAAGAAGGTAGAAGTTCGCCTCCGAGGCGTGTGCGCGTCCCCATTCCGATGCGGCCAAGCTCGCTGCGGACAGCACCGCCAGCACGACGAGGGGACCGCGTCGCACCTCGATTCGCAGACCCAAAGCCACGAGAGGTGGAAGGACCAGATAGAACTGCTCTTCGACTCCCAGGCTCCAGGTGTGGAGGAGCGGCTTGAAGCTGGATTCGGTCGCCCAGTAGCCCGTGGTCTGCCAGGCGAGGACGTTGTTCGCCGAGAGCAAAGTGGCGAGCAGCGATTGACCGAAGTTCTCGAGATGGTCGGGGAGCATCAGCCAGAGTGCGAAAGGCGTCGTGGCGGCAGACACGAGCACCAGCGCGGGTGCGATGCGTCTCACGCGTCCGAGATAGAAGCGCGAGGCCGAGAACGTTCCCTCTTGGGCCGCGCGGAGCAGGTCCGCGGTCAGGAGGAACCCACTGATCGCGAAGAAAGACGTCGACCCCCAGGTATCCGCCGCGGAGGCTCGACACACCCGCGTGCGAGAGGAGCACTGCCGCGATCGCGATGCCCCGCAGTCCGTCGATCTCGGGCCGGTGACCACGCTCGTCGCCCGCGACTCCGCGACGAGCTCGCGCTGTGGTGGGGGGATGCACCGAGTCGTCTCTGCTCTGGAGGAGAGTCGCGCGTCTCTCGCCTGCGACCGAACCGCCGATTCGGCGCGGAGCGAGCGCGAGCCTAGCATCGGCGCGTCCGGTGGAGCGCCACGGAGGCGGGCTCGCGCGCGTTGTCGGCCTCGGAGGGATCGTGCGACGCTTCGCGCATGCGCAACGCCTTCGTCTTCGCCGCCCCCGTCGCAGTCGCGCTCTTGGCTGGTTGCCCGAGCACCAACTCGAGCTCGATCACCGCGGACCAGTTCGACACCGAGTTCCCGCTCGCCGCGTGCGCCGCGATCGAGGCGTGCGCAGGCGAGACCGTCGCTCGTGTCTTCATCGATGGTGCAGGCGGGTGCGACGCGGCGTTCGGTGCGGCCTACCGAAACGCTGCCTCGCCTGCGTACGACCAAGCGATCGCGCGCGGCACGGTGACGTTCGATCCGGTGCAGGCGCGCGCGTGTCTGGATGCGCTCGAGGCCGGACCCTGCACGCTCTCGAACAACGGTACGGCAGCGCTCGCGTGTCAGGCGGTCTTCGCGGGGACACAGCCCGCTGGCGGTGCGTGCTCGCTCAACGAGGAGTGCGGCGTCGAGCAGTTCTGCCAGTTCACGACCGCGTGCCCGGGCACGTGCCAGGCGAGGCGCACCTCGGGACAGAGCTGCACCGACGAGCGTCACTGCGTCGGTGGCCTCACGTGCACCGACGGGACGTGCGTCGCGCCGCCGATGGTCGGTGCGGGCTGCACCGAGCTGGGCGGATGTACGCTCGGCGCGTTGTGCACCGGCGGGCAGTGTCGCCCGCACGCGGAGGTGCTCGTCGGCACCGAGGGCGGGACGTGCAACCTCATGACCGGACCTCTCTGCATGGACGGTCTGTCGTGCGTCGTGGACACCGTCGGCGCCGGCGGCGCGACGTTCGTCTGTCGCGCCGCCGTCGCAGCAGGCGCCGTGTGTCGTCTCGGTGTTCCGGCGCAGTGCCCCGTTGGTCAGGCGTGCACCGAGACCAACGCGATGCGGCTCGACTTCGACGGCGTGTGCGCGCCCGTGCCGAGCACCGAGGGCGCGGCCTGCGATCTCTCGGGATGCGCGGAGGGCTTGCGCTGCCTCGACGAGGTGTGTCTGCGCATCCGTGAGAACGGCGAGGCGTGCACCGAGGCGGGCCAGTGCGCGAGCGGCCAGTGCGACGGCAGCGTGTGCGTCGCGCCGATGCTCTGCGGCAGCTGATCTCCCCGAGCGCAGCGCCGCTCCGTCGGAGAGCACCCTCGGCGAGTCGGAGCCTGGGTCGCCCACGAAACAGGCCGAATTCGCGCTGGCACTCCCCTCGCAATGCTCCTCGCTCACACACGGCCGAGTCGGTCGTGAGAGCGAGGAGATCGAGTCATGGCGAGCACGGCGAAGAGCGAGAGTCTGTCGGTACGTTTCTGGGGTGTGCGCGGCAGCATCGCGTCGCCCGGTCGCGACATGCAGGGCGTCGGCGGCAACACGAGCTGCGTCGAGGTGCGCTTCGGCGAGCAGGTGATCGTGCTCGACGCGGGAACCGGCATCCGCGCGCTCGGTGATCAGCTGATGCGCGATCGCATCTCGCAGGCGACGCTGCTCCTCTCGCACCTCCACTGGGATCACATCCAGGGCCTGCCCTTCTTCTTGCCCGCGTGGCTGCCGGGCTCACGCCTCGAGATCGTCGGTGCGCCTTCCACGGCGAGCCCGCAGATCGGACTGCGTGAGTCGCTGTCGATGCAGATGCAGCCGCCGCACTTCCCCGTGCGCCTGAGCGACATGGGCGCGCACCTGTCGTTCCGACAGGTCGAGTCGGGTCAAGAGATCACGATCGGCGAGATGACGATCACCGCGCGTCGCCTCAACCACCCCGGTGGCGTGATGGGCTACCGCATCGAGGCGGGCGGTCGCTCGATCGTCTACGCGACGGACACGGAGCACTACGCGTGTCTCGACCCGTACTTGGTCAAGCTCGCGAAGGACGCGGACGTGTTGATCTACGACTCGATGTACACCGAGGCCGAGTACCGCGGTGAGGTCGGTCCCTCGAAGGTGGGCTGGGGCCACTCCACGTGGGAGCAGGGCGTGCGCGTGGCAGACGCGGCGCGCGTCGGACAGTTGGTGCTCTTCCATCACGATCCGCAGCGCACCGATCGCGAGGTCGCAGCGCTCGAGATGCAGGCCGACATCCTGCGGCCGGGCACCATCGCCGCGCGCGAGGGCCTCGAGATCGCGCTCCCTGCGCGTCGGCTCGCCGCCGCCGCATGAGCGCGCTCGTGATCGCCGCGGCCCGTTATGATGGCCGCGTGACCCGCCTGTCGTTGCTCGTCGAGCTCGCGTCGATGCTCGCCCGCGAGGTCGATCTCGACGCGTGGCTCGCGAGCGCCGCCGACAAGCTCGCCGAGGCGATGGACGCCGAGCGGGCGACGGTGTGGCTGCTCGACGCCGACTCGCCCGACGCCTTGGTGAGCCACGTCGCAGTGTTGCCCGAGGCCACGCGTCTCGTTCAGCCGTTCGGCAAGGGCGTCGTGGGCCTCGTCGCCGAGCGCGGCGAGGTGGTCCGCATCGACGACGTGCGCGGCGATGCGCGCTTCGACCCTTCCCACGATCGCAAGACGGGCTTCGTCACGCGCTCGATCCTCGCGGCGCCGATCCGCGAGGACGCCAGCGCGCCGGTGCGAGGCGTGGTGCAGGTGCTCAACCACCGCGGCGTCGCGGGCACCCGCGCGTTCGACGACGAGGACGCCGACTACTTGCTCGCGCTCTCGACGGAGCTCGCGCGCGCTCTCTCGCTCACCACGCTCGCGTCCTCGCACGGTGAGGCGGGCCTCGTCCTGCGAGGTCCGTTCAACCGCATCGTCGGGCGCAGCCCCGCGATGGAGCGCGTGTACGAGC
This sequence comes from Deltaproteobacteria bacterium, assembly GCA_017303575.1. GTDB lineage: Bacteria > Myxococcota_A > Polyangia > Polyangiales > Sandaracinaceae > JAFLCL01. Next base: position 17,813 of record JAFLCL010000069.1, read on the forward strand.
GCATCCGTCTCGCGGCGCAGGCCGACGCGACCGTGCTGCTGCGCGGCGAGACGGGCACCGGCAAGACCTTGCTCGCGCGCGCGGTGCACGTGAGCTCGCCGCGTCAGCGCGGTCCCTTCGTGACCGTCGACTGCACGACGCTGCCTGCGCAGCTCGCCGAGAGCGAGCTCTTCGGCCACGAGCGGGGCGCCTTCACGGGCGCCGACAAGCGCGTCCGCGGCAAGGTGGAGCTCGCACACCAAGGCACGCTCTTCCTCGACGAGATCGGCGACCTGCCGCTCGAGACGCAGGGCAAGCTGCTGCGCTTTCTCCAGGAGCGCACGTACGAGCGCGTCGGCGGACGCGAGACGATGAAGGCCGACGTGCGCGTGATCTCCGCGACGCACCACGACCTCGAGCGCGCGGTGCGGGAAGGGAAGTTCCGCCAGGACCTCTACTACCGACTTCGAGTGCTGGAGATCGAGGTGCCTTCCTTGCGAGAGCGCGGCGCCGACGAGATCGAGCGGCTCGCGCGTCACTTCGCGGAGATCTTCGGCAAGCGCTACGCGCGCAGTGTGACCATCGAGCCGAGCGCCATCACGGCGCTGCGCGCGCATGCCTTCCCCGGCAACGTGCGCGAGCTCGAGCACGCGATCGAGAGCGCGGTGGTGCTCGCGCCCGACGGCCGCATCAAGAGAGACCGACTGCCGCTCGCGCGCACGTCGCTCGCGGAGGAGCCCCGCAGCTCGCGCGTGGACGTGGAGCCCGCGAGCGCCTCGATCCCGCTCGGCCTCTCGATCAGCGAGGCGTCGGACGCCTACATCCGTGCCGTCGTCGCGCACGTGGATGGCAACCAGAGCGAAGCCGCGCGCGTGCTCGGTGTGTCGAGGAACACGGTGGCGAAGGCGATCAGGAAGCGGTGACTGTTCAGATCGAGGAGCGCCGCGGCTCGTAGTGCGCGCTGCGCGGGCGGTGCTCGGTCGAGTCGAGCCCGTCGTAGAGCATCATCATGCGCTTGTCGCCGCGGTACTCGACGGTGCGGCCCGAGTAGCGTGCGGCGTCGGTGCCGAAGCCCTGGACGCGCGTCTCACCGTGAAAGACGGTCGCGCGCGCCAGATAGACGATCGTGTCGTCGATGTGCGGTCGGTTCACCGTCATGGACGCCGTGAGGTGCCCCATCCCGCGTTCGTCCATCTCCGTCTCGAGCGCGCGGGCCGTGTTGATCATCCCCTGGATCGCGACGATCGAGGAGGCAACGGCGGCCGTGAGGTCGACACCATCTTTGCTGCGGATGCCCTTCGTCGAGAGCAGCTCGAAGTTCTCCTCCCCGAGGTCGTCGCGGATGCGACGGTGCACGGCGTTGTCGGCGTTGTAGCCGCGGATGGTACCGACGACTGCACCGCACGCCGTTCGTGGCTCGCGCCACTTGGACTCCTGCGTCCTTCCCAGGACGAGCTTTCCGTCTTGCTCGAGGCGCCCGACATGCGTCTTGAGGTCGACGTTCACCAGCAGGAACGACTGGGGATGACCCGCGTAGAAGCGCTGACGGATCGGCTCGTCGAGCATGTGAGCCACGGTGACGTGCGCGAGCGTGTGACCGTCGTCGGTCCCGCCGCCGGTCGGCGAGAACGCCTCGAGCTTGTGCTCGCCGATCTCCGACATCGTCGCGAAGCGAGACGCGACGACCTGCTCGTAGCTGCTCGTCGCCTCGCCTTGATGGATGCGGTCGCCGCAGTTCGTGTGCGCGAGCGTCGTCATCACGCTGGGGAGCGAGAGATCCGCGCCACAGGCGACCACGTCGTCACCATCGTCGCTCTCGGATTCGCCTGCGAGCTGCAGCTCGTCGCGGATCAGCTGAAGGCCGTTCACGAGGACGTATCGATCACTGACGATCTCACTCAGGTAGACGCGATAGGCGTTGTGCTCCATGCCGAACTCGGCGTTGAGCGCCCAGAACCTCTCGATGCGTGCGCGGGCTGCGGAGGGGTCGAACTGCATCGTGGCACCCTAACAAGCTCCACACGCGGCGTGGTGATGCATTCGGGACGAGGGCTCGCGTGTGGCTCGCGGAGCGCGTTTCGACGCCGGCGAATCGTCGTCACCAGACGCCGCTTCCCGAGCCCTGCGAGCCACGCGAGCTCGCATACGCGCGACACGCTGACTGCGTGCGGAACACCGCGAGCACGAGGTCTTGCTCGGCGTAGAGCGGCACGCGCGGGAGCTGCGCGCGCGCCATCGCTTCGTCGCATGCGCTCGGCTCGCACTCCACCTCGCAGCTGCCCTCGGGGAGCGATGGGTACGTGTCCGGATACGCAGGGCTCACTTGGCCGACGTGCGGCACGAACGGCGCGCGCCACGGACGCACGACGAGCGATCGATCGATGCAGTGACCGCGCGGTCCGACCCACGGGTCTGCGTCCGCGGAGCACGACACCGTGCGCACCGAGTGCACGCACGCGACCTCTTGGATCTCCGCGCCCTCCGCGAACGCGATGTGCCCGTCGTCCCACGCGATCACGCCCATGGGCAGACCACGCACGCCGTTCGTCTGCCACCGCCGCGCCTCGAGGCGCTGGTCCGTGACGGCGACACGATCCTGTCCGATCTCCAGCACCGCACGCTCGTCGCCGTGTCGGCTGAGCACGAAGGACAGGCCGTTGAGGACGTTGTCGTCCCACAGCGGGACGCGCTGACACGCGCCGCGCACGGTCGCCTCGACGCCCGTCTCGATCGGCCGCTCCGCGTAGAGGAACACGCCGCTCGGCTCGCGCGTGAACCACCGCTCCCTCGCCTCGCCTTCGATCGAGGCGACGCGCAGATCGTGATCGGCGAGATAGCTCGCCATGCCCGCCGCGGCGAGCAGCGCGTCGGCGTCCAGCCGTGGCGCATGCACGACGGCGCGCGTCGAGGTCGCCATCGCCTGCTCTTCGCGCGTGACGCTGGTGGTGGAGACCGAGTCTGTCTCCTCGCTGGGTGCTGGCGCTGCAGACGGAGCGGTCACCGCCGCAGGCACGGCCGAGCCACACGCGCTCAGCCAGACGATCAGAGTGGGGAAGGCGACGTGCCGCACGAGCGCTGAGACACGCCTCGTTGCGTGAGGTTTCATTCCGTCCGCGCGCGCGCACTGCTTCGACCGTGTCGTGTCGCTCGGGCGGCACAACAACGGCGCGCGCGGCGGGCACGAGCGCGGGATGAGCTCTCGGCTCCGAGACTCATCAGGCACGCGACAGGCGCGTCGCGCGGTACTCGACCGATCCAGGCTCGGACCCGGGACCGACCTTGCGAAAGCCACAGCGGAGGAGCACGCGCGTCGACCCGACGTTGTCGTCGGAGGTGTGGGCGAGGACCTCGTCGACGGCGTCGTGGGCGAGCGCGTGCGACACGAGCGCCGTGACGATCTCGGTCGCGTAGCCGCGCCCGCGTTCGGCTGGAACCACCGAGTAGCCGATCTCGACGGAGCCTTCGGCTGGAGGCCCGAAGAAGCCCGCCCCGGCGACGAGGGCGGCGCGTCCGCCGTCGGCGTGGCGGGTGATCGCATACCAAGTGAGCCAGCCCACGCGCGATGCGCCGCCCGAGACGAGCTCTCGGCGAAAGAACTCCTGCGCGGAGCGGTCGTACTCGCCGGGTGGCCAGTCTGCGGGCACAGAGGCGCCGAGAACCAGCGCGAGCGCAGCGTGGCTCAGCAGCTCGGCGTCGACGTGGCTCAACGTCGCGGCGACGAGGTCGAGGCGCGGAGTACGGAGAATGAAGTGTCCGTCCGACATGGGTGCGGCGAGAGTACGGCGGAGATCAACGCGTCGTGCCCGAGGCGACCTTCGCGAGCGCCACGAGGTCTTCGAGGTCTCGTTGCGTCAGCGTGCGAGCACTGCTTCGATCGTGTCGAGGAGCGCTGTCGGGAGGATGGGCTTGGGGAGGAAGTCGATGCCTGCCTCGAGCACCCCGTGGTGGACCACGCTGTTCTCCGTGTAGCCCGACATGTAGAGGACACGGAGCCCTGGGTGCTTGACCACCAGCTGATCCGCGAGCTGTCGACCGGTCATGTCCGGCATGACGACGTCCGTCAGCATCAGCGCCACACCGTCGGCGCCGATCGTGAGCGCCTCGGCAGGCGTGGCGGCTTCGGTCACGACATAGCCCGCGCGCTCGAGCACCTGTCGGACCACGCGCCTCACGGCAGGATCGTCCTCGACGAGGAGGATCCGTGCGCCGGGCTTACGCGCTGCGCCGACGAAGCGCGCCGCGGTCCGTGGCGCTGGCTGTTCTGCATCGCCCGTGGCGACGGGGAAGAAGAGCTTGAACGTCGTGCCGCACCCCGGCTCGCTGTACACCCACACGGTGCCCCCGCTCTGACGAACGATGCCGTACACGGTGGAGAGGCCGAGGCCCGTGCCGACACCCGGGCCCTTCGTGGTGAAGAACGGCTCGAAGATCTGGGCGCGCGTCGCGGCGTCCATGCCCACGCCGTCGTCGCTGACGGCGAGCATGACGTGCGGCCCGCTGCGGGACTCCGCGTGGGCGGCGACGTACGCGTCGTCGAGGACCACCAGCGCGGTCTCCAGTGTGATCTTGCCGCCGCGCGGCAGGGCATCGCGCGCGTTCACCACGAGGTTGAGCAGCACCTGCTCGAGCTGCGTCGGATCACAGAGGATGTGAGCGCGCGGCTCGCCGAAGACGCTCGCGAACGCGACGTCCTCCCCGACGAGGCGCCTGAGGAGCGGCTCCATCGCGGCGACGACCGTGGCGGGATCGATCGTGCGCGGCCGGAGCACCTGTCGTCGACTGAACGCGAGCAGCTGCTGGGTGAGCTGCGCGGCGCGCGCGGCGCCTGCCGAGATCTGCTCGAGGTCCAGACGGACGGGATGCGCCTCGGGGAGGTCGGCGAGCGCCAGCTCCGCGCAGCTGAGGATGACGGAGAGGATGTTGTTGAAGTCGTGCGCGATGCCGCCCGCGAGCCGGCCCACCGCCTCCATCTTGTGTGCCTGTCGGAACTGCTCCTCGAGCCTGCGGAGAGCGGTCGTGTCGCGCGCGATCGCCGAGAAGTGTGTGACGCCGGCGGGGCCGCGGTGCGCGAGCAAGACGACCGACAGCGAGCGACCGTCGAGCAGCTCGATCTCCGCGCGGGCGCGGCCCGTCGCCAGAGCCTCGGGCACGGCGCGCGTCGAGAGATCGCGCGCCGCGGGCGAGTCGCCGAGGAGCGACGCGGCGGCGATTCGGTCTGAGGTGAGCTCGAAGAACGCCCGGACCGCGGGGTTCGCGTATTCGGTGCGACCTTGCGCGTCCACGATCGCCACGAGATCCGGCGTCTCGTCGAGCACCGAGATCAACCGACCTCGAGCCTCCGTGACCCGCTTCGACTCGGTGAGGTCCACGATCGCGCCGATCGTTCGGCTCGGGCGGCGCGCGCTGCCTTCGCCCTCGAAGTACGTGCGCGAGCGTGTGCGGACCCAGCGGAGCTCGCCATCCGGGCGGAAGAGGCGGCCCTCGACGTCGCACCGGCCATCGCCGCTCGGATCGTGTGCGCGCGCCACCGCGGTGCCCACGCGCTCGCCGTCGTCTGGATGCGCGCACTCGATCAGTGCGTGGAGCGTCGCGGCCTTGTCCGCGGGCCAGCCGTAGATCTCGCGCATCTCGGGCGAGATCCACACGGCATCGGTCAGGTGGTCGTGCTCGAAGATGCCCAGCCCCGCGATCGCGGTGCCGTGCCGCAGGACCTCGAGGTCGCGTGACTCGAGCGCATGCAGGCGCGCCTCGCCGCGGATCGGGACCACGTGGACGAGCGTGTGGCGGGCTCCCGCGAGCGACACGCCGCGCCAGGCCACGCTCGCCAGGAACGGCTCGCCCCCCGCGCCCAGCACCTGCCGCTGGTCGGTGCGCGGCGTCTCCGCCGAGGCGCGCGTGGGAAGGGCCACCTGCGCGCCCTCGGCGATCCCGAGGAGCGCACGGGCTTCGGCGTTCGCGACGACGACACGGCGCTCGTCGTCGAGCACCACCGATGCAGCAGGCGACTCGTTCAAGAAGCGACGTGTCTCGTCGAGCGACCACCCAGGCATCGCGCGATCATGCGGGCCCTGCTCGCCACGCGTCCAGAAGGTCGCGGGTCGACGCTCGACGTGGGCTCTCGGGCCGGGGACCTGCGGTCGTCGCGCACCCGAACGTCCGAGAAACGTCCGCGCAGCGTCACTCCGCCGAGGGCGCGGCCGGCAACGGAAGGACGAGGTGGCTCGCCGTCGCGCGCGCCCCTTCTTCGTCGGCCTCGGCGCGAACGCCGAGCGCGAGTGCCACGTGCGTCCCGTCGCTCGACACCGCGGCGGTGGCGAACGTCAGCACGCTCCGCGCAGGCAGCGTCGTGGTGCCCACACGCGTCGCGCGCGAGTTGTCGCGATCGATGACCTCGAGGACGACGGTGCGACCCCGCTCGATGCGCACGCGCAAGAGCTCGCTCGCTCGCGGACCGCTGGGGACGATGCCCACCAGATCACCCGCGCCCGCACGACCGTCGTTCAGCGCGAAGGCGTCGGCCTCGCTCATCTCGGCCGTGACCAGCGAGCGCGCGTGCGCGGCCGCGTCGTCGCGCGGTGACGATGCGCCCGTCGCACGCCCACCGACGAGCCGAGCGACGACCCGTGGCGGCGAATAACTGTCAGCCGCGAAGAGCGGCTGCGTCAGGAACACGACCGTCGACATCGCGGGATCGGCGACGACGACGGAGCCGGCCCATCGCGTCGGCCGCATGCCTGTGTTCTCCGGGCGCTCCCAGTACGCGAGCAACGAGGTCGGCTGGGGCGTGCCTTCGCTCTCCGACTGCGTGAGCTCCGCGTCGCGTCGCGCGAGGAGCACCAGCGGGCTTCGGTACGGTCGCGCGAATGCCGTGAGGGGACCGAGCGTGCGCAGCGTGGAAGGTGGACTCGTTCGGTAGCTCGGCGTGCTGAAGCCCGGTCGCTCGAAGGACACCGACCAGCGATCGACCTCACCCCTCGGGTCGGGAAGGAACCAGCGCGGCGCTCTTTGGTGCGCTTCGTCGGGCGCGGGGGCCGACGCGACATGGACCTCTCCGCGCTGGAGCAGCCAGGTCGTGCCGTCGGGGGCGGCGAGCGCGAGGCCTTCGGGCGAGAGCGATCGAGCTTCGTCGGGTGGCGGGTCGGCGTCGAGGACGATCCGCGCGACGTTGCTGCCGCGCAGCCAGACGTAGCCGCCCTCCTCGACGCGCGCGACGCAGCCGTCCCCGACGTCGTAGAGCCACGCATCCGCGAAGGTCTCCGCGTGCTCGACGCGCGCCAGGCTCGCACCGTCCACGAAGTAGAGGCGATCGTCGCTCGCAGACACATAGGCGCTGCCGTTCGCGAGGGCTCGGATCCGTTCGACTCGCTCGCCCGCCGGCAGCGAGATGGCGTGGTACCCGGACGCGTCGACGAAGCCGAGCGGGCGTGTCCCTTCCGCGACGTACAGGCGCTCGGCGCCCGCGAGCTCCGCCATGCGGATCTCGGAGACCGCTTCATGCGCGAGCCGGACGGTGCCGTCGGCGCCCACCAGCTCGATGCGCCGCACCGCGCGCCGTGGTGGAACCGAGATGGCTCGAAGGAACTGACCCTCCGCCAGCGGCCGGCAGATCGTGCCTCCCTCTTCGTCGCACCCCGCGGGGAGGCTCGAGTGCGTCTCGAGGTCGAACGCGGTGAGCGCGACGTCGGTCCCGTCACCTCGCCATGCCGTCACGATCGGGCCCCGCACGTGGCCTTGGTAGCGGTTCACGACCACGCGAAAGGGACCCACGTGGATCGGGAGTGTGCGGATCGGCATGTCGGTCCCGAACGCGCCTTGGCCGACCTCGATGTGTGACAGCTCGGGATGCGCCGTGGCCAGGGGTGTCCACCCGCCTTCGGCGAGGAGGAAGTGCTCGATCGAGATGGTGCCGACGCGCGAGCCGATGTCGAACGTGGCGCTGCGGTGCGCGATCAGGAGCGGATCGAGGCCGACGATCTCGATTCCGAGATCCAGTGTTCGGTCCTCTTCTTCTTCACTCTCGGCTTCGAGCTCTTCGCCCTCCTCGTCGTACGACTCCTCGTCCGCGCTCTCGTTCTCGGATCCGTCGCTCCCTGTCTCCGTCGGCTCTCTGCGCGGCACTCCTGGGACCTCGAGGGTGCGCGCGACCCGACGAACGACACCCCCTTCGACGACGGCGTCGATGATGGCGAACACCGGATCCCGCCCGCTGCTCTCGCTGTCTCCCGAGCTCGCGATGATCCGCTCCGTTCCCGGGACCCCGAGCATGGTCGCCATGTGACCGAGCTGCAGCTCGGCGACCAAGCGCGGCTCGCCGCTCGATCCCTCGGGCGGGAGCTCGAGAAGATCGCCCTCCTCGTTCACCACGAACGCGCGCGTGGCCGTCATCGCCACGGTGTTCACGGAGTAGCCGTTGCCGTAGCGGAGCTCGAAGTCGAGCGTGCGCCAGCCGTTGCCCTCCTGACGCAGCACGGGACCATCGCCTCGTACGACGTAGAGCCGCTCGCCGGACGCCACGACCGCTGCGCACTCGGGCGACTCGAGCGTGCCGCGCCGTCGAAGGCCACTGCTCGACAGCTCGAGCACGGTGCCCTCGCGATCGCAGAAGAAGAGCGCGTGCCCGTTGCTCATCGGTGTCGTGTGGTGAGGCAGCGCGTGGTGCATCCACGCGTCTCCCATGCGGACGAACGCGTGCACTCCACCGAGGGCCGTGAGGTGGCCATCGAGCACGTAGAGCGCTTCGGGGCGCCACGCGCGGAGGTCCTCGCACAGCTCCGGCGTGATGCACACGCGCGTCTCCGGGATGTCGTCGAGCGAACGAATGGCCGCGATCGCATCCGCCTCCACCATGTCGGCCTCCGCCGTGTCGGCCGCAGCCGGTCCCGTCTGGACGACGTCAGCGCGCGGCGCGCCACAAGAGGCCCCGAGGATCGTCGCGGACAGGAGCACCGTTCGGGTGATCGCCTTCGTCATCGCGGCGACTGTCTCACGCCCGCCCTGCGATCGCGCTCGTGTCTCCGCGCGCGTGGTGCGCCTCGATGTCGGCCCAGCTGGAGCGCAGCACGGCGATCAGCTTGCAGGCGAGGCGTCGAGGGCGACGAACGAGAGCCGAGCTTGCGCGCCCTCCGTTGCGACCTCGAGACCGCAGTCGGCGCTATCGAGGCTGGCCTGCTTGTTGATACCGTGGACGGCGATGTCGTCGTCTCACCGCTCGCGCCTGCTGTTTGGCTCGACGATCGCTGCGATCGCGTGCCTCGGCGCCGTCTCGACCGCCTGCACGGGTGAGGTCGACGCTCCCCGGCTGGGCCGGATCGAGAGGGTCTACGAGCCCGGGCCGGTCGTCTTGCCTCGTCTCACGGAGGTTCAGTACCGGGCCAGCGTCGAGCAGGCGCTCGGTGGGCAGGACGTCGATCCTTCGCTGGGCCCGCTGCCGCAGCTGCCGCTCGAGCCCGACACCAACCCGTACCTCTTCTACAACGTGGGCGCGGCATCCACGACGCTCTCCGAGGTCGGCACCCAGCGCTACGAAGAGTCTGCGCACGCGATCGCCAACGCCGTCGTGCTCGATCCCGCGCGACGTGCGGCCGTGATCGGGTGCGAGCCCGCGAGCCCCGACGATCCGTGCGTGAGCGGCGCGATCTCTCGGCTCGGTCGGCGCCTCTACCGCCGTCCGCTCACCGCCGACGAGTCCGTGCGCTGGGTGCGCATCTCGAGCGAGCTCGCGGGCGGTGATGCGAGCCGTGGCCTCGCGCTCGCGCTCGCGGGCATGCTGCAGTCCGCGTCGTTCCTCTACCGCGTGGAGCTCGGTGAAGACGACACCGAGCGCGCGGGCTGGCGGCGCTTCTCCGATCTCGAGGTCGCGAGCCGCATGTCGTTCCTCCTCTGGAACACTGCACCGGACGACGAGCTCCTCGACGCGGCGATGGCGGGTGATCTCGAGGACGCGGACGGCGTGCACGGACAGGCGCTGCGCCTCATGGAGGACCCGCGCGCGCGTCGCGCCGTGCGTGCGTTCTTCGCGCAGTACTTCGATCTCTCGCGCCTCGCGAACGTGCGAGAGCGCGACGCGACCCTGCACCCGCAGTTCACGCCGAGCCTCATGGTCGCGATGCGCACCGAGATCGAGCTCGTCGTCGACGACGTGGTGTTCACGCGCGACGCGGACGTGCGCGAGCTCCTGCGCACGCGACGAACGTTCGTGAACCAAGAGCTCGCGGATCTCTACGAGCTCGACGTGGAGGGCGTCTCGCCGATCACGTTCGTGCCCGTCGAGCTGCCGGACGACGGCCCGCGCGCAGGCATCCTCACGCTCGGCGCGTTCCTCACCGCGAACGCGCACCCCACCGAGACCTCGCCCACGTTGCGCGGCAAGTACATCCGCGAGCGCCTGCTCTGTGATCTCGTGCCGCCCCCGCCGCCCGGTGTCTCGACCGACATCCCGCCGGTGATGGGCACGCCGCGCACGCTGCGCGAGCGGCTCGAGGCGCACCGCGTGCGACCCGACTGCGCCGCGTGCCACGCGAACATCGATCCGCCGGGCTACCTCTTCGAGGGCTTCGACTCGATCGGTCACACCCGCGAGACCGATCACGGCTTCCCCGTGGACACCAGCGGTGGTCTCGATGGTGTGCCGCTGTCGAACGGACGCGAGCTCGGCGAGCTCTTGGCCGACGATCCCCGCGTGTCGCTCTGCATCACGCGACAGCTCTTCCGACACGTGAACGGACGCCTGGAGCGCGACGGCGAAGAGGCCGCGATCCGCGAGCTCTCGCGAGACTTCCTCGCGGGCGGCTCGCGCTTCCTCGATCTCTTGCTCGCGTTCGTGACGAGCGACGCGTTCAGGTACGCAGCGCCGTCCGACGACGCACCCATGAGCGACGACGGAGGTGAGCCGTGAAGTTCCTCTCGCGACGGACGATGTTGCGCGGGACCGTGGCGGGCTCCGCGATCGCGCTCGCGCTTCCGCAGCTCGACGCGATGCTGCGACCGAGTGGCGCGCTCGCAGGCGGTGAGACGCCGCGCCCTTTCTTCGGCGTCTTCTACTGGGCCAACGGCGTTCCGTGGCACGCGCGTCACGGCGGCGAGCAAGCCGCCGCGGGCGTGCCCGACGTGTGGACGCCGCCGACGCTCGGCGCAGGCGCGACGATGAGCGAGATGCTCGAGCCGCTCGCGCGACACCAGGCGACGATCTTCACGGGCCTCGAGCCCAAGACGGCGGTGCCGCCGAGCCCGCCCGGACAAGAAGACGGCCACATGCGCGGCTTCATGGTCGCGCTCACCGGCGATCGCATCCGCCCCGAGGGCTTCGATCATCCGTCGCACACGCTCGCGCCGCTGCGGCAGACGATCGATCAGTTCGTCGCGCGCGATCCCAGCTTCTATGGGAGCAACGCGCCGCGCTTTCGGTCGGTGCACTGCGGCGTGAGCGACGCGCGCTTCCACGACTACGGCCACTGGAACGCCATCTCGTACAACGGGCCGAGCTCGCAGAACCTGCCGCTCATGCGGCCCGATCAGCTCTACAACCTCTTGTTCGCGGTGCCGCCGGATGCGGACGAGCTTCGCACGCGCGCGTCGCTGCTCGATGCGGTGCGAGAGGACGCGCAGGGCCTGCGCACGCGTCTCGGTGCAGGCGATCGCGCGCGGCTGGATGAGCACCTCGATCACGTGCGCGAGATCGAGCGACGCATGACGGCCGCGACCGGCGCAGCGTGCGTGGCGCCGCCGCCGCCGAGCGATGGCGATCTGATGGGCCGTGCGAACGAGATGGCGGAGCTGCTCGCCGTCGCGCTCAAGTGCGAGCTGACCGGTGTGTTCACGTTCATGCTGACCGCGCCCGCGAGCACGCACGTGTTCTCGAACGTCGGTGTGCCCGATGGCCTGCACAAGGTGTGTCACGACGGCCTCTGGGAGAACGTGCGCCGCGTGACGCGCCACCAGATGGAGTGCTTCGCGACGGTGCTCGACCGCCTCGCGGAGACGACGGACGCGACGGGCGCTTCGCTCATGGATCGCGGCCTCGTGCTCGGCGTGACCGAGTACGGCGAGGGCTGGAAGCACAGCACCAACGAGCTGCCCGCGATCCTCGCGGGTGGCGCGAACGGACGCATCGCCCGCGGTCATCACGTGCGTGAGGAGGGCGGCAACTTCGCGCGCGTGCACCTCACGGCGCTGCAGGCGCTGGGCATCCAGGCGGGCGGCGCGCCCATCGCGAATTGGGGCTGGAACGGCGGCGAGACCGATCGTCCGTTCACCGAGCTGCTGACCTGAGATCGCGATGCGCCTGATGGCCTCCATCGCTGTCGCTCTGCTGACGCTCTCCGCCGTGATGGCGCTCTCCGCGTGCGCGAACGGCCATGATCGCGCGAGCGATGCAGGCCGCGCCGACGGCGGGCCCAACGTGCGGTGCGACGACGGCGAGCGCTGCGGCGCGAGCTGCGTGGACACCGACTCCGATCCCGATCACTGCGGCGGCTGCGGGCGCACGTGCGTGATCCCGAACGCGACGAGCGCGTGCGAAGCGGGCGCGTGCGCGGTGGGCACGTGCACGCCCGGGTTCGTCGACTGCAACGCGGATCCGAACGACGGCTGCGAGCGTGCTGTCGAGTGCGCGGAGGGCGCGGGCTGCACCACGGCGTGCGGCACCACGGGGAGCACGCGCTGCGGTGACGTGTGCGCGCCCGTGTGCGCGCCGCCCGCCGAGAGCTGCAACCTGATCGACGACGACTGCGACGGCGCGTGCGAGGCGGGCCTTCCTGGCTGTCGTCTCGCGGTGCACCGCTCGAACGGTCCGAACGGCCACTTCTACACGACCAACCGCGACGAAGCGGCGTGCTGCTCGATGCGCGTCGAGGCCTACGACTTCTTCTACCTCTCGGCGCTCGGCATCGATGGCACCTCGCCGCTGATGCGCTGCCTCGCCCCCGACGGCCACCACCTCTACACGACCGACACCGGCTGCGAGGGCGTCGCGTACGAGAGCCAGATGGGCTTCGTCGCGCGCTCGGCCGTGTGCGGCGCAGTCCCGCTCTACCGCTTGTTCCTGGGGGGCAATCACTTCTACACGACGAGCGCGCCCGAGCGAGACAGCGCGATCGCCAGCGGCTACGAGGACCGCGGCATCGTCGGCTACGTGTGGACCACCTCGTGATGAGGGCGGTGGCTCTCTCCCCGGCGTGCAATCCCGGGGCAGTGAGAGCGATCACGCTTCGAGGGCAAGCCCGACGAGCGGGCTCGCTGCCTCAGCGCAGCGAAGCGAGCCTCTGATCGATCTCGCGCTGCTCGTGGACGTTCTTCGTGAGTGAGCGTGCGCGCGTGAAGGCCTCGCGGGCGTGATCGAGCTCGCCGGCCTCGGCGAGCAGCACGGCGCGCACGAAGGATGCGTAGGGGACGTCGTCGGGCACGTCGTCGAGGAGGCGGAGGCCCTCGCGCGGACCGTGGGCGCGCGCGAGCGCGAAGCTCCGGTTGACGCGCACGTGAGGCGACGGGCGCAGGCGCTCGAGCTCGGTGTACGAGGCCGCGATGGTCGCCCAGTCGGTGTCCTCGGCGGTGCGCGCGCTCGCGTGCGCCAGCGCGATCTCGGCCTCCCACCGACGTGGACCACGCATCGCACGGGGCGGCTCGCGGCGACGGAGCAGCGCGGCAGCTTCGTCGATGCGCGTGCGGTCCCATCGCGCGCGGTCCTGCTCGGGCAGAGGGATCGGCACGCCGTCGGGTGAGACACGCGTCGCGCGACGTGCCTCGTGGAGCAGCATCGTCGCCACCAGCGCGTCGAGCTCGAGGTCGTCGGGCGCGATGCGCGCGAGCGATCGCGCGAGATCGAGCGCGAGCACGCAGAGCTCGACGCGGACGGCAGGTGCGCCCTCGGTCGACCAGTGCCCCTCGGTGAAGAGCAGGTAGAGCGCGGCCATGACTGGCTCGAGCCGCTCGGCGGCGACGGGCTCGGTCGGGACCACGTACTCGCGGCCTTCGTCGCGGAGGCGTCTTCGCGCGCGCACGAGGCGCTGCTCCATCGTGCGCTCCTCGACGAGGAAGGCGCGCGCGATCTCTCGGGTCGTCATGCCGAGCGTCGTCGCGAGCGCGAGCGCTGCGGCGTCCGCCGTCGAGAGCGCGGGATCGCACGCGGTGACGAGCAGGCGCAGGAGATCGTCGTGCCAGACGTGCGCGCCCGCGACGCTCGCGAGGTCGACGGGACCGAGCGCGAGCGCGACGGTGTCCGCGTGCCGCTCGACGCGCTGCGCGTGCCGCAGCTCGTCACGCCGCCGGTTCAGCGCGACAGTGACCAGCCACCCCTCGACGGACTCGGGCATCCCATCGATCGGCCAGCGCACGAGGGCGCGCTCCACAGCGTCGTGGAGCGCGTCCTCAGCGACATCGAGACGGCGCACGGCGGCGAGCACACGCGCGAGCGCTTGCGGATACGCCTCTCGGAGGGTGATCCCGATCGTCGAGTCGCTGCTCACGCGCGGTGCCACGTGACGAGGCGGACCTCGATCGCATGCGCCCCGGTCGGGCAGATGCGCTTCGCGTGCGAGAGAGCCTCGGCCTCGTCGACGCAGTCGACGAGGTAGAAGCCGACGAGCCACTCCTTCGTCTCGACGAACGGCCCGTCGGTGACGAGGTGCTCGTCGCCGCGCTTGCGGACCGTGCGCGTCGTGCTCGCACCCGGCACGTCGAGGCGCGCCACGGCGTGGAGCGCACCT
>JAFLCL010000007.1 GCA_017303575.1 Deltaproteobacteria bacterium
GGCCGCGGGCGCGGTGGCTGCCCGCGTCGCGATCGTCGACGACGACCCCGTCGCGCGCCGGCTCCTCGCGGCGTTGCTCGGCGCCCGCGGGATCTCCGTCGAGGCCTACGAGACGGCCTCCGCGCTCGCGCGCGTCGAGCTCGCCGCGCTCGACTTCGTGTGCGTCGATCTCGGCCTCGGCGTCGAGTCGGGGCTCGACCTCATCGCCGACCTGCGCGCGCGCGATCCCGAGCTCCCCGTGATCGTCGTCACCGCGGCGCGCACGCTGGAGACGGCGGTCGAGGCGATGCGGAGAGGAGCATGGGACTACCTCGCGAAGCCCGTGGACCCCTCGCTCTTGGCGCAGGCGGCGCGACGTGCGTCGGAGAGGCGCGCGTTGACCCGCGACGTCCATGCACTGCGCGAGCGTCTCGCCGAGCGCACGGGGCTCGATCCCATCCTCGGCCGCAGCGAGAGCGTGAAGCAGCTGCGCCTCCAGATCGCGCGTGTGCTCGAGAGCGAGGTCAACGTCTGCATCCTGGGCGAGAGCGGGACTGGCAAGGAGCTCGTCGCTCGCGCGCTCCACGAGGCCGGCCGTCGGCGTGGCGGGCCCTTCGTCGCGCTCAACTGCGGCGCGATCCCCGCGGCGCTCCAGGAGTCCGAGCTCTTCGGGCACGAACGCGGCGCGTTCACCGGCGCGACCGCCACGCACAAGGGGCGCTTCGAGCAGGCTCAGGGCGGGACGCTCTTCCTCGACGAGGTCGCGGAGATGAGCGCTGCGACGCAGACCAGCCTGCTCCGCACGCTCCAGGAGCGCACGGTGCGTCGCGTCGGCGGCTCACACGATCTCGCGGTGGACGTGCGCATCGTGTGCGCCACGCACCGCGATCTCGAGGAAGAGGTGCGGGCGGGGCGCTTCCGCCAGGACCTCTACTACCGTCTCGTCGTCTATCCGATCCGCGTGCCCCCGCTGCGTGAGCGGCTCGAGGATCTCCCTCTTCTCGTGGGCCACTTCCTGCGACGTTTCGCGGCCGACGTGCCTCGAGCGGTCACGCGTGTGACTCCCGAACTCCTCGATGCGCTCGCGCGCCACGACTGGCCCGGCAACGTGCGCGAGCTCGAGAACGTGGTGCATCGCGCGATGCTGTCGAGCGAGAGCGAGGTGCTCGACGTGGTGAGCCTGAGCTCGTCGCTTCGCGCTCGCGAGCCCGCGGCGCGAAACGCCGAGGCGCAGTCGCCCTCGCCGGCCCCGGCGCCGACAACTGTCTCGCTCGCGGAGCTCGAGCGCGAGGCGATGCTCCGCGCGCTCGCCCAAGAGCGAGGCAACGTCACGCGTGCGGCGAGAGTGCTGGGCGTCGGACGCGCGACGCTCTACCGCCGTCTCGCGTCGCTCCGCATCGTGGGTGATCACGAGACGGAGTCGTCTCATCGCGGGACGGGAGTCTCGGAGCGAGACCTCGTCGCGTCTCGAGACCACTGATCGCTGCGCCCCGGCGTTGGCAGACGCCTTGCTCCTCTCGGTCTGCGCACGAGCGCACCGGAGAGAGACCATGAGCTACGAGAAGTCCACCGTCCGAGCCTTGATCGTCGACGACGACCCGGTGAGCCGTCGATGGCTCGGGGGCTGCCTCGCGAGAGACGGAGTGGCGTGCGAGGAGGCCAGCGACGCCGAGTCAGCGCGAAGCGCGTTGGAGCGAGGCGGTCACGACGTCGTGCTGCTCGATCTCTTCCTCGGGTCCGGCGCGACGGGCCTCGACGTTCTCACGTGGATGCGCGCGCGGCCGGAGCTCGATCACGTCGGCGTCATCATCGTGAGCGCGAACGCGGGCGACGAGTCCGCCGTCGCGCTCGCGCTCCAGCGCGGCGCCGACGACTACCTCGTCAAACCCATTCGTCCCGTCGAGCTCGCCGCGCGCGTCACGGCGGTTCGCCGCAGGAGCGCACGCCGCGTGGAGCCTGCCCGCCCGCGCTCGGAAGATCCGGACGTCTCCGATCGTCTCCAGCACGCCATGCAGCTCGAGACGGTCGGTCGTCTCGCCGGCGGCATCGCCCACGACTTCAACAACCTCCTCACCGGCATCACCTCCAACGCCGACCTCGGCCTCGACGACGCCCCGCGTGGCAGCGCGGCCCGCGAGGCGCTCGAGGAGATCCAGCGCGCCGCGACCACGGCGGTCGCGCTGACGCGACAGCTCGCGTCGTTCTCGCGAACGCCGACGGTCGAGCCGACGCTCCTCGATCCCAACGATCTCATCGAGTCCCTCCGCAAGATGCTGCGTCGTCTGCTGGGCGACGACATCCGCGTGGTCTTCACGCCCCGGCAGCAGCACGGGATCGTGCGCATCGACCCGGTCCAGCTCGAGCTCGCCCTCGTGAACCTCGCGCTCAACGCGCGCCACGCGATGCCGCGAGGCGGCGAGCTGCGGCTCACCACGAGCGACGTCAGCGCGGACACCCTCGCGTCGAAGCCGGTCTCGGGACCGCGTCGCTACATCCGCATCGACGTCTCGGACACTGGCCACGGCATGAGCCCGGAGATCCAGGCGCGCGTCTTCGAGCCGTTCTTCACCACCAAGGCGCGTGGCCAGGGAACGGGCTTCGGGCTCGCCAACGTCCGACGCTTCGTCGAGGAGGCAGGTGGCTTCATCGACGTCGAGTCGGTCGCTGGCTCGAGCACGACCTTCCATCTGTACCTTCCGCGCGAGCGCACCACGGCGCCGATGGCCGCGCGCCGCGACGATCACGCGCCCATCTTCGAAGGTCTGCGCGGCAAGTCGGTGCTCGTGGTGGATGACGACGAGCTCGTCCGGCGCGCCTCCGTACGCGTCCTCCAGCGCAGCGGTGCAGACGTGCTGGTGGCCGCGAGCGCTCCCGAGGCCGTCGAGCTCGCGCGCGACCTCACGCGCACCATCGACCTCGTCCTCACCGATCTGGTCATGCCCGACATGAGCGGCTCGGACGTCGCCCGGCACATCCGCGCGATCCGTCCGGGCATGCCGATCGTGTGCGCGTCGGGTCACGGGCGCGAAGAGCTCGTCGAGCAGGGCGTCTGCGACGCGGACGAGATCGCGTTCCTCGCGAAGCCGTTCACCCCGGCGGCGCTGGTCGCCAAGGTCAGCGAGGCGCTCGCCGCATGACGGCGCGAGTTCGGGTGGGCGCTCCGATCGCGACACTGTACAAACGGTCCGCATGGAGACCCGCCTCGACCTCACGACCCTGAACGAGCCGCAGGTCGAGGCCGTGCTCCACGGCCCCGGCCCGCTCGTCGTGTTCGCGGGCGCGGGATCGGGCAAGACGCGCGTGATCGTCCACCGCATCGCGCACCTCGTGCTCGATCACGGCTGCCCTGCGTGGCGCATCCTCGCCGTGACCTTCACCAACCGCGCCGCGGGCGAGATGAAGGAGCGCCTCGATCGGCTCGTGCCCGGCGCCGCGCGCGACCTCGCGGTCGGGACCTTCCACTCGACGTGTGCGCGCCTGCTCCGCCGTCACTCGCAGGACCTGCGCCTCTCGCGCGACTTCGCCATCTACGACGACGCCGATCAGAAGGCGATGATCTCGCGGGTCTTGAAGGACCTCTCGCTCGACGAGAAGCGCATCCCGCCGAAGATGGTCGCCTCGATCATCAACCAGGCGAAGAACGAGATGCAGGGCCCCGAGGACGTGCCGCTCACGGGCCTCGACGCGGAGCGCATCCGCGAGGTCTTCCGCGAGTACGAGAAGCGCATGGCCAAGGCCAACGCGCTCGACTTCGGCGACCTCATCTACCAGATGGTGCGCGCGCTCGAGGGCAACGAGGCGCTGCGCATGCAGCTCGCGGGGCGCTTCGTGCACCTCCTGGTGGACGAGTTCCAGGACACGAACCACGCGCAGTTCCGCCTCGTGCGCGCGCTCGCCTCGGTGAACCGCAACCTCTTGGTGGTGGGCGACGACGATCAGTCCATCTACCGATGGCGAGGCGCCGATCGCAGGAACATCCTCGACTTCCGCCGCTACTTCCCCGACGCGCAGATCGTGAAGCTCGAGCAGAACTACCGCTCGACCAAGCGCATCCTCCGCGTCGCGCACGCGGTGATCGAGAAGAACGTCGATCGCGAGCCCAAGCAGCTCTGGACCGACAACCCCGACGGCTCGAAGATCAAGGTGCTGCGCTGCGGCTCGGAGCGCGACGAGGCCGAGATCGTGGTGCGCGCCGCGCGCGAGCAGGTGAGCGCCGGCAAGCCGCTGCGATCGCTCGCTGTGTTCTATCGAATCCACGCGCAGTCACGCGTGCTCGAAGAAGCGCTGCGCGCCGCGCGCATCGCGTACCGCGTCGTCGGGGGCGTGCGCTTCTACGATCGCGCCGAAGTGAAGGACCTGCTCGCGTACCTGCGCCTGGTCTCGAACCCCGAGGACGACATCTCGTTCCTCCGCGTGGTGAACGTGCCGACGCGCGGCATCGGCAAGACGTCGATCGATCGACTGCTCGACGACGCCGCGACCCAGGGCACCGGTGTGTGGGCCGCGGCCAAGCGCGCCGCCGAGAGCAAGAACGGGAGTCCGATCGCGAAGTTCGTCGAGCTGATCGAGACGCTGCGCGAGAAGGCACCCGCGCTCTTGTCCGAGGGCGCGAAACCTTCGGGGGAAGCGCTCGGCCTGGCAGACTTCGCGCGCCTCGTGCTGACCGAGTCCGGCTACGAGAAGTCGCTCACCGACGAGAACACGGCCGAGAGCGACGCGCGCCTCGAGAACCTCGCGTCGCTCGTGGGCTCGATGCAGGAGTTCGAGGATTCGGAAGGCGAGGATCGTCCGAGCGTCACCGCGCCTTCGTTGGCCACGCCCGACGACGCGCCGAGCGAGAAGCCGGGCCTGCTCACGCGCTTCCTCGAGACCGTCACGCTGCAGAGCGAGCCCGAGGACGCCAACGGCGACAAGAAGGATCAGGTCACGCTGATGACGGTGCACGCGGCCAAGGGCCTCGAGTTCCCGCGCGTGATCGTCGTCGGTCTCGAGGAGCAGCTCTTTCCGTTCCGCGGCGTGAACGAAGGCGAAGGCCCCGAGGAGCTCGAAGAAGAGAGACGCCTCGCCTACGTCGCGTTCACGCGCGCGGAGGAGTCGCTCACGCTCACGTGGGCCACGAGCCGCTACGTGTTCGGCAACCTGCGCCTTGGCACGATCTCGCGCTTCCTCGACGAGCTGCCGCTGCAGGACATCGAGCAGCGCGGGGAGGGCACGAGCCCCCGACCGTTCACCGAGTCGCCTTACGGATCGCGGAGCTCGAGCTTCGGCGGCTACGGAGGATCGAGTGGAGGCGGATCGAGCGGCTACCCGTCGTCCGGATCGTCGAGCTACGACAAGGGCTCGATGCCGCGCGAGGGCTCGCTCGGCTACGGCGACGGCTTCACGCGTCGCTCGCTCCACGGCATCGCGCCCATCAAGAGCGAACCGCCGAAGGAGAAGGAGATCGCGGGCTTCAAGAAGGGCATGAAGGTCCGCCACGTCCGCTACGGCGTGGGCAAGGTCTACAGCGTCGAGGGCGGCACACCGCCCACGGTCACCGTGGACTTCCCCGGCCACGGCACCAAGCAGATCGTGGCGAAGTACCTCGAGCCGGCCTGAAGGAACATCACGCGCGCGCCTCCGTACGATGCGCGATGCGCGCGCGCCCTCTCGTGTCGGGCCTGTCGGTCCTCGCTCTGTCGATCGCGTCGATCGCCGCAGCGGCCTCCAAGGACGGGCGCGCGGTGCCTCCTGCCACGCCGACCGTTCGGTCGCTCCCGCCAGGTCTGTGGTTCGTGGACGGTCACTACGAGTCCCACGCGCTCGAGGACGAGCCCGAAGCGCCTCGCTTCGCCGTGGTCACGGCCATCACCACGAGCGGCCCCGCAGCGGAGGCAGCGGCGCGTCGTGTGCACGGATCCACCGTGGTCGATCCCGGCTATCCGTGGGTCGTCACCACGCGTGACGTCCCGATCGAAGCCACACCGCCCGACCGCATCGCTGTGATCGTGGGCCTCTACACGGATCGCAACGCGGCCGATGCCCTGCGTTCACGCGTCGCGCATGCGCGCGTCGTCGCGATCTCCCAGACGGCGCACACGCCCGTGTGGAACGACGATGGCGAGGAGCGACGTCTGTGGGTCGTCCAGGTCGATCCACGACGCGACGCCGAGGGTGTGCCGCGCGCGGCGTTCGATGCCCTCGAGCACGACTTCGCGCAGCGCTCGTTCGCGAGCTCCGCCGAGTACGAGGCTGCGCACGACGCGGCCATCGCTGCCTTGCCGCGCTGCACCGCGCAGCGCGGCTCGATCTACGTCACGCGCGAGAGCCGCCGCTACTTCGGATCCGATCGTCGGTGGGCGCCTGCGCGCTGCGGATCACGCGAAGCTGTCGTGCCCGTCGAGAGCACGCTGCGCGAGGCGATCTTCGAGTACCGACAGAACGAGACGCGCGTGCATCAGGTCACGGCCGTGTCGTGCGACACGCCCGGCATCGACGTGTGGCGCTGGACGAACGAAGGCCGCGAGGTGATTCCCGGTCAGGAGCCCGCATTCTCCGCGGGCTGCGCGGGCTGATCGCCCGATCTCCTCAACGCCCGGGAATCCCGGGCACCCACGTGCCGTGGATCGGCACGGGGATGTGGTGCGAGAGCCAGGCGGTGCCGACCGCGCCGTCGCTGACACGTCGCGCATCGAGCACTGCGACGCCACTGCGGTGCCTCGAAGCGTCGTAGACCTGGGTGAGGAGCCAGCCGTCGTCCTCGTGCGTGCCTTCGCGACGCGGAACGAAGTTCGACTCTCCCGGATGTCGGTGTGCACCGAGATCGGCGATCTCGATCTTGCCCGTCGCGACCTCGAGCTTGCCCACGCGATCGTGGTGATCGCGCGTGACGAGCGGATAGATCCACGTCGCGCGATGCGTCTCGCGGGCGTGCGGCACGGTGGGCATCTCGAGCACCTCGTCGGACACGCGCGTGCGACGCAGTGTGCCGTTCGCGTCGATCTCGAGGCGCTCGAGGTGCGACTTCGCGGCGTCGACCCACGCACGTCCGCTGCGCGCCCTGTCGATCGCGAACGCCTCGCCCGGGTCGAAACGATCGAAGACGCAGAGGTGCGCCACGGTCGTTCCGTCGCTCGATTCGAAGCCGTGTCCGAAGTGGAACGCGAAGAACGCGTCCGTCGTGATGCGACGAACCGCATGCGGCGCGGCGCGCTCGACGAGCAGGATCTCGGTGCCGCGCTCGGGTGCCCAGCGCATGTTCTTCGTGGGCGCCGAGACGCCCGCGAGGAAGCCGGCCACCCCGACCTCGAGCGGCGGCACCGCGATCACGAGGTGCGACTCCGTGATCGCGAAGTCGTGCACGAACGGAAAGGCGTGCGTTCCGATCGCCGTCACGAGCCGCGGCTCGCCCGCGCGCGGCAGCTCGTACACGTCGAGCTCCATGCCGGTCATGCCCATCGCCACCCCGAGGATGTACGTGCTTCCCGTGCGTGGGCAGCGACGCGAGTGTGCGCCGACCATCGCCTTCGCCGCGCCCGAGAGCTTCCACGGGCCGACCGTCTCCAGCGTCCACGGATCGATCTCGATCGGCATGCCCGCATCGGTCGTCGCGAACACGCGGTCGTGCCACGCGAGCACGTGGATGTTCGTGGGGTTCTTCTGCTGTCCGCCCACGCGTCGCCACCAGTGAGGGCCGACCGTCGAGCCCGACGTGTAGACGGCCTCCTTCTTCGCGCGCTCATCGATCAGCTCGGGCGTGAGCGTGACGCGCGCGGCCGCGCTCGCTCGACCGCGATCGAAGCGGAACGCGCTGATCGCGCCATCGCCATCGAGCCAGTTGAGGTAGTGGTGCCCGAACACGGAGAAGAGGCCGGGACCGTTGCGGTACACGGTGCCCGAGAGCTCCTCCGGGAGGCGTCCTTCGATCTCGCAGTCGACGAAGCCGTGCTCTTCGGGAAGATCGTGCAGCGAGCGTCCGCGCTCGGCCCGGCTCTGGGGGATCGTCGTGTCGTCCATGGGCTCCCGCCTGAGAAGGCGCGAGCCTCTCACGGACCGAATCGGCGGTCAGCCGCGACGGTCACGCTCAGCGGCTCGCCGCCTTCACTGCATCCTCGAGACGCTTCACGTCTGCGCCGTTCAAGAAGAAGCGGATCACGCCGCGCACCTTCTCGCGCGTCCCGCCGCGCGTGACGAAGAAGGTCCCATCGGGATCGACGCTCAGGTCGGAGAACGAGTCGTAGTCGGTGCGACGCAGCGTCATCCCGAGGATGTTGCGGTGCTCGATGCCCGACTCCGTCACGACGAGCGCGGGGTTCATCAGGTAGCCGATCGACACCAGCAAGAGGATCACGCCGGTGATCGTGTTCATCGACACACCGACGAGGAACGTTGTGCCGAGGATGAACACCGCGCACACGAGCATGAAGATCGCGACGCCGCGGCTGTGGTGGATCTCGATCGGAAGCTTGGTGTCGCTCATTCGGTCTCCTCGTCCTCGAAGCTACTCCGCTCACGCACGGTGGCGAAAGGCGCGAGGGCTCCGAGGACACGTCCGACGAACGCGGAATCCGTGAGGGGCTCGTGCACGTCGACGTCGATCTGTCGGTCGCCACTTCGACTTCTTCGGCTTCTTCTTGCGGGGCCGCTTCTCGCGCGGCGGCTCGACCATGCGAGCGGCTTGTGCGGCGAAGGATTCGATCGACGCGGAGGTGTCTCTCCAGTCGCCGATCATCGCGCCCAAGTCGATGCGGAGGCGGCTGTCTCGGCCGCGGACCAGCTCGTATGCGACGAGTCCCCCGTGCGAGCTACGAGTGACGAGCAATGCCCTCCGCTCATCGATCGGAAACACCGCTTCGAGAGACACCGGACGCCCGAAGTGCACGGAGAATTCGGCAAGCTCACTCATCGGAAAGACGAGGTGTTCACTCACCAAGACCGCATCGTTGGCGTCCCATGCCGCCGACACCTCGGTGAAGAGTGTCTCCGCTTCCTCTCTCGTCGGGCTGGCCATGCGAAATCGTACAGCACCGAAGCGAACGGGCTGCGGCTCACTCGGTGGGGCGAGGAGCGCGCAGCCCGTGTTCGTCGTGTCGTGTTCGTGTGGGGGACGTGAGTCGAGCGATCAGACCTGCTTGGCCGACACGGGGGCGCCCGTGCCGCTGCCGGTCTTGCCGCCCGATCCCGTGGTGCCCGTCGGGCCGAGCACGTCGGCCTCGAGGGCCGCTGCGATCACCTCGCGCACGTCTTCTGCCGCGATGATCTCGAGCTCGCCGCGCACGCTCTCCGGGATCTCCGGCAGATCACGCTCGTTGAGCTTCGGGATGATCACGCGCTTGAAGCCAGCGCGGTGTGCCGCGAGCAGCTTGCTCTTGAGGCCGCCGATCGGGAGCACGCGGCCGCGGAGCGTGACCTCGCCCGTCATCGCCACGTCGCTGCGCACGCGTCGTCCGGTGACGAGCGACGTGAGCGCGGTGAACATCGTGATGCCTGCGGAGGGGCCGTCCTTCGGGATGCCGCCCGCGGGGACGTGCACGTGGAGGTCGTGCTTCTCGAGGAACTCGGGGTCCACCCCGAGCTCGTCGGCGTGCGAGCGGAGATAGGCGAGCGCCGCGCGGACCGACTCCTTCATCACGTCGCCGAGCTGGCCCGTGATCTCGATGCGGCCCTTGCCCGGCATCTTCGTCGTCTCGATGAAGAGGATGTCTCCACCGACCGGCGTCCATGCGAGGCCCGCCGCGATGCCGGGGGCGTTGTCCTGCTCGGCCATCCCCGCGAAGAAGCGGGGCTTGCCGAGCACCTTGCGGATCGTCGCTTCGTCGACGGTGACCGAGGCGGCCTCGCCCTTCTTGCGCGCGACCTGGAGCGCGAGCGAGCGCAGCACCTTGCCGACCTCGCGGCCGAGCTGGCGAACACCGGCCTCACGCGTGTACTCGCGCACGACGAGCTCGAGCATCTCGCGCGTCAGCGTGACCGAGCCCAGCGGAAGACCGACTTTCTTCATCTGCTGCTCGACGAGGTGTCGCTCGGCGATCGCGACCTTCTCGTCGGTCGTGTAGCCGCTCACCTCGATGATCTCGAGACGATCACGGAGCGGCGCGCTCAGCGTGGAGAGATCGTTCGCCGTCGCGATGAAGAGCACCTCCGAGAGATCGAAGGGCAGCTCGAGGTAGTGATCGGTGAACTGCTTGTTCTGCTCGGGATCGAGCACCTCGAGCAGCGCCGCTTCGGGATCGCCCTGCCAGCCCTTGCCGAGCTTGTCGATCTCGTCGAGCACCACGACCGGGTTCTTCACCTTGGCCTTGCGCATCGCGTGCACGACACGACCAGGCAGCGCGCCGATGTAGGTGCGGCGGTGTCCGCGGACCTCCGCCTCGTCGCGCACGCCACCGAGCGACACGCGCACGAGCGGACGTCCCGTCGCGTCGGCGACCGACTGTGCGAGCGAGGTCTTGCCCACGCCGGGAGGACCGACGAGCGCGAGGATCGTGCCCTTTCCTTCACCGCCGAGCGAGAGGACCGCCATGTGCTCGAGGATGCGGCGCTTCACGTCCGCGAGGCCGAAGTGATCGGACTCGAGCTTCGCCTCGACGGCGTCGAGATCGTTCTGCGCCGGCGCGCGCTTGGTCCACGGGAGATCCGCGATCCACTCGAGGTAGGTGCGGATGACGTTCGCCTCGGCCTGGTTCGGGCCGACCTGCTCGAGACGTCGCAGCTCGCGGTCGACGACCTCGCGCACCTCGTCGGTGAGCTGTGCCGCGTCGAGCTTCTCGCGCAGCTTGTCCTTGCCGCCGTCTTCGTCGCCGAGCTCCTTCTGGATGGCGCGCATCTGCTGACGAAGCATCGCCTCCTTGTGGTTCTTGCCCAGCTCCTTCCGGACCTCGGAGTCGATCTTCTGTCGCAGCTCGTTCTTCGCGCGGGCCTCGGCGAGGAGCTCGATCACGAGACGAATGCGCGCGGCCGGATCGACCGTCAGGAGCACCTCGACCTTGCGAGCGTCCTCGACGTCGAGCCACGCGGGCACGCGATCGGCGAGCACACCGGGCTCCTTGGTCGTCGCGAGCATCTCCGTGAGCGACGTGTCGTTCGGGATGAGCTCGCGCAGGCGCGTCTTCAAGCTGTTCATCAGCTCGAGCGCCTCGGCCGTGGCCGCGGGCTCCACGATCTCTTCGGCGCGCGCCATCCAGTACGGCACCGACGACGTCAGCGCGCGCAGCTCGACGCGCGAGACCGCGTCGACGACGAGCACGACGCCGCGCGCACCACGATCGGTGCGCTCGTGGACGCGCGCCAGGGTCGCGATCGAGTGGAGATCGACGAGCGACGGATCCTCGATGGCCGGATCACGCTGCACGGCGAGGATCACCAGATCGCCTGCGTTCAAGGCGTTCGCGAGCGCGCGGCTCCGCGGACGTCCGACGGGGATCGTGGTCATGCGCGACGGGAGTACGACCCCGTGGCGGAGGGGCAGGAGAGGCAGGGGCGTCGCGAGCTCGGTCATGTGTGGGGCCTCGGGAGGTGAGGTGACGTTCCGTAGCGTCAGTGAGGTGAACGAGGCCAGACGGTAAGGTTGCTGATGAAGGTGTCACCCAATCCCATCGGGCAGCCAACGGAGCCAGGTCCGCGTCGCTCGGGCCCCGAGGGCTGCATGCTACCTTCGACGCCGTGACCGCGGCGCTGCGACTCGCGACGTACGACGACCTCCTCGCCCTCGACGAGGACGTGCGGGCCGAGGTCGTACGCGGATCGTTGGTGGTCTCGCCTGCCCCGCTGCCTCGTCACTCGAAGGTGCAGCGTGCGCTCGGCAGCTTCCTCGGACGTCCGTTCGATGACGATCACGGGGTCGGTGGACCCGGCGGCTGGTGGATCCTCCTCGAGGTCGACGTGCGCCTCTCGCGGCACGACATCGTCCGTCCCGATCTCGCAGGCTGGAAGCGCGAACGCCTCGTCGATCCCTGGGACATGCGTCCGATCGACGTGGTGCCCGACTGGGTCTGCGAGATCACCTCGCCGAGCAACGCGCGTCATGATCGCGTGACCAAGGCCAAGCTCTACCTCGAGTCGCGCGTGCCCCACCTCTGGCTCGTCGATCCCGAGACGCGCGTGCTCGAGGCGCTCGTGCGCGAGGGCGATCGATGGATGGAAGCGGGCCGCTTCAGCGACGGTGACGTCGTTCGCATCCCGTCGTTCGAGGCGATCGAGCTCGACGTCGCGCGCATCTTCCCGCCCGCGCCCGCGCCGACACCCTGACCGCGAGCTCGATCACACGATCGTCCTGCCCTGCTGCTCCATGAGCGTCGCGGTGTGGTGCGATCGCAGGGCGGTGAAGAGCTCCTCGAGATCGCCGTTCACCACCTGATCGAGCTTGTGGAGCGTGAGGCCGATGCGGTGATCGGTGACGCGGTTCTGCGGGTAGTTGTAGGTGCGGATCTTCTCCGACCTGTCGCCCGAGCCGACCATGCTCTTGCGCTCGGCGGCCTCCGCCGCGTGCGCTGCGTCCTGCTCGCGCTCGAGCAGGCGCGCGCGCAGCACCTTCATCGCCTTCGCCTTGTTCTTGATCTGCGAGCGCTCGTCCTGGCACTTCACGATCAAGCCGCTCGGGCGATGGAGCAGCTGCACCGCGCTGTTCGTGGTGTTGACGCCCTGACCGCCGGGACCGCCCGACGCGGCGATCGAGATCTCGAGATCCTTCTCGTCGATCTCGACGTCGACCTCGTCTGCCTCGGGCAGCACGGCCACCGTTGCGGTCGAGGTGTGGATGCGGCCTTGGCTCTCCGTCGCAGGCACGCGCTGCACGCGGTGCACGCCGCCCTCGAAGCGCATGCGCGAGTAGACGCGATCGCCCGTCACCGCGCAGACGAGCTCCTTGAGGCCGCCGCCGCTCGCCTCGCTCGTGGAGAGGATCTCCACCTTCCATCCCGCGCGCTCGGCGAAGCGCGAGTACATGCGGAACAGATCGGCCGCGAACAGCGCTGCCTCTTCGCCGCCCGTCCCGCTGCGGATCTCGACGATCGTGTTGCGCGCGTCGTTCGGATCCGAGGGCAGGAGCAGTACCTCGATGCGCTTCTCGAGCTCGCCTCGCTCGACCTCGAGCACCGGCAGCTCTTCCTCGGCCATCTCCCGCAGGTCGGGATCGGCGAGCGCCGCACGATCGTCGGCGATCTGCGTCTCGACGACCTTGAAGCGACCGTAGGCCGCGGTGAGCAGGCCGAGCTCCGCGTGCTCGCGTCGCAGCGCCGTGTAGCGCTTGGTGTCCGCGATCACCTCGGCCTCGCAGAGGAGCTCCTCGAGCTCGCGGAACCGCGAGACCAGCGACTCGAGCTTGTCGATCGGGAGCATGGGCGGCCGTTTCTACGACGGGACACCTCGACGGCAACTCGACGCGTCGGGCACGCTCGCCGCCGTGGACCACCGTGCGGAGCTGCTCGCTGCGTTCGACGCGACCGAGGCGGACCTCGCCGTGAACCGACGTGGTGAGCTCACCGATCGACAGCGGCAGCTCGTTCGCCGTGCCGTCGACGAGGACGCGACCTCCATGTTCGTGATCGCGCTCGTGCTGGCCGTCGTGATGTACGGGATCGGCGGGTTTCTCGTCGTCGACGGCCGCGTCTTTCGGGTGGAAGACGGCAGTGACGTCGCGGGCGTGATCGGCATCGCGTTCGGTACGTTCGTGCTGCCCACCGCGGGGATCGTGTGGGCCGGCTACACCGCTTGGATCGCCTCGAAGGCGCGCGGAAAGCTGACGGTGAAGGTCTACGAGGGCGCCGTCGAGACGCGCAGCATCGCGTACAAGCAGTCCGAGGTCTTCGATCTCCGCGTCGCCGGCAAGACCTTCCAGCTCACCCCGCGCGCCTTCGCCGTGATCGTCTCGGGGGCGCACTACCGCGTGCACATGATCGACGAGATCGCCGCCGTGATCGCGGTCGAGCCCCTCGAGGGCCCCTGAGTCGGTCGAAAACACCGAACGAAAACGGGGCTTTCTCACTTTCGACGAAAAAGATCGGGGCCCTTGTCGATCCTCGGGTCGCTCGATCGATGGACGGGCACGAGCAGCGAGCGTCGCTGCCCGAACCCAGACACGAGGAAAACGATCCATGGACTACGTGCTTCTCATCCACGCCTCCGAGTCCCACTTCGACAACATGACGGAGGCCGAGCAGGGCGAGCTCTTCGCGGGCCACGGCGCGTTCACGAAGGAGCTCTTGGCCACGGGCCGCGGCAGCTCGGGCGCCGCGCTCATGCCGTGCGCGACCGCGACCTGCCTGCGCGTGCGCAACGGCAAGACCACGCTCACCGACGGCCCGTTCGCGGAGACCAAGGAGCAGCTCGGCGGCTACTACGGCTTCAGCACCGACGACATCGACGAGGCGCTGACCATGGCGTCGAAGATCCCCGACGCCGCGTACGGCTCCATCGAGGTGCGACCCACGCCGACGTTCGGAGGCGCGCCGCCGTACCCGCCGACGGCCAAGAAGCCCGAGGACGCGACGAAGGAGTACCTGCTCCTCATCTACGAGGACGAGTCGCGCTGGGCGAGCATGCCCGAGGCCGAGCGCAACGCGATCTTCGGCCGCTACTTCGCGGTGTCGGCGGAGATGCGCAAGGCCGGCGTGTTCATCGACGGCTCGGCGCTGAGCTCCACGCGCGAGGCCAAGACCGCGCGCTTGCGAGACGGAAAGCGCGTCGTCTCGGATGGCCCGTTCGCGGAGACGAAGGAGCAGCTCGGCGGCTACTACCGGATCTGGGCGCGCGATCTCGATCACGCAGTGCAGTTCGCCAAGCAGATCCCGGCGGCCGAGTCCGGCACGATCGAGATCCGTCCGATCATGGACACGAGCGCGTTCGAGTGAGCGAGCGAGGCGACGAGGGCACCCGCTCGGTGGAGGACGTGCTCTCGTCGCTCGTGCGCAGCGAGCGCGTGGCGATCCTCGCCTCGCTCGCGCGTCGTTACGGCCTCGACATCGCGGAGGAGTCGGTCGATCAGGCGATCGAGGCCGCGCTCGTCCAGTGGCGCGAGCGCGGCGTGCCCCAGCAGCCAGGCGCGTGGCTGCAGCGCACGGCGTCGCACAAGGCGATGGATCGCGCGCGTCACGTGGCGATCCGTGCGCGTCACCGTCACGAGCTCGAGATCATCACGTCGTCGGTCGAGGATCGCGAGGCCGACACGACGTTCGGCGACGATCAGCTGCGCCTCCTCTTCACGTGCTGTCACCCCGCGCTCGCCGACGACGCGAAGGTCGCGCTCGCGCTGCGCATGCTCGCGGGCCTCACGACCGAAGAGGTCGCGCGCGCGTTCCTCGTGAGCGAGGCGACGATGGCGCAGCGCCTCGTGCGCGCGAAGAACAAGATCCGCGACGCGAAGATCCCGTACGAGGTCCCCGAGCGCAGCGAGCTGCCCGCGCGCATCGAGGGCGTCGCGACGGTGCTCTACCTCGTGTTCAACGAGGGCTACCTCGCGACGAGAGGCGACCTCCTGCGCGTCGACCTGTGCCTCGAGGCGATCCGTCTCGCCGAGCTCTTCGTGGCGCTGCTGAAGGGGCACCCGGTGCCGCGCGCGCTGCTCGCGCTGATGTTGCTCGTCCACGCGCGCGCGCCTGCACGAGGGGACGGCGATCGCATGATCCTCCTCGCTGCGCAGGATCGAACGCTCTGGGATCACGCGTCGATCGCCCGCGGAGATGCGCTCCTGCGTGAGGCCTTGCTGCTCGGCCCGCCGAGCACGTTCGCGATCGAGGCCGCGATCCAGGCCCTGCACGATCGCGCGCCGCGCTGGGAGGAGACGGACTTCGCGCAGATCGCGCAGCTCTACGGTGTGCTCGAGCGCTACGACCCCGCGCCGATGGTGCGCTTGAACCGCGCGGTCGCCGTCGCCATGTGCGACGGGCCCGAGGCTGGCCTCACGATCATCGACGCGCTCGTGAAGGAGGGCTCGCTCGCGCACCAGCACCTCTTGTGGTCCTCGCGCGCGGAGCTGCTTCGGCGCATGGGTCGCGTCGACGAAGCAGACGCCGACGATCGACGCGCGCTGTCCCTCACCAAGAACGAGGCCGAGCGCGCGCTGATCGCCGCACGCATCTCCCGCGACTGATCAGAGGCCGGAGAACAGCGTCGCGAGCTCGCGCTGCTTCTCGCCTTCACGCGGCCAGTCGGGGCCGCAGGCGACGTAACTGCCGTCCCAGTCGTGGTTGCAGCCGCCGCGTCCTCGATCGCGCTCGACGGCCTCGGGCGGGACGACGATCGAATCGCCACCGCCGACCTTGCCCAGCGAGCGGAGCGAGAGATCGCCGAAGAACACGAGCAGATCGGGCGCTGCTCCGTTCACTTCGCGCCATGCGTCCTTCGGCCGAACGAGACGGTGGCCGCGACCGCTCGGATCCTCGATCTGCGTGAGGCTCGCCTCGATGCGCGCGAGCAGAGGCGCGATCTCGTGCGTCTCGACGATCCCCTCGGGTTCGCGATCGCGCACGTTGAGGAAGACGCGCGCGTAGTAGCCGCCGTCGCTCCACGCCGTGGTGCGCGACCAGTCGACGAGCTCGGGCACGAGCGGCTCTTCCTCCTCCGGCTCGCGCTTCAACACGAGCAGGCCCTCGCGTCGCAGGTGCTCGTTGACGCGCACGCCGCCGAGCAGCGGTCGCGCGCCGTGATCGCTCATCACGATCACGTTCGTGTCCCTGCCCGCGCGCTCGATCAGGCGCTCGATGCGCAGATCGAGCAGCGCGTAGTAGTCGCGTGCGCGCCGCGCGAGCGGGTGATCGCGCACGTGACGCGGATCGTTCGGATCGAGCAGCGGCCAGAACAGGTGGTTGAGACGGTCCGTGCCGATCTCGACCATGAACAAGAGCGTCGGGTCGTGCGAGCCGAGCACGTGCTCGGCGATGTCGAAGTGCTGACGCGCCATCGCGAAGAGGCCGTCCATCGCGGCGGCGCCCTCGAGCGTGCGATCGAGATCCGGCACGTAGGGACCGAAGCGCGATGCGATCTCGTCACCGAGCGACGCAGGGTGTGTGTGCGGGACGTCTGCCCCCGGCGCGAGCATGCACGACACCTGGACCAGCCGATCGGAGGCGTCGGTACGACTCGGGTACGAAGGCGGCACGAACAGCGCCGCCGCGCGCTGACCGCGATCGATCACGCGATCCCACACGTGGGGGAAGCGCACGTCGTCGCTGGTGGCGGTGCGCATGCCGTAGGTGCCGGGCACGCGGTTGCGGAAGCCATACAGGCCCAGCTCGCCAGCGTCTCTGCCCGTCGTCGCGCACGCCCAGGCGGGCACGGTGATCGGCGGCACGACCGAGCGCAGCACGCCCCAGCTGCCCTTGCTGCGCAGGCGTCGCAGCGTCGGCATCGCGGACGCGAAGCGATCGAAGAGGAGAGACGGCGGCGCGCAGTCGAGGCCGACCACGATCGTGCGCGAGGCCGACCGTCGAGCCGCGCTCATCGCGCCAGCTTGTACGGGTGCGCCTCGAGGATGCGATCGCGCGCTGCGATCAGCGTCGCGAGCTCCTTCGCGAGCGAGGGCTCGCTCCATGCGCGGAGGAACGCGGCGTCGGCCTTGACGAGCGCTTGGCTCGGCGAGACGAACTGCAGCGTCGCCGCGAGCGAGAGATCCGCGAACGTGAGCCGATCGCCCACGAGATACGGGTGACGCGCGAGCGTGTCCGAGGCGGACACGAGCACGTCGCGGAGGAGGTTCGTGAGGCCCGCGCGGTCGTAGTCACCCGGGCGACCGTCGGGGCCCGCGAAGCTCTTGCCCCCGTACTTGTCGAGGATGTAGCGGCACGCGCGACGACCCACGGGCAGCGACGCGCGCTTCACCACGCCGGGCCAGCTCGGCGGCATCGAGCCGAGGATCGCCGCGTCGTCCTCCGCCATGCGCTCGGTCGCGAGCAGGCGACCCGCCTTCTTCGCGAGCTCGAGGCGATCGAGCCAGCGATCGAGGGCCTCGAAGTGCTCACGCGGAAACAGCGAGTCCGTCTTGCGGAGCGCGACGCCTTCTTCGTCCGCGAGCTCGGCGATCGCGCGCGAGTCGTGCACCACGCGCCGCTCGTCGAGCAGCACGGGCACGCTGAGCTTCTCGCGCACGAGGCGCCCCTCCAGGCGCGACAGACGCGCACGCAGCACGGGCTCGCCGATCATCGGGGTGTACGCCTCGAAGCGGTACGGCAGCCGATGGAGGTGGAACACCCAGCGCGCCTGGAGGCTCCAAGGCGAGTAAGGGATTCCGACGATCGTCGCGCGTGGCGAGAGGCTCACCCGAGCTTGATAACACGCCCTCGCCGCGTCGCGGACGCACGAACATGCCAGCGAGCGCCCCCGACGGCCCCGAGATCAGCGACGACGCTTGGGATCGCGCGGCTTCTTCGCGCTCGAGGTGGGCCAGCGTCGCGCGCGCTCGAGCTCGGTGCTGATCGCGCGCAGCTCCTCGAGGCTCGCTGCGTCGATCCACGCGCTTCGCGCGTCGTCGATCGGGATGTCGAGCACCCGACAGACCCTCCGAACGGCGCGTGCCTCTGCCCGCGCCTCACCTCGGAGCTCACCTCGGACTTCACCTCGAGCCTCACCTCGGGCTTCGATACGGGCGACGAGGTCGGGTCGTCGTGCCTCGAGCGCCGCGAGCACGGCCTCGTCGACGCGCGCCGTGTCGAGCATCGCGCCGACGGGCAACGGGGCGGCGAGGCTCGGGTGGACGATCTCTTCGTCGAGATGGATGGGCCGAAACGCGTCGGTCCGTCGATCCCACTCGAGCGCGCGGTTCTTCGTGAGCACGAGCGCGAACACTCGCTCGACGCCGCGCGCGACCAGCTTCCGCGCCTTTCGTTTCGTCAGCGACAGACGCTGCTTGGAGACGATCTCGAACGCGAGGACGTCGAGCCGTCGGCCTCCCGTCTCGGGGTCGATTCCCGCGGGAAACACGCTCGCGTCGGGGGCGAAGTCGCTCGTCTCGTCGGTGCGCGTGAGCATGTCGATCGCCGCGGCGTAGCCAGGCGCGACGTGCGCACCGAGTAGGTACGCGAGCGTCAGGTGCCGCATCGCGTGCGGCGGGTCGGCGCCGGGCGGCGACATCACGAGTCGTCCTTCGAGGATCTCTGCGCGCGAGCCAGGCGCAACGAGACGTTCGTCGATCGCGGGCAGTGGTCTCGGTGTGCGCAGCGTCGCTCGGACTGTCGCTCGGGCCATCGCATCGGGATTGTACGGCATCGCCGCCCTCCGTCCGCGAGGTCGCGGGCACGTCGTGCGGACTGACACGTGAAGCCTCGCGAGCGGTTCGAGCCGCGTGATAACAACGCGGCCCATGAGCAACATCGCGAGCGTCGTCGTCGTCGGATCGGGAACCATGGGGCACGGGATCGCGCAGGTCTGCGCGCACGCGGGCCTGCGCGTGACGCTCACGGACGTGTCCGACGCCGTCGTCGGCAAGGGCAAGGCGTCGATCGAGAAGAGCCTCGCGAAGATGCAGGAGAAGGGGCGCGTCACCGCGGAGCAGGCGCAGGCGACGCTCGCAGCGATCACGCTCTCGACCGATCCGATCGCCGCGAGCGCGAGCGCGGATCTGATCGTCGAGGCAGTGCCCGAGCGCATGGAGCTCAAGCTCGACCTCGTGAAGAAGGTCTCCGAGGCGGCGCCGGCGCACGCGATCGTGGCCACCAACACGAGCTCGCTGTCGGTCACCGAGATCGCGGGCGTGGCCAAGGATCCTTCGCGCGTGGTGGGCCTCCACTTCTTCAACCCCGTGCCCGTGATGGAGCTGCTCGAGATCGTGCGCGCGATGCAGACGAGCGACGAGGTCATCGATCGCGCGCGCAGCTTCGCGACGCAGATCGCGAAGAAGCCGATCGTCGTGAAGGACGCGCCCGGCTTCGCCACGAGCCGCCTCGGCGTGATCCTCGGCTGCGAGGCGATCCGCATGCTGGAGTCGGGCGTCGCGTCCGCGGAGGACATCGATGCCGCGATGGAGCTCGGCTACCGGCACCCGATGGGCCCGCTGAAGCTCACCGATCTCGTGGGCCTCGACGTGCGCCTGATGATCCTCGATCACCTGCACAAAGAGCTGGGCGAGCAGTTCCGCCCGCCGTCGCTCCTTCGTCAGATGGTGCGTGCGGGCCGCCTCGGTCGGAAGTCTGGGCGCGGCTTCTACGACTACACGAGCGCGAACGAGACGAAGAAGTGACTCCTGGCCCTCTCACGAGGTGACGCGGTAGTCCTCGGCCTCGACGGCGTGCACGAGGGCCTCGCGGCTGACGTCGCCTTCGATGCGCGCGTGCCCGACCTTCGTCGCGTCGAGCGACACGTCGGCCTTCGTCACGCCGGGGACCTTGGAGAGCGCCTCGCGCACGGCGCTCACGCAGTGCCCGCAGCTCATGCCTTCGATCGTGAGCTCGTGGGTCATGCGCTCCTCACGCGGCCTGCGGCGCCGCGGCCAAGACGGTGCGGAGGTGCGCGATCTCTCGCCTGGCCTCCTCGATGAGCTCCCGGCACTCGGAGCGACGAACGCCGATCAGGTAGGCCTGCGTCGCGACGAGCGCGGGGGTGCAGAGGAGCACGATCACGGCGTACAGCGTGCCGAAGTAGAGCGCCGGCAAAGCAACGAGCCCGAACGCAGCCAGGAGATGCTTGCGCGCCCACTGCCTGTCGAGGATCGCGAGCTCCTTCTGCAGTCGGGAGAGCTCGCCCTCGAGCAGCGTGACGCGCGCTCTGGGATCGGTCTTCGCCATCGGACGGGGGTGTGCCTCAGCGAGCGACGCGGAGCAACGCGTCGACGGCGATCACACGCACATCCTCACGCCGCGCGACCCGCTCGATCTGCCAGTGCGTGTCGTCGATGCGGCGCGCGAGGCCCTCGCCCTCGACCTCGACACGCATCGCGACGAAGCCGCTCGGCAGCGCGAGGGTGACGTTGGCACCAGGCTGGAGGGCGGGCACCAGATCCTCGCGCAGCGCGCGCTCGGTGCCCTCGGCTCCGACCAGTGGCGACGCATCACAGGCCCGCACGACGGCCGCCGCGATCGCGCGCACCTCGATCGGCGACTCGCGCGTCACCGCGCGCACGACGACGAGCACGTTGCCCCGCACCAGCGCGAGCACGGTGCCGGCCTCGTCGACGTAGGCCGCATCGCCCACGCCCGAGAGCGAGAGCACCCCGCGGCTCGAGAGCGAGGGCTCGATCGACACGAGGCGCGCGCGGGCCTCGGCCGCGTCTGCGAGCACGCGCACGTCGAGCAACGCAGCGAGCGACTGCGCGTCGCGCAGCTCGAGGCGTACGGCGCCGCGCGGATCCGAAGGCACCACGAGCTCGTCGAGCGTGAGCCCGGTCTCGGCGGTCACGCGCTCGAGTGCGAGACCACGCGCGGCCGCACGTGGACGTGGTTGGGCAGAAGCTGCGCACGCGGTCAGCGCGAGCACCACGACGAGCGGGACACCGAGGAGCTGGAGGAGGGTGCGCATCACTGGATCCTCACGTTGTCGTCCATCTGCGTGGCGATCTCGGCGGCCTCGGGCGAGAGCGCCGTGAGGTAGGCCATGGGATCGAGCCCTTCCACGAGGAGCTGCGTGAACGGCGAGCTGCTGGGCGTTCCGTCGCCGTCGACGGCGAGCGTCGCGTCCCACGTGCGCGCGTCTCGGGAGTTCACGATCGCGTGGTAGCGGAAGGAGTTGCGGCCGCTGTCGAACGGAGAGAAGCGGAACGCATCCGAGCCGATGCCCTGGAGGTAATTGAGCAGGAAGCCCGAGTCGGTGCGGTGGGTGAGGATGCGGTAGCGGAAGTCGAGGCCGATCATGTTCGCGTAGGCGCTCACGATCGACGCGGCGTCCGAGCAGTTGATCACGGGGCCGTAGCGACGCTCCTCGAAGGCCTGCATCTCGAAGCTGCCTCCGCCCCAGCCCGACAGGTAGTCGCTGTAGTGCGAGGCGCCTGCGCGCGTGTCGTAGCGGAGGTCACTGTGGTTGTAGACGCCGTCGACGATCGCCGCGCCCACACCGTCTTGATCGCTGCTCGCACCATCGACCCAGCCCGTGATGCGATCGACGACGTCGACCCACGCGCGGTGCGGAATGCTCGTGCGTGCGAAGACCGGCGCGGCGACGAGGCCGTACATGCGCAGCGTGATCGAGAACGCGCCCGGCATCGGCTGCCACTCTCCACCGGGACGACGCGCCTCGAACGTGAACGCGTGCGCGACGTCGTAGCGATCGACGGCGGTGACCGGCGTGCCGCTCATGCGCACGGTCGCGTCGTCGCGGAACGTCGCGTCGCCGGTGATCGTGAGACCGCTGGGCGGCGCGATGCGCACCTCCATCGTGGTCGGCGAGCCACCGGCCTCCATGCCCGCGAGGTCCGAGGTGAGGTGCACGTCGTAGTCGATGCGCGAGCCTGCGATCCACGCCGTGGGGAGGTTGTAGACGTCGTCCTCGGCGACGGCGCCCTCGAGCGGCGGCGAGGTGAGATCGGCCCACGGGCCAGGGATCGTGCGCGTGGCGCCGCCCGGCAGCTCGAGCGCCGAGCTCGCGGTCTCGCCGTCGTCGGGGCCCATCGCGAAGGGCGTGAAGTCGACGGGCATCTCGAACCAGCCGTCACGTCGCCCGTTCATCGCGCGGTAGAGCAGTGGCTGTCGCGCGCCCGTCTCACCGGAGAGGTCGATGCGATCGATGCCCACGCGCACGACCTCCACCCGATCGGGCGCACGCGCGAGCACGGTGCCCGCGACGTCGAGGATCTGTCCCTCGACCTCGAGCGTGCCCGGCATCACGCGCGTGCCGCCTGCGCCTCGGCCATCCCAGAGCACCGTGCACGTCGTGCCCTCGATCGTGCCGACGAGCGTCGCCACAGCTGCCGTGCTTCGCGTGATCTGGGCCCGACATCGCTGCGCTGGATCGGTGATCTGCGCCTCGAAGACGAGCGGCCAGCCGTCGAAGCCGGGCAGCTGCGGGTCGGCCGCGGGCACCGTGAGATCCGAGGTTCGGATCGCTGGCGCGACGCGCGAGGTGGGCTGACCGAGCACGCTCTCTGTGGGCTCGATCACGAACGCTGGGCCCGCGTCTCCACAGCCCACGAGGCTCGTGGTGCACGCGGTGACGATCACGACGCTCGAGACGGCCGCGCGCGCGCGACCCGTCTTCGGAACGACCTTCATGGCACGCCTCCAGGACGAGAGGCGCCCACGATACCAGCGTTCCCGCGAGGCGGCAGGCCCTCGTTCGCCGACTCGGACGCAGCGCGTCAGCGACCTGGGGCAGGGAGCCCAGACGCGCCGGTGCCCGTGCCCGGTGCGGCCGTGCTCGCCCCGGCAGGAGCGCCCGTCGCGCCACGCGCAGGGGCCGCCGGCGCGCCACCCGCGGCGGGCATCGTCATCTCTCTCGCACCGCTCGGCGGCTGGTACTCGAACGTCGACGCGCTCACCTCGCGGTTGAACTGCGGATCCGAGAAGTCGAAGCGGTTCCAGTTGCCGTCCGGATCTTCGATCGAGACGCGACGCACCACGCCGAGCGAGCTCGCCTCGTTGCTCACGTAGAGCACGATGCGGCGGTAGTGCGGGTCCGCGCGGCGCGGTCGGAGCTCGAGCGCGTCGGTGTGCTCGGGCGCGCCGGGACCCACCGCTCGCAGCGCGAAGCGGTAGTCGCGCGCCATGTTCGTGGTGCCCGTGAGGAAGCCGAGCGCCGAGGACGCGCCCTCCACCGAGCCGCGCGCGTACTGACCGGGCGCGCCGTCGTCGCCGGGCTCGTAGTACGTGTAGCCCGCGGGGGTCGACGCGATCACCTGACCACGCGGCTGCGAGTAGTCGAAGCGGATGCGGCCGGGACGCTGGATGACGACCGTGCCGCGCGAGCTGCGCGTCGTGCCGTGCGCGCGGATCCAGAAGTGCTGCTGGAAGCGCGCCTCCATCGTGCGGGTCTGGTCGTAGAAGGCCTGCACGCGCGCGGCGACGAGCTCGGGTGTGATCGCCGCGGGCGGAGGCGTGTCCTGCGCGACGACGACGCTCGGTGTGATCACGTCCGTCGCGATCCAGGCGGGCGCGCCGAGCGCGAGAAGACCGAGCACGAGGTCACGAGCGAGCTTGTTCGAGCGGGTCACGGGGCCTCCGAGGGTTCGTCTCACCGAGAGAACGCACGAGCTGAGACAGCGATCTCCGAGGCCCTATTCATGGCGTGTTTTCCGCGCAGAGCACGCGATCGCTTCGGGTTTCGTTCAGATCTCGTCAGAGCCCCGCGCGGAAGTCGACGAGAGGGGGCCGCATCTTCCACTGCTCGATCTTCGAGCGACGCTCCTGCGTCTTCACGTCGTCGAGCGAGCCATCGGGCGGCAGGCGCGCCCACTCGCGGTAGCCCGCGAGGTACTCGAGCCACACCGACTCGAAGCTCGCGTGACGCGACTGCAAGCGCTGCGCGATCGGTCGAACGCCCGCCCACATCTTGCCGATGTCGATGTAGCCCGCGCGCCATCCCGCGAGCGCCACGCGCAGCAAGCGCACTTCGTTCCATGCGGTCGGGGGCGAGCTGCCGAGCTGCATGAGGCAATTCTCGAGCAGCGGCCCGCCCATGATCGACCAGTCGTTGCGCAGCATGTTCTGCGCTTGCTGCTGGGTCATCTCCGCCCAGCTCTGGCCGTCGTCGAGCGGCGCGCACGCCATCTTGATCCACGTGTGCAGCGGCTCGGGGTGCTGCACCGGACCGAGGCCCTGGCCCGCGGCGGTGACCTTCTCCTCTTCCTTCTCGAGGCGCGACTGCAGGATGCCCCACCCGATCATCACCGCGATCGTGATGCCACCGGCGGTGAGGCCGACACACCAGAAGTACCAAGGCAGGCTGAGCAGCTGATCGATCATCGGGTCCTCCGCGAGGGGCCGCAGCATAGCCTCGCGAAACCCGAGCCCGAAACGCGAAACGAGGTGCGCGTCTCTCGACGGCACCTCGTTCGGAGGCGGGGTGGTGGACCGATCAACCCTTGTAGATCGCCATCGTGTCGGCGAGCAGCTTGAGCGCGTCGGCCTCCGGACGCTGGAACGCGTTGCGTCCCATGATCGAGCCGAAGCCGCCGCCCGCGGCGATGCCCTTGATCTCCTCGAGGACCTCGGCCGTGCCCTTGGCCTCGCCGCCCGAGAAGATGACGATGCGGCGACCGTCGAAGCACGACTTCACCACGTGCGCGATGCGGTCCGAGAGCGTCTCGTGCGGGATCTTCTCGTAGAACTTCTTGGTGTCGTCGCGCTCGATGAACGCGGTGGGCGGCTTCACCTTCACCACGTGCGCGCCGAGCTGACAGGCGATGTGCGCGGCGTACGCGATCACGTCGAGCGCCGTCTCTCCCTGCTTGCTCATGCCGCCGCGCGCGTAGCTCCAGAGCACCGTCGGGATGCCGGCCTCGCGCGCCTCGCGGATGAGATCGCGGATCTGCTCGTAAGTCTCGTTCCTCGCCGGTGAGCCCGGGTAGATGGTGAAGCCGATCGCGCTGCAGCCGAGGCGCACGGCGTCCTTCACGCTCGAGGTCAGCGCGGACTGCGGCGCTGCGGGGTTGCCGAGGAGATCGGAGTTGTTGACCTTGAGGATCAGCGGCAGCGAGCCCGCGTGCTTGTATGCGACGGCCTCGATGAACCCGATCGGCGCCGCGTACGCGTTGCAGCCCGACTTCACGGCGAGGTTCGCGTGGTAGTGCGGATCGTAGCCAGCGGGGTTCGGCTCGAACGTGCGTCCGGGGCCGTGCTCGAAGCCCTGATCGACCGGCAGGATCACCATCTTGCCGGTGCCCGCGAGGGTTCCGTGGTTGAGCATGCGGCGCAGGTTGCCGATGACGCCCGGCGTCTCGCCCGCGTAGTTCGACAGGATCTTCTCGACGTTCTCGCTCATGGGCGTCTCCTCGTATCCTCGGCTTGGGGGCGCGCAGCGCGCCGAACGGCCGAGCAGCCATAGCAAGAAACGTCGGAGATCGCGATGCATCCACTTCGATGCTGGCGGTCGCGACGGATGCGCGACCAATCATTGCGTCGACAACGCGGGAAATCGCGTGATCGTCGCTCGCTCCGGGGGTGATCTCGTTCTAGTGTCCGCGCGCGTCGCTCTCTGCGCCGCCGCAGGAGATCGATTGACGTCCACCCAGCACCCGCAAGACCCGACGAGCGCACTGCGTCACGAAGCCGGGGCCTCGCGTGGCGCGCGCATCATCGGAACGGGCAGCGATCTTCCCGAAGAGATCCGGACGAACTTCGATCTCGCACGCACGCTCGACACCAGCGACGAGTGGATCCGCTCGCGCACCGGCATCGGCGCGCGTCGCATCGCCGCCAAGGGCGACAAGACCAGCGACATGGCGCGTCGTGCCTCGCAGCGCGCGCTCGAGGCTTCGGGCCTCACCGGACGTGACCTCGACATGATCGTCGTCGCGACCGTGACGCCCGACCGACCGCTGCCTTCGACGGCCTCGCTCATCCATCACCAGCTCGGGGCGCGCACGGACTGCGCGGCCTTCGACGTCGCCGCGGCGTGCGGTGGCTTCTGCTACGGCCTCACGCTCGCGCGCGCGCAGATCGAGAGCGGCCTCGCCCGGTACGTGCTCGTGATCGGCGTCGAGTTGCTGTCTCGCATCGTCGACTGGACCGATCGCGGCACGTGCGTGCTGTTCGGCGACGGTGCCGGCGCCGTCGTCGTGGGACCGACGGACGCGTCCTCGACAGGTCGCGTGCTCGCGACAGCGCTCGGCGTGGACGGCTCCCTCACCGAGTCGCTCACGATCGTCGCGGGTGGCAGCGAAGAGCCGCCGAGCGACGAAGCGATCGCGGCCAAGCGACACCTCGTGCGCATGAACGGCCAAGAGGTCTTCAAGGCCGCCGTCCGCTACCTCTCGGAGGTGAGCGCGCGCTCGCTGACGCAGTGTGGGCTCACGCCGGATCAGATCGACTGGGTGGTCCCCCACCAGGCGAACCAGCGCATCCTCGAGGCGGTCGGTGATCGGCTCGGTATCCCCACCTCGCGCATGGTGCTGAACCTCGAGCGCTACGGGAACACCTCGAGCGCCTCGATCCCCATCGCGCTCGACGAGGCCGTCCGCGGGGGCGTGATCAAGCCTGGCCAGCACCTCCTCTTCTGCGCCCTCGGCGCCGGCGTCGCGTTCGGATCTGCCGTCGTCCGCTGGTGATCAGCGCGCTCAGGGCGTGGGGATCGCGAGCACCCACGTCGCGCCGCGCGAGGTCTCGCACCAGGCATCGCCTCCGTGCATACGCGCGAGCGTGCGGGCCAACGCGAGCGCGAGGCCCAGGCCGAGGATGCGCCGGCCGGTCGAGTCGACGAGGCGCGCGAAGGGATCGAACGCGGCCTCTGCGTCGTCGGCGCTGACCTGCGACGAGGGGTCATGCACCTCGATGCGGAGCAGGCGCATGCCCGACGCGTCGCGCTCGCTCGCGCGGAAGACGACGTGGATCTCGGCGGGCGAGCCCGCGCGCAACGCGTGACGCACGAGCGCGAGCGAGGCCTGGACGACGCGCCGCGCATCCAGCGTGACGTGACCGAGGAGCACGCACGCATGGGTGTCGATCGCGAGACCGCACGGAGGCTCGCGATCCTCGACGAGCCGGGCCGCCCCTGCGATCACGTCGTCCGCGATCGCGATCGCCGAGCTCTCCTCGATGGCGAGCCGGAGCCGACCCACGTCGGCGCGCGCCACGTCCAGGATGTCGGTGAGCGAGGCCACCAGGCTCTCGGCGCTCCGACGGATGCGCGTGACGCTCTGCTTCTGCGCAGGCGTGAGCGGTCCGTCGACCTCGTCCTCGAGCAGGCTCGAGAAGCCCGCGATCGATCCGAGCGGCGCGCGAAGCTCGTGGCTCATCGCGGCCACGAAGTGCGTGCGCGTGGGCATCGTGTGGCTGCTGCTCGGTTCCCCGTACGTCTCGTGGCGACGATCGCGGGACGCGCGGAGGCGCACGTGGCGTCCGATCGGGAGCAACAACGCGAAGGTGGTCTCGGGGCCGCGCGGGCCGTCGCGGCTCTCCATCTCGATCGCGCCGCCCATGCGCGAAGCGAGCTCGTCGACGATCGCGAGGCCGAGGCCCCAGCCCTCGGGATCGGTGCCGCGACCATCGCGCTCGCCGCCGCGCTCGAACGCTCCGAACGGCGCATCCCGCGCGCTCAAGACAGATCGGCCGAGGTTCGTCACCGCGAGCACGGCGACCTCGCCGCGCGCATACGACGAGACGTGGATGGGCCCCGGCCGCCCGTGCTTGGCGGCGTTGCCGATCAGGTTGAGCAGCACCTGTCGCACCGCGCGTGGCGAGCCCAGCGGCTTGGGCGCGGGATCGATCGAGCTCACGTGGAGCTCGTGCTGCGACTTGCGCACCTGCGGCGCGAACAAGCGCGCGGCGTCGCGCGCGACCGCGGCGAGATCGACGACGCCGAACACCTCGAGCTCGCCCGTGGTCTCGGCCGAGGTGTCGAGCAGCTCGCGCACCAACGCCGTCAGATACTCCCCCGCGCTGGCGATCGCCTCGAGGTCCTCGCGCTGCCCCGGGGTGACGGGGCCGTCCATGCCGGAGAGCAGCACCTCGGTGAAGCCGAGGATGGAATTGAGCGGCGTGCGGAGCTCGTGGCTCAGCGCTGCGAGGAACTGCGCGCGCTCGAGTCGCATGGCGCTCCTTCGGCGGTCAGAGGAGGACGACGTCCTCGACGTCGAGCGCCTCTTGCGCGACCACGCTGTGGAGCTCGTCCTGCCGCTGGGTCGCGAGCCCGTAGAGCTCGGTCAGCACCGCGGGGTGCGCGCGGATCGCGTCCTGGAAACGATCGCGCGAGAGCTCGAGCGCGACCGTCGGGAACGCCGCCGTCACCGTGGCCGTGGCGGGCCTGCGCAAGACGATGCTGATCTCGCCGACGACGTCACCCGGTCCGAGGTCCGCGACGACGATGTCCTCACCGCCCGCCGGATCGCTCGTGGTCACGCGCACGCCGCCGCTCGCGACGAGGTAGAGGCCCTCGGGCTCGCCGCCTTGCGTGAAGAGCACCTCGCCCTCGCCGAAGGTCTTGGCGTCGAACAGCGCGATCATGCCCTCACGGTCGGCCGCGGGGATCGCGCGCAGGAGCGCGCTCGTGCGCACGAGGTTCGCGAGCATGCGCGATCGACAGTACGAGCCGAGCTCGCGACCGATCGCGGGCTCGGTGCTCGCGAGGGACTCGAGCGCCTCGCGCGACGCGACGAGCAGCGTGGTGGGCTCTTGCGCGTAGACCGAGGCAGCGCGCGGCGCGCTCGAGACGAGCGCCATCTCTCCGAAGATCGCACCCGGCCCG
Source organism: Deltaproteobacteria bacterium (assembly GCA_017303575.1). GTDB lineage: Bacteria > Myxococcota_A > Polyangia > Polyangiales > Sandaracinaceae > JAFLCL01. Next base: position 29,209 of record JAFLCL010000007.1, read on the forward strand.
AGCACCGCGAGCAGCGTGGGTCCCCGATCGTCTCCGACCGCCGCGCGACGCTCCGCGCGCAGCGTGCCGCGCACCACGACGAACGCCTCGCGTCCTTCGCTGCCTTGATCGATCACGATCCCCTCGGCGTCGAAGTCGCGCACCGTCAGCGATCCGAGCAGGCGCTCGAGCGGCGCGGGCGCGAGCTGCGAGAAGAGCGGAAGGAGCGGGACCTTGCCGTGCGCGACGGGATCGGTGGTCTCGGTGAACGACGCCAGCGCCGCTGCCGCGCGATCGAGCAGGGCCTCGCCCGTGAGGGCCTCGAGCTTCGCGTCGGTGGCCGGGCTCGAGGGCAGCGGCGGCGGCGCGGGCGACACGTCCGCGAGGCGGCTCGATCCCTGACCGAAGGCCTTCGCGATCTCTCTGCGCAGCGTGGCGCCTTCTCCGCCCGCACGATCCGCGAGCACCGCGGCCGCGGTCGCAGCTGCGAGATCACCGCGTCGCACGTACGCATCGGCGAGGCGTGCGGCGGCCGGCGCTGCGTCGTCCTCGCGGGCACCCGCGATCGCGAGGCGCACGAGCAGCGCGACGGCGGCGAGCTGCCACGGATCGCTCTCGACGAGCCGGATCGCCACGCGCAGCGCGCGCTCGCGCTGCTTGGCGTCCTTGGCGGAGGAGAGGAGCAGAGACCAACCGCGCTCGAGGAGCGAGGGCTCGTGTTCGGTCACCGTCGACATGGCGCGCAGCGTATCACCCGCGTCCGTGAGATCTCTCGGCGATCTCGGCCTCCGCGCGTGCCTGCGCTGTCAGTCGCCCCGCGAGGATCGCGTCCGAGACGTATGCTCGCGCCGGTCATGGTCGTTGCGTCCGAGACGAAGAGCGAAGAGAGGCGCGAGCCGAGCGAAGAACCGGTCTTCGATCGACCCGCGTTCGACCAGGGAGTGTTCGACCCGGGCGCAGAGCGGGCGTGGTCGCGCTTCGAGCAGCTCGCGCGGCGCCGCGACTCGGAGGGGAGGGCGATCGTCGTGCCCGTGCTGGGCACCGGCTTCAACGCGCAGGCGAAGAAGCGCCTCGACTGGCGCGATCTCCTGGTCCGCGTCGCGCACGACCTCGGTCTCGAGCTGTCGGTGCCGGATGGCGATCGGCTCGTCGGCAACACGACGTTGGTGTGGGAGGCGATGCTCACGGAGATCGCGCAGCGCTCGCGGCAGAAGCCCTACCGCGTCGAGGCCGAGCTCGAGCGACACGTGCGCACGGTCCTGCTCGCGGAGTACCCGGCGGGCGGCGCGACGAAAGACCTCGCGAACCGACTCGCGAGCGCACGGTTCCGCGACGTCGTGAGCTTCAACTTCGACCTCGGCTTCCACGCGAGCGAGCCGACGTGGGTGCGCGAGCGGGAGGATCGTTTCGATCCCGTGTGGGACCACGCGATCCACAGCGAGACCGGCGCACGCGTGTGGTACCCGCACGGCTCGGTGCTCGACGCCGAGTCGCTCCAGCTCGGTCAGCGCAAGTACGGCCTCTTGATCCAGGAGCTCGAGCGCGCGCGTCGCGGTCACAAGAGCGCGGAGGAGGCGATGCGCAAAGCGCTCTTTCCTCGCAAGCGCCGAGGCCTCGACTCGGACGCGTACACGGCCGAGGAGCGCGAGGCCGTCTGGGACGCGCAGCGGCCGCACGCCAAGACGTGGGTGAGCGCTGCGATGACCGCGCCGCTCGTGTTCCTCGGCATGGGTCTGGGGCGCGAGGAGTGGGCGCTCTGGTGGTTCTTGAACCAGCGTCGAAGAAACCTCGCGCGCGCCGTCGGTCGCGATCGTGCGCTCGCGGGTCGACATCCCGTCTTCGTGCTGACGCAGGCCTCCGAGGGCGCGAAGCTCGAGACGGCCGCGGAGCTCGCGGGCATCACGCTGCTCACCTTTCGCGATCGCGCGTTCGACGAGGCGTGGACGCGCGTGTTGACCGCGCTCGGTCGATCGGGCGCGTGACTTCGCACGTGGCGTTCACTATCTTCGCGCCCGCGAAATGGCCGAGAACGCGAGCCCGCTGAAGCAGATCCTCGAGACACACCGCGTGGTCGTGTGTGTGGGCTCGGGCGGCGTGGGCAAGACGACCACCGCCGCGTCCCTCGCGCTGTGGGCCGCGATGAACGGGCGCCGCGTGCTGTGCCTGACGATCGATCCCGCGCGACGCCTCGCCACCAGCCTCGGCCTCAAGGAGATGACGACCGACGAGAGGGTCGTCGACGCCGCGACGCTCGGCGCACGCGGTCTCGCGATGAAGGGCTCGCTCTCCGCGATGATGCTCGACGGCAAGCGCACCTTCGACGACCTCGTCCGTCGCTACGCGTCCACGCCGGCGCGCGCCGAGCGCATCCTCGACAACCGCCTCTACCAGTACATCTCGGGCTCGCTCGCCGGCACCCAGGAGTACATGGCGATGGAGAAGCTCCACGCTGTGCGCAGCGATCCTCGCTACGACCTCATCGTGCTCGACACGCCCCCCACCTCGAACGCGCTCGACTTTCTCGATGCGCCCGAGCGCCTCGCGGGCCTCGTCGACTCGCCCACCATGCAGTGGATCGTCACGGCCTTCGAGAGCTCGGGGAAGAAGTCGTTCAGCCTCGTCGGGCGCGGCGCGAAGATGGTCCTCCAGGGCATCTCGAAGCTCACCGGCGCTGGCTTCCTCGAGCAGGTGGCGACCTTCCTCACCGAGTTCAACGATCTCTTCGGCGGCTTCCGCAAGCGGAGCGAAGAGGTCGGCGCGGCGCTGCGCTCGCCCGAGGTCGCGTTCGTGATCGTGACGAGCCCCGCGCCGCTCGCGATCGAGGAGGCGATCTTCTTCGCCGATCGCCTCGGAGAGGCGGGCATGAACCGCGACGCGCTGGTGGTGAACCAAGTGCATCGCGTGCTCCCCGAGGTGAAGGCCACGACGAGCGCGCTCGAGGCGGAGGCCAAGCCCCACGTGGGCGAGCACGACCCCGCGAAGATCGTGAGCCGCGTCCGTCGCGCCTACGACGACGCCAAGACACGCGCGCAGGCCGATCGCATCCAGATCGATCGCTTGAAGAAGCGCATCGATGCCTCGCTCCCGCTGCTCGAGGTGCCCGTCTTCGATCACGACGTGCACGACCTCGACGCGCTCGAGGCCGTGGGCCGAACGCTCGTCGGCTGATCGCCTCCGATCAGTCGCGGTAGTCGGAGCCCGAGAGACCGAGGCGCTTCATCAGCGCGTGGAAGTCCGTGCGGTTGCGGCCCGCGACCCGCGCGGCGGCGCTCACGTTGCCGCCGACACGCTTGAGCAGCTCTTCCATGTACGCGCGGTCGAAGCGCTCGCGTGCCTCGCGCAGCGGTGGCAGCTCCGGCTCCGACAAGAGCGGCAGCGGCGGAGGGCTGGGCGTGGCGTCGGTGCTCTCGGTGGGGAGTGGGTTGGGCTCCTCGCGCGGGGCCCGCAGGCTCGGCGCGAGCACCGCCTGCACGTGCTGCGGACGCAGCACGCCGTTGGCGGCGAGGAGCGACGCGCCCTCGATCACGTTCGCGAGCTCGCGCACGTTGCCTGGCCAGTCGTGCGCGAGCAGCAAGCGGAGCGCCTCGGCCGACAGGTGCGGTGTGCCGAGGGAGTGTCGCGAGGCCGAGCGCGCGAGGAAGAGCTCGGCGAGCAAGGGCAGATCCTCGAGTCGCTCGCGCAGCGGAGGCATCGCGATCGGCACGACGTGCAGGCGATAGAAGAGGTCCTCGCGGAACCGACCAGCCTCCATCTCCGCGCGCAGATCGCGGTGGGTCGCGGCGACCACGCGCACGTCGACCTCGACCGATCGCGTCGCGCCGACGGGCGTGATCTCGCGCTCCTGGAGGACACGGAGGAGCTTCACCTGGACCTGGAGCGGAGCGTCGCCGATCTCGTCGAGGAAGATCGTGCCCCCGCGCGCGGCGGCGAACAGACCGTCCTTGTCGCGCACCGCGCCGGTGAACGCGCCCCGCACGTGACCGAAGAGCTCGCTCTCGAGCAGCGGCTCCGGCAGGGCGCCGCAGTTGATGGCGAGGAACGGCGCGTTCGCGCGCGTCGAGAGCGCATGGATGCTGCGCGCCGCGAGCTCCTTGCCCGTGCCCGACTCGCCGAGCACGAGCACCGTCGCCTCCGAGGGCGCGACGCGCGCGAGCCGCTCGCGCAGCTCCGCGATCCTCTGGCTCCCGCCGAGCAGACGCTCGCCATCGGAGGTCCCGACGAGCCGGCGGAGACCGCCGACCTCGCGGCGCAGGCGCACGCGCTCGATCGCGTGGCGCACCTTCTCGAGCAGCTCGTGATCGTGGAATGGCTTGGTGAGGAAGCCGTAGGCGCCACGGCCCATCGCGTCGACGGCGGCCTCGACGGTGCCGTGTGCGGTCAGGATGATCACCGGCAGGTCGAGCGATCGCTGCTGCACGGCGTCGAGCAGATCGAGACCGCTCTCTCCGTCGAGCCGGAGGTCGACGATCATCGCGTCGACGATCTCGCGCTCCATCAGCTCGAGCGCACCACGCGCGCTCGTCTCGACGCTCGCGCGGAAGCCGTGGTGCTCGAGGCGCAGCGCGAGGAGCTCGAGGAGATCCTCCTCGTCGTCGACCACCAACACGTGTCCCAACGACTCGCGATCGCTCATCTCATCGTCCTCGTTCCGCGTTCGGGGTCATTCCTTCGCAGACGCGGGAGGCGGGCGCACGCTCGAACGTGCGCTCGCCCTCGGATCGAGCGGGATCGTCATGACGAACCGCGCTCCGCGCTCCACCTCGGCGTCGAGGTGGAGCTCCCCGCCATGCGCCACTGCCACCTCGCGGGCGAGGGCGAGCCCGAGCCCCACGCCCACCGTCTTGGGCGATCGCGCGACCGTGCGCGTGACGAAGGGCTGGAAGATGGTGTCCCGCAGATCGACGGGCACGCCGGGGCCCTCGTCGCTCACGGTGATGCGCGCGCGCGGCGGGCTGCTCGCCTCGATCTCGCGGACGACGCGCACGACCTGCCCCGGCTTCGAGACCGACACGGCGTTGCGCACGAGGTTCGCGATCGCGCGCTCGAGCATCTCGGGATCCAGCGACGCGCGCGGCGCCTCGCCCTCTGCCTTCAGCTCCACCTCCACCTTGCCGCGAGCGTCGGCGCGCTCCTCGGCCACGGCGGTGGACACGATCTCGTCGATCGACGAGCCCTCCTTGCAGCGGAGCGCTCCGCCCGCGCGGAGGCGCGAGAAGTCGAGGAGCGTGGTGACGAGTCGCACCTCGCGCTCACACGCGGTGCTCGCGATCGACACGACCCGCAGCTGCTTGTCGTCGAGCGTGCCCACCGCTCCGTCCGACAGGAGCGCCAGCGCCTCGCGGATCTTCGAGAGTGGGGTGCGGAGCTCGTGCGAGACGGAGGCGAGGAAGCCTTCCTTCAGCACCTCGAGCTCCGCGAGGCGCGTGCGCATCTGCTCGAGCTCGTCCGCGAGCTCCACGATCTCGGCGGGCCCCTCCGTCGTCACACGCTTCGAGAAGTCACCGCGCGCCAAGCGCTGCGCCGTGCGTGAGAGATCGGCCAGCGGCTGGCTCACCTCGCGGGCCATCGTGCGCGCGACCAGCATCGCGAGCACGAAGCCGGCGACGGCGAGGATCGCGCCGAACCACGTCGCGCGCGTGCCGATGCGTCGGACGTCCTCGTCGTGGGCGCGGGCCGCGGTGTGGAGCTCGGCGAGCCGCTCGACCCAGGCTGTGGTCAGCGTCGCGTCCAGCGATGCGCGACGATCCTGCACGGCCATCGCCGCGCGGCACGTGTCGCCGGCGAGCACCTCGATGGCGAGCTCGTGGTAGCTGCGCGACTGGCTGACGATCGAGGCGCTCGCGTCCGGTGTCGTGGAGAGACGTCCTGCGAGCACTTCTGCGGTCGTCTCGACCTCGCGACGAAGCGCGGTCGCGTCGCCCTCTCGACACCGGGAAGGCGCGCTCCTCAGCGCCAGGTCGAGCTCCCACGCCGCCTGATGGATCGAGCCCTCGTTCGCGAGGGCGCGGAGCTCGCGCTCACCCAGATCCCGCGAGACCTGCGTCATGTGCACGAGCGAGCCGAGCACCACGAGCAAGGCGAGCGACATCACGGCGACCGGGGCCGCGTGCGAAGCGAGCAATCGAGAGACGAGTCGCATCCAGAGCCGCTTGCGGCGCGAGGGGAGCTGCGAGCGTAGCGCGCTCCTGGCGTGGGTCGGTGGCGTGTCCGTCGAGGCCGACAGTGTCGGTGCGCTCGCAGCGCGGGTGTCGTGGTCTGCCGACAGATCGTCGACGAGCGTGGGCTGTGGTGCTGGCACGCACCGTGAAGAGCAAGCGGCGTGACGACGAACGAAGGAGCCCGATGACTGCCCTGACGCCCATCCTGTCGCCGCGTGAGGTGCACGGGCGAAAGCAGATCGGGATCTGGGTCACGCTCGCGTTCTCGGCCGGCTGCGTGAACGCCATCGCGCTCGCGGCCTGCCAGCGCTTCGTGACGCACGTGACGGGGACGCTGACGCTGCTCGGTACGGACCACACCGATCTGTGGCTCGTGCTCGAGTACGCGTGTGTGCTCGGTTGCTTCGTGCTCGGCGCGATGGCGAGCGTGGTGTTGATCGACGGCCGACGCCTGCGGCACCGCGAGCCGTGGCCTCTGGCGCCGCTCGGCATCGTCGCGGCGATCCTCTTCGGCACCGCCATCGCGGGCGCTCTCAACGTCTTCGGTCCCTTCGGCCGCACGGTCGAGACGCCCGGAGACTTCGTGCTCCTCTCGGTGCTCGGCTTCGCGATGGGCCTCCAGAACGCCTCCATCGCGACGACGACCGGCATGATCGTGCGCACGACGCACATGACGGGCCCCGTCACCGACTTCGCTGTCGCGCTGGCCACGGCGCTCAGCGGCGGTGAGTCGACGGTCGTCGAGGCGGCGAGGCAGTCCGCCAAGATCCGCCTCTGGAAGATCCTCGCGTTCGCGACCGGCGCGCTCGTCGGCGTGATCGCCGCGCGTTCGTTCGAGTACGGCGCGTTCCTCCTGCCGTCGGGCACGACCCTGCTCGCTGCCACCTGGCTCCACCGCTCGCTCGGCGAGGCGCGCGCGATGCGCGCTCGCCGAGTGGAGCCTTCGTCACCGCCACCCGTGGCCGAGCGCGCCGATGCCTCCGCCGAGTGATGGCGACGTCCCGCTGGAGAGCCCGCGCGCGACGTCGATGACATCGGCCGTCACCGTGCCGAGCACGCTCGCGGCGCTCGCGACGGCGCTCGTGATCGCGTCCGGCGCGCTGCTCGAGCGGCCCGACGGTGGCTCGTCGGGGCCCGCGCTCGGTCTCTTCGCAGTGGCGGTGACGCTCGCGCTGACGTCGCGCGTACTGGGCGCGCGCGAGCGAGCCTGATCCAACCTCACTCGCGCCCGAGGAACACCGCGGCGCCACCCGTGGGCAGCGTCAACGTCATGCGCGAGCCCGACAATGTCGCCGTGCCGCTGCCTGCCACCGCCTCGAGCCGCGTCGCACGACCGCGTACCGTGGGCACCAGGCCGTCGATCGCGCGCGCGGTCACCGGGCTCGCACCACGGTGGATCGCGACGACGGCGACCGTGCCCTCGATCTCGTCGGCCCACGCGACCACGTAGAGATCGTCCTCCACGAGCAGCGGGACACGTCGCCCGCGACGCAGCGCGCTCGACTCCGCGCGCGCGCGACCGAGCGCGCCGAGGTGATCGCGCAGGGCGCTCTGATCGGATGACACCGACGTGCCGCCCATCATCGCGACGCTGGCGAGGCCGCCGGTCCACGTCATGTCGCGGCGGTTGTCGGGATCGTTGCCCCCCGCCATCGCGATCTCGTCGCCGTAGTAGAGGAACGGGATGCCGGGCATCGCGTAGAGCGCCGTGAACGCGCGTCGGATGCGCGCGAACGCGGCGGGATCGGTGGGCGTGGTCGCGAGCGACCCGCACGATCCGCCTCCCGGCCACCGACAGTCCACGGCGGCGCTCATGGCCGCGCGGCTCGCGATGCGGTTCGAGTCGTGCGTGCCGAGGAAGCGCACGTGCAAGCCCTCGGGGCGATAGCGCGTCTCCATGTCGCGCACGACGCCCTCGAGATCGGTGAACGACATCGTGTCGGTCACGAGCCCGTACTGCATGCGGTGGTGTGAAGGGAAGTCGAACTGCCCGTCGAGCCCGTCGCTGCCGACGTACGCGTCGATCCATCCGTAGCCGTTGGGGAATGTCTCGCCGCAGCCGTAGTCCGCGCTGTCCCACTGGCCGACGGCGGTCTCGCCCACGAGGTAGAGGCGCTCACCGCCTTGCTCGAAGCGTCGGTGGAGCGCCGCGCGCAGGTTGAAGATCGAGCTCGTCTCGACGTGCTTCACCGCGTCGATGCGGAAGCCGTCGATGCCGAACGCGTCGACCCAGTGGATCGCGTCCGCGACGAACTGATCTTCGGCCTCGGGCACACGCCAGTTGATGTCGGGAAGGTACGGCGCGAACAAACAGTCGAGCGGTCGCTCGCTCCAGCCGCAGCCAGGATCCTGTCCGCACACGCAGCTCGTGCGGAACCACTCGGGGTGGGGCGCGAAGTACTCGTGCTGGGTGTGGATCTGGTTGTTGATGAGATCGAAGAGCACGCGAATGCCGCGGCGGTGCGCCTCCTCGACGAGGGCGCGCAGCGCGTCGTTGCCGCCGAAGCGAGGCTCGACGTCGCGCGCACGCGAGGGCCAGTACCCGTGGTAGCCCGCGTACTCGTGGCCGTCGTCACGACCGGGGAAATGGCCGACCGCTTGTTGGTTGATGGGCGAGAGCCACAGCACGTTCACGCCGAGCTCTTCGAAGTAGCCGCTGCGCATGACCTCGAGCACACCCTCGAGATCACCGCCGTGGAAGTCCGCCGCGTACTCGACGGGCGAGCCCTCGGGCCGGTCGTCGCCGCGATCACCGTTCGCGAACCGATCGACGACGATCATGTACATGACCGCGTCCCGCCAGCTCCACGGTCGCGCCTCGATCCAGAACGGCAGATCCACGGGCTCCGCGTCTCGACCCATCGCGTCGCTCGCGCGCACGGCGAGGAGGTGTCGGCCGATCGGCACGTCGTTGATCGAGACCGTGTGGCGGCCTCGATCGTCGAGCCTCGCGGCCACAGGCGCGCCATCCAGCGTGAAGCGCACGTCGCGAGGCGAGGCACCATCGCTCGCGACGCGCAGCTCGAGCTCGGTCGTGACGGAGCCGAGCGATCGCGCCGCGTCGAAGGTCGTCTCGAGCGGCGACGTCACGACGATCTCGGGGCCGGATGCGCACGCGGGCGCGCGGAACGCCGAGTTGATGCAGCCGCCGTCGTAGCGACGCATCGTGGCCGCGGGGTCGAGGATCCACGTGTCGTCGACGATCAGCTTGTAGGCGTGGATCTCTCCCGACCGCAGGCCATCGTCCGGGCCGAGCGTGATCTCGAAGCTACCATCGCCCTCGGGATCGCTCATCGGGTGGCGCGTCCAGCCGTCGAAGTCGCCCGCGATCTCCACCCGCGAGCCGCCGCGGGCGTAGCGGAACGTCTGCTCGCAGCTACGCACCGGCCAAGCGACCGTGCCGGCGTCGTCGGTCCATGCGTCGAGGGGCGGGCCTGCGTCGGGGCCCAGCGGGGCATCGAGGTCGGCGTCGTCCTGCGCGACGAACGGCGCGTCGCGCCCGATCGCGTCGAGGCCTGCATCGCCCGTCTCGCCGGCCGCGCAGCCCGCCACACAGGCCATCATCGAAGCGCTCGCGACCACGATGCCGGCGCACCGGCTGGACGCTAGACTGCGCGACTTCATCGGCCGCCATTTCATCGGTCGACTGTGCCGTCTTCTCGCACAGACGTCCACGCGCGGAGAGACACGCCATGCGATCCGATCTTCGAACGAGCTTGGCCTTCCTCGCGCTCGGCCTCACCGGCTGCGGAGGCGATCCACCGCGCATCGACGCCGCGGGCCTCGACGTCGGGGTGGACGCACCGGCGAGCGCGTTCGACGACGCGTTCGCGCCCACGCCCGACGATGCTGGCATCGACGTCACGCTCACCGACGACGCGGGCCCCACGCGCTGCCTCGCGCCGATCACCCGCGTGGACGGAAGCGAGGTGCTCGATCACGCGCTCGGGCGTGCGAGCCTCACGATCGAAGGGGACCGCGACGCGTGCCGCCGCACCTACTCGCTGGCGAGCACCGGCATGCGACGCGACATGCTGCCCGGCTCGCCACGCCGCTTCGCGGAGCGCGAGAGCGACCCCGCGCTGCGCACCGGGCACGATCTCTTCGACGCGCTCTTCGCGCTCGCCATGGACGAGGCGCACGAGAACTCCGTCGGATCGATCGAGGACTACGCGTTCGACATGGGCGCCGCGCTGCCGTGCCCCGAAGGTGGATGCTTCGAGACGGGGCGCCTCTGGACCTACGTGTGGACGCGCGACACCAGCTACTCCGTCGATCTCGGGCTCTCGTCGATCGATCCGCGTCGGTCGCTCAACTCGATGCTGTTCAAGCTGAGCGAGCGTCGAGGCGGTGGCGGCGAGCAGATCGTGCAGGACACGGGCACCGGCGGCAGCTACCCGGTCTCGAGCGATCGCGTGGTGTGGGCGCTCGGCGCCGAGGCCTTGCTCGCCGAGCTCGAAGGCCCTGACTACACGAGCTTCCGCGATCGCGCGTACGGCGCGCTGTCGCGCACGATCGCGCACGATCGTGAGGTCGTGTTCGACGACGCGCGTGGTCTCTACCGCGGTGAGACGTCGTTCCTCGACTGGCGCGAGCAGACCTACCGCGCCTCGACCGCGAGCGACGTCACGCCCATCGCGGAGAGCGAGTCGCTCTCGACGAACGTGCTCCACCTCCACGCCATCGAGCTCGCGTCACGCCTCGCGGGGGAGCGCGGCGAGAGCGTGGAGCGCGATCGGCTCGCGGCAGACGCCTCGGCGCTCCGTACCCGCATCCGCGCTGTGTTCTGGGACGACGAGCGCCGCGAGCTGCTCGCGTTCACGCCCGGCGTCCTCGATCGCGCGCCCGTGCGCCGTGTCGATCTGCTCGCGACCTCGCTCGCCATCCTCGACGGCGTCGTCGACGAGGAGGAGGGCCGCGATGCGCTGTCGCGCTACCCGCACTTCGAGCACGGCGCCCCGGTGATCGCGCCGCAGCAACAGAGCACGGCCATCTACCACAACCGCGCACAGTGGCCGTTCGTGACGGCGTACGCGCTGCTGGCCGCGCGCAGCGTGCGACATCCAGAGGCGACCACGCACGCTGTGCACACGCTGATGCGAAGCGCTGCGCTCTCGCTCTCGAACATGGAGAACTACGAGGTGCCTTCGGGCCTGCCGTACCGCGAGGACGGGAGCTTCTCGGGCCCGGTGGTGAACTCACAGCGGCAGCTGTGGAGCGTCGCGGGCTACCTCGGCATGGTGGCGCGCGGTCTCTTCGGTGTCTCCGCGGAGCTCGATGGGCTGCACGTCGCGCCGTACCTGACGGCGGATCTCGTGCGTGAGCTCTTCGAAGGGCAGTCGGAGCTCGTGCTCGACGGATGGCCCGTGCACGGGCGACGCGTGAGCGTCGTCTTGCACCTGCCGAGCGCGCCACCCTCGGCCGGCACCGATCTGACCGTGAGCGCGGTTCGTCTGAACGGTGTGACCGCGGGCGCCGTGATCCCGTTCGCGAGCCTCGAGGACGAGAGCCGCATCGACGTGGAGCTGATCGCCTCGAGCGATTCGGGCGCGACGATCACGCGTGTGGACCCGGCCGACTACCGCGAGGTGTTCGCGCCCCGCACGCCCGTGATCGCGGGGCTCGACGTCGAGGCCGGTCACCTGCGCGTGCGCTTCGATCTGGCGAGCGAGATGGCCGCAGACGTACGGGTGAGCGTGTACCGCGACGGCACGCGCGTGGCGACGGACCTCGGCGACGCGAGCTACCTCGATGCTGGCTGGGACGCGTCGAGCCCGCGCACGCCCTGCTATGCGATCGAGAGCTGCTTCGTCGTGAGCGGGACGTGCTCGCAGCACTCGGCGCCGGTGTGTCACTGGGGCGCGGGCAACGCGCGCATCACCACCTACGACGCGGCGGCATTCACCTCCGTCGGCGGGACGCTGAGCACGACCCACGGGCGCCCGCACTACGAGCCGTGGGGCGATCCGGGGCACAGCCTGTCGATCACGCACACGCCGACGCAGACGGGCGATCACCTCGTCCAGCTGGTCTACGGCAACGGCGCGGGAGGTCTGACGACAGGCATCACGTGCGCGGTGAAGCGCGTCGTGGTCGAGGATCTCGCGACGAGCACGATCGTCGCGCAGGACGTGGTGGTGATGCCGCAGCTGGGCGACTGGGATCGCTGGGCCGACTCGACGATGGCGCGCGTGCGCCTCGAGGCGGGGCACGCGTACCGGATCACGATCCGCGGCGACGACGGCACCGTGAACATGTCGAGCTTCCAGCACTTCGCGAGCTACACGGCGGGCACGGGCGGGAGCGAGCCTTTCGCGCGCGTGAACGTCGCGACGATCCGCCTCCTCGCGCTCTGATCGGCCTGCCCGCTGTCGACTGGCACGACGAAGGCGGTCTCTACGGCGCGTGGACCGAGGTCGTGGCCGCGAACGGTCGCGAGGTCACGCTGATCTGCGCGAACGACATGGGGTGCGGCGCGGGGCACGTGCCGCGCGAGAACGAGCGCGGCGAGCTGCGCTGGGTCGATACGAACGGCCGACTCTCGGACGCCGTCACGATCACGGTGACGACGGCGCGCTGATCACTCCCACTCGATCGTCGCCGGCGGCTTGCTCGAGATGTCGTAGACGACGCGGTTGATGCCCCGCACTTCGTTGATGATCCGGGTCGAGACCTTCGCGAGGAGGTCGTACGGAAGGCGCGACCAGTCTGCGGTCATGCCGTCCTTCGAGGTCACCGCGCGGATCGCGCACACGTTCTCGTACGTGCGGCCATCACCCATCACGCCCACGGACTGCACCGGCAAGATGACGGCGAAGGCCTGCCACGTGAGCTCGTACTGCGCAGGGTAGGTCGCGCCCGCGCTGCGCAGCTCCTCGAGGAAGATGGCGTCGGCCTCGCGGAGCACGTCGAGCTTCTGCTTGGTGATCTCGCCCAGGCACCGGATCGCGAGCCCCGGACCGGGGAAGGGATGACGCCACAGCACGTGGTGGGGCATGCCGAGCGACGCGCCGACCTCACGCACCTCGTCCTTGAAGAGCTCGCGCAGCGGCTCGACGAGCTTGAGCTTCATGCGGGCGGGCAGACCTCCGACGTTGTGGTGCGTCTTGATCGTCGCCGACGGACCCTTGAACGACACGCTCTCGATCACGTCGGGGTAGAGCGTGCCCTGCACGAGGTGCGTGACCTCGACACCGCTCGCCTCGATCTTCTTCGCCTCGGCGTCGAAGACCTCGATGAAGACGCGGCCGATGATCTTCCGCTTCTGCTCGGGATCGCTCACGCCTGCGAGCTCGGAGAGAAAGCGCTCGCTCGCGTCGACGTGCACGAGGCGCAGCTGCTTGCCGCTCACGGACACGTGCTCGGCGAACATCTTCACGACCTCGACGGCCTCGTTCTTACGAAGGAGGCCGTTGTCGACGAAGATGCACGTGAGCTTCTCGCCGATCGCGCGGGCCACGAGCACCGCGGCCACGCTCGAGTCGACGCCACCCGACAGACCGCAGATCGCGTGACCGTCGCCGACCTGCGCCCGGATCTTCGCGACCGTCTCTTCGATGAAGGAGCCCGGCGTCCAGTCCGCCGCGAGCCCCGACACCTCGAAGAGGAACGCGCGCAGCATCTCGGCGCCGCGCGGCGTGTGCACCACCTCGGGGTGGAACTGGACGCCGTAGATCTTGCGCTCGTGGCTCGCGCTCGCGGCGAACGGCGCGTTCGGCGAGCTCGCGATCGGTGAGAACCCAGGCGGCAGGGACACCACACGATCGCCGTGGCTCGCCCACACCTCGACGCGCTCGCCCTTGCTGAACCCCGCCAGGATGCCCCGCGCCTCGTGGATCTCGATCGTCGCAGGTCCGTACTCGCGCTCGCCTGCGGGCTCCACCTTGCCGCCGAGGAGGTGCGAGGTGAGCTGCATGCCGTAGCAGATGCCCAGCACGGGCACGCCGAGCTCGAACACGCCGCGATCGACGGTGGGCGCGCCCTCCTCGAAGACGCTCGCGGGGCCCCCCGAGAGGATCACGGCGCCCGGCTTCATCGCTCGGATCGTGTCGATCGAGAGCGTGCACGGGTGGATCTCGCAGTAGACGTGCTGCTCGCGCACGCGCCGCGCGATGAGCTGCGTGTACTGCGAGCCGAAGTCGAGGATGAGCACCAGCGAGCGCGTCATGGCGCCGCTTGTACGGGCTCGTCCCACCGTTTTCAACGGGCCAACACGCGCGCGCTCACGCGGCCGACGTGACGGAAAGCGAAACGGACTCTGGTCGCCCAGAGTCCGTCTCCTCGAATCACCCTCAAACCTTCCCCGCGCGGCGGGCGAGGTAGGCGAGCCCGCGCAAGTGGGGTTGGGGCCCCACGCGCAGCGCGAGCGCAGCGAGCGGAGCGGGAGGGGGCCCCACGTATGTGGGGGAGGGACCGCTCGGTCCCTCAGACCAACTCAGCAGCGACGACCGCGGCCGGCCGGGTCGTTCGGATCGCTGTCGCTGCACGCGCGGCTGCCGCAGCCCGCCGGATCACGCGGGTCGCTGTCGCTGATGCCGCGGCCACGGCCGTTGCCCGCCGGGTCCTGCGGATCACGGTCCGTGCAGTTCGGGATCGCCTGCGCCGTGCTCGCGACGCCGACCGTCGCGACGGAGGCCGCGATCACGCCGGCTCCGAGGATGCCGAAGGTGCTTCGGCGGCTGACATTCGACGTCGTGATCTCTTCGTTCGAGAGGCTCTTCTTCTTCTCGCTCATCGCTCCACCTTTTCTCGTGCCCCTAGACCCCGGGCCCCACCCCGGTACGTCACGGGCTCACGCACTGTAGGCGCGTGACGAAACGGCCTTCCAATTGATTCAGTGAGAACCTCTCTCACGAATCGCCCTCCAAACAGGGCGAACGGACCCCTGTCCCGCGCTCAGCCCACCGATCCGCAATCGTACGTGGCCTCGCTCACGTTGTTCCCCTCCTGGCACTCGTTGTTCTCGCCGGTCCCGTCGCCTCCGTCGTCCACCCGCACGAAGAACGGGAGCCCCATCCCGAGCTCGTCCGTCGTCGGCGTGAACGTCGCGGTGACGGTCGCCGAGCCGCCGGGCGGGATCGCCGCGGTCGTTCGCACGGTCGCCACGGCGCGACCAGGCATGGCCTCGGTGCCCAGGTAGAAGGTGACGGGCAGTCCCGCGCCGACGGTGACCGCGCCGTCGTTGCGGATCGTCGCGCGGAGGACGAGCGCGTCGGGGCAGCCATCGCCGTCGCTGCTCGGCTCGGCGGCGACGAGGTCGGGCGCGTCGAAGCTCTGCGAGTTCTGCCGGAACGTGTTGAAGCGGGTCCAGTTCGCGACCTCGCGCGCAGGGATGCCCAGGCTCTCGCGCACGTTGGTCACGTGGTAGCTGTGCTCGTTCCACACGGGGCGCGTGCCGACCCAGTTGTCCGCGGCATCGCGGAACACGCGGATGCCGGCGCGCAGGCCGTCGTAGCCGGGGATGCCGCCACAGCGGTTCACGGCCGAGTTCGCCGCGAACACGATCTCCGCGTTGCCGTCCGCGTCGACGTCGACGATGAGCGGGTACTCGATCAGCGTGTGCGAGTTCTGCGCGACCTGCGCGAGCACCGTGCCGTCGAGGCCCGAGTAGACGCGCATGTAGCACTCGTCGTTGTAGACGACCTCGGCGCGGCCATCACCGTCGAAGTCGAACACGCTCGAGCCCGTGATGTTCGAGCTCGAGTCCTGCGTCATGCGCTGCCACAGGACGGGCATCGGACCATCGGGATCGAACACGGCGTACGCGGTCGATCCCGCGATGCCGATCTCCGGCAGCTCGTCGCCGTCGAAGTCCGCGACGGTCGGCGGTCCCCCGCGTCCTCCGCCCGGCATCGCCACCGGGCCGAAGAGCACCGTGCCGTCCCGTCCGTTGCGGATCGAGACGAAGCCCTCGTGCACCACGACGACGTCGGGCTGCATGTCCGCGTAGAAGTCCGCGACCGCGACGTATCCATCGGCGAGCGTCGGCTCCTCCCAGAGGACCGTGCCGTCGTGGTTCCACACCGCGTTGCCTGCGACGACCTCGAGCTCCGGATCGTCGTCCATGTCGTAGACGGCGCTCAGCGGCGAGCGCGGCGTGGGCGCACAGCACCCGGAGGCAGCGCTCGACCGCGCCTCCCACGCGAGCACGCCCTCGTCGTTCAGGACGGCGCCGCCGATCACGACCTCTGCGCGTCCGTCGCCGTCGAGGTCCGCGATCGACGGCGCGCCGAACTCGACGCGCGCGGTCCACGGCGTTCCGTCCAGGCGCGTGCTCCGCCACACCTCGGTGCCGTCTGCGTGGAACGCCGCGATCTGCGAGGCTGTGCAGCCGCCGATCGCGCTGATGATCTCCACCACGCCGTCGGCGTCGAGATCCCCGAGCGCGATCCCGAACTCGGGGCACACCACGGGATCGACGATGTTCGTGAGCTCTTCGCCCGTGTCGCCGTGCACGATGCGCAGCACGCCCGCGCCGCCGTAGGAGCCCGCGGCAGTGTACGTGTGGAAGACGACCTCGGGCGTTCCGTCGCCGTCGACGTCGCCGACCGTGGGCGCCATCATCACGTGGACCGACGTGGGCTCCACGGTGCTCCCGCTCCACGCCCACTGCTCCTCGGGGGTGAACACACCCGGCGGAGGGAAGTACTCGCAGCGCGCGGGCCCGCGCGGCAGACACCGCCCGAGCGCCGGATCGCAGAACGCGTCCGCAGGGCAGTCGAGCTCCTCGGTGCACGGATCGCCTGGCGTCGTGCACGCGTCGGCGATGCAGAGATCGCCGGCGGGGCAGCAGGTGTGATCGGCGCCGCAGCGCAGCGTCTCGCACACGGGAAGGCACGTGGTCTCGTCGACGCACTCGTCCCCGTCGCCGCAGCACATCGCCCCGCAGCGATCCTCGGTGGGACAGCTCCACGCATCGGGCAGCACGCCCGTGTCCGGTGCGCCCACCGTGAACGCATCGGTGCCCACGACGCACGCACCGTCCGTGCAGATGCGGCCTCCGGTGCACTGCGTGCTCGAGGTGCATCGCATGCTCGTGGGGGGCGGCGCGCAGTCGCAGCCAGCGAGGATCGAGAGCGACAGGAGCGTGAGCGTGAAGGAAGCGCGAAGGGCGGGCATGCCGTGCATGCCCACCAGCGTAAACGAGGTCGCGCGTCTCTACGCGCGCACCGTCGTCACTTCTTGCTCTTCTTCTTCTTTCCGCTCGTGCGGCTCTCGGGCTTGGCCTCGGTGCCGGAGCTCGCGTCTGCTGCCGCGTCGGCCGACGTCTCCTCGAGGCTCTCCTCCGCCTCCTTCGCTTCGGCCTTCTCCTCGTCTCCGTCCGTCTTCTTCGTAGGGTCGGCCGGGGGAGTCGGCTCCGGGTCACCCAGGCGCACGACCTTGTAGGGCTTGAGGTTGAAGCGCTGGTTCTCCTGGAAGTACGCGAACGCGGCGATCGGCACGATCGCGAGCGAGATCAGCTGCGACGTGTAGAAGCCGAACATCTCGCCGCGGCCCGGATCGTCGCGCACGTACTCGATCAGGAAGCGCCACACGCCGTACGCCATCGCGAGCGTGAGCAGGACCTGTCCGTGGAACTTTCGGCGCGACCACACGAAGAGGCAGAGGCCGAAGAGGCTGAAGCCCGCGAGGCTCTCGTAGAGCTGCGTGGGATGAACGGGCAGCGAGTGCTCGGCGCTCTGGGAGAGGCCCTCCTCCTGCACGTGGTACATCCACGCGGGCGAGCCGGTGTTGTCGTCCCAGTGAGGGAAGGTGCCCGCGGTCTCGAGCCAGCCGGGCGCGTCCTCGGGGAGCAGGCCGCCGAAGTCGCAGCCGTAGAGGTAGCAGCCGATGCGCGTGAGGCCGAGGCCGAGCGCGAGCGCCGGCGCGGCGCCATCCGAGAAGCGCAGGAGGCCGATGCCCTGCCGCACGCGCACCCAGAAGATCGCGGCGAAGAAGCCACCGAGGAAGCCGCCGTACGCCACCAGCCCTCCGCGACGGAACGCGAAGAACTGCGCGATCGAGTCGAACTCGTCGGGGTTGGTGATCATGTAGAGGACGCGCGAGCCCGCGAGCGCCATGCCTGCGCAGAAGATGAAGGCGTTCGCGAGGAAGTCCTCGTTGCGCTTCGGATCGTTGGGGAAGTAGGCCTCCCGCTTGCCGAAGTACATCACGATGCTCCACCCGAGGATCATCGAGGTGCCGAGCATCACGCCGTACGAGTAGATCGGCAGCTCGCCCCAGGGCGTGGGGATCGCGAAGAGGATCGGATGCATAGGGCGCTGTGTTTCGCGCGCGCCCGCGACACCGTCAAGGTTGGGGCGCGGCGTCGGGCGAGGCCGCGAGCGAGCTCAGCGCGTCGCGGGTGGGCGGCGCGATCGGAGGCTCGATCGAGGTGTCGAGCGCGAAGCGCGCGAGCGAGCGCTCGAGGATCTCACCACGGTCGAAGAGCTTGCCGAGCTCCTTCTCGAGCTCACGCGGCTTCTTCTTCCACGCGCGAAAGCACACCTCGAGCGAGCTCGGCCAGACACCGCGCGCGACGAGCGCCCACACCGCGAACGGAAGCTGGCTCCCGAGCACGCCCTCGTCGCTCGGCGGCAGCTCGAGCACGGCGAGCGTCGCGTCCTCGAGCATCGCGCGCGTCGCGTCGTCGCTCGGATCGCAGCGCCACGCGAGGTAGCGCGCGGTGAGGAACACCTCCCATCCGAAGGGCACCGCCTCGTCCTCTTCGTCACGCTCGGTCTCGTCCCGCACGCGATCGACGTCGATCGCGAACACCGCCAGGTGCACGTAGGGCACGCCGTGTCGCTGCGCGAGCGCGCGGTCCATGATCGTCGGACGACCGAGACCTTCGCGTGCGGTCTCGAGCTGCGGCAGGGCGCGCTTCATCGCGCGCAAGCTACCGCGAGCGAGGCCCACGACCAACGGCAGCGACGCTAGAGCGAGAGGCGCGCGGCGACGGTGAGCGTCGCTTCCGCGATCGAGGGCCAGTAGTCGAGATCGCACACCACGCCGAGGAAGAGTGGTGTCTGAGCCGACAGCCGCAGACGCAGCGCGGCGTCGGGGGCCCGATCCCCGAGCTGACGGGCCACGACGCCCACGCCTGCGCCGAAGCTCGGCACGATGAAGAGCGGTGAGGGGCTCGCGATCTCGACGATCAGCGACTCGGTGATCGCGCTGCCGTCGGTGCCGAGCGCGAGCGACACGAAGAAGGCGCTCTCGAGCACGAGCTCCCACCCGAGCGCCGCCGTGAGCTGCTCGCGCGCTTCGGTCAGCGACATCGCGACGCCGAGGGTCGCGAAGAGGCCGCCGTTCGCGAGCGATCCTTCGTGCGTTCGATCGCGCTCGAGGTGCAGGGTGATCGTCTCGAGCGCCCCCACGTCCTGCGTGTCGAACGTCGAGTCGACCACACGCTCACCGAGGCGCACCTCGACCACGCCGCGTGAGCGTGCATCGAGGTGCAGCGTCCCTCCGAGGTGCGCGCCGGGGAGGATCTCGATCGTGGCCCCCGCGCTCGCGGTGCCCATCGATCGATGCTCGCCGAGCAGCGGATGTCGCGTGAACGCTGCGGAGAGGACGTAGGGGCTCTCCTCCACGTGGGGGCTCGCCGAGAGTGAACGATCGACACGGACGAAGAGCTCGCGCTCCTGACCCTCGCCGATCGTGTGTGCGCCCGCGAGCGGCATGCCGTCGATCACGAACGTGTCGCTCGGCGCGAGCGCGCTCGAGAACGAGAGGCGCGTCGTGTGCGTCGCACGCACGTGGAGGCGCGCGGTGACGCGGCACGTGGCCTCGATCCCGATGAAGTCGAAGGAGCCGCAGGCGACGTGGATGTCGGCTGACGTCACCACCAACGCGCCCTCGACGACGAGCGTGGTCGGCGGGGTGGGTCGTGGGAGCGGCTCGATGGCACGCGCGGCGGCGTGCGAGAGGGGAGCGAGCGCATACAGCGCGACGAAGGAGAGGATCGAGAGGAGACGGTGCACGTCGCCATCGACGTGTGAGCGGTGCGTTCGTTCCGTCGACACGTGGTCACGGTGACCGAGCCGCGTGCGGAAGGGATCTCACGCACTGCTCACTCCCCCACGTTGCAGATCCGCGCGGGAAAGACACGCTGCGCACATGCTCGCTCGAGGTCTCCGTGCTGCGTGTGCGATCGCATGCCTCGCGTTCGGTGTGGTCGCGCAGGATCTCGCGGCGCAGGACCTCGATCCCGAATCCGTCGCGCGCGCGCAGGCCGAGGCCGAGGCCGAAGCGGCCGAGAACGCCGTGGAGGAGCCTGCGGTGCCTGCCGAAGGTGGCGTCGACCCGGGCCTGCACGGCGACGACGAAGGCGAGGTCGCGATCGTCGAGGTGCCGCCTCCCCCGATCTCGCGCGAGGAAGCCGAAGAAGAAGAGGAGCGCCGCGCGCAGGAAGAAGAGGAGCAGCTCCCGCCGCCGCCCGATCCGGAGTGGCGCTTGCGTGCCGGCGCCGGCGTGGGCCTGCCTCTCAACGGCGCGAGCGCGCCGTACCTGCGCCTCTACCAAGAGATCGAGTGGCAGCCCGCCGTCGTCGCGCCGCTCGTGTTCGGGCTCGGCGGCGCGGAGTACGTGCTCGGGGGCTTGCTCGGCTCCGCGGGCGCACGCGTGGGGCTCGTGACGTACTTCTGCGCCGACTCGACGGTGCGTTGTCAGGCGGCGATCAACCTCGTGCTGGGTGCGTTCTTCGGGCAGGGCGTCTTGGCGTTCGACTTCGGCGGCGAGGGCGACGTGCGCTTCCTCTTCGGCGCGCTCGAGCTCACGGTGCGCCTCGGCTTCGGCGGTGGCGGCGGCATCAACATGCTGCACGGCGGCGCGGGGATCGGCGCCGCGTTCTGACCGCGTTCGGACGGAGATTGAGTAGTCTCCGCGCCGTGTCGGCCTCTGCCCCTCTCGATCGCTCGCCTCTCGTGGGGTACGGCGCGCTCGCGCTCGCGTCGCTCGCGATCGCGTGGCGAGCGACGCCCGAGGGTGGGCTCGGTCCGTTCGCTCCCGCGCTGCTCTTCACGGCGTTTTCGACGCTCGCGGCGGCGTTGCTCGCAGGGCTGATCGCCCGATCCTCGGAGGCCCCGAGCACGACGAGCTCCCGTGTGCGGGTCGCGCTCCCCTCGACGAACGATCTCGCGCTCGCGACGCCCTCGCTCGTCGTCACGTCGTTCGTCGCGGTGGTGCCGGGCCCCTTCGGATGTGCGGGCGTCGCTGCCATCGCGCTCTATCTCTTCGTCTCTCGCGCGCGTCGCGACGTCATGAGGCCAACGATCGACACGCACGGTCGAGGGGCCATCGATCTGTGGGCCGCCTCGCTCTTCGTGCTCGCGGCCGGGTTCCTCGTCGTCTACCTCGGCGTCGCGCTCGACATGGTCGGTGGTCGCGAGAACGACGCCTCGTACTACTTCGGCGTCGCGCGCTGGATGGCGGCGCACCGCACCCTCGAGGAGCCGATCGTCTGGCACTTCCTCGCCCCGCCTCGCGCGATCGTCCACCCCGCGTTCGACTACTGGCAGGGCCTCACCTCGGTGTTGCTCGCGATCCCGATGGCGATCTTCGGCCGCACGCACCTCGTGGCCTCGGTGACGATGGCGGTGCTCTCCGCGTCCTCGGTGCTGCTCTTCACGTACCTCGTCGTGGTCGCGCGTCCGCTCGCGAGCCGCGCCACGCAGCTCGCCGCGGTGCTCGCGTTCGCGCTCTCGCCCGCGATGCAGGCGTTCCGCTTCGACACCGAGACGCTCGTCGTCTTCCACCTGGGCCTTCTCTCTTCGCTGATCGCCATCGCACACGGACGCCCCGCGCTCGCCGCCGCGCTCGCGTTCCTCGTGTTCTTGACGCGCGCCGACGGCCTCGTGACCTGCGGCCTGGTGTGGGTGTTCTTGATCGTCCGCGCGCTGCCGAGCCTGGGGACCAAGGAAGGTCGCGCGGGCTTCGCACGCATCGGGCTCGCCATCGCGGGGGTGCTCGGTCTCTACGTGTGGTCGAACCTCGCGCGGTTCGGTCACACGACGCCGCCGGGCGCGCGACAAGCACCGTTCCTCACCGAGTATCTCCAGCTCTACGTCTACGACCCGCGGCGTCACCCCGGCTCGATCGTCGAGCTGCTCAGCGCGCGCGCGACGCTCGCGAACGTCGAGAACGCCCTCGACGACGTGCGCCACGCGTTCGAGAGCATCGACTACGTGCTCGAAGAGGACGCGCTGCTCGCGATGTTGCCGCTCGGGCTCGTGGTGTTCTTCCGTGCGCGTACCGACGCCTCCGGCCTGCACCGACTGTCGCTCGCGCTCGCACTCTTCGGTGCGCTCGCGATCGCGTGGATCGGCCCCGTCGTCTTCTCCGAGGGGCGCACGCTGCACGGCCTCGTGCCCGCGATGACGCTCGCCGTGATGATGGGCGCGGAGCTGCCTGCGCGCGCTCTGGCTCACGCGCTGACCAAGCGTCGCCCCGAGCTCTCACGCACGGTGTTCGCGCTCGCGACGGCCGCGATCCTCGTGCCCACGCTGATGTGGCTGCGCCCGTACCGACCGCTCGCGATCCTCCGCACCGACTTCGAGGCCGAGCTCGCGTCGCTCGATCCGCTGCTCGAGGGCGCCAACGTCGCGACCACCACACCGTGGTGGGTGATCGCCAACACCGAGAGCCCAGCGGTGCTCCTGCCCGCACAGAGCGAGGACGCGATGGCGCGCGTGCTCCATCGTTACGACGTCGAGTACGTGCTCTTCACGCGCGACGACGTGGAGGGCTGGGGACCCGCGAGCTGGGCGGTGTGGGGGCCGTACCGCGATGGACGCGACAGCACGATCGGCCCCTTCCGCCTCGAGCTCGTGACCGAACGAACGCACGTGAAGCTCTATCGGCTCGTGTGGCCCGAGGAGCGTGTCAGCTCGACTCGGTCGCGTCCTGATTGAAGATCCTCTCGAGCTCCGCGCCGTACTGCTTGGCCGATGCGATCAGCTTCTTCTCGTCGTCGCGGTGTACGTGCATCGCCTTGACCATGTCCTCGTCGTACTGCGCGAACTGCTTCGCGGAGCGCTTGGAGTCGGCGCGCTCGAAGCCGAGCTCCTCGAGGGTGCGCTCGGCGGCGTGCACGCTGCCGAGGAAATTCTCGCGGATGACCGTCTCGATGCCGGCGCCGTAGAGCGCATACGCGTGCTGACGGTTGCGCGCGCGCGCGACGATGCGGAGGTGGGGGAAGTGCTCCTGCACCACGTGGAGCGTGCGCATCGACGCCTCGAAGTCGTCGATCGCGAGCACGAAGACCTGCGCGTCCTGGGCCTTGGCCGCGCGGAGCAGCTCGAGCCGCGAGGCGTCGCCGTAGTGGATCCTGTTCCCGAACTTGCGGAGGAAGTCGACGTGCTCGGGGTTGGAGTCGAGCGCCGTGAAGCTCACGCGTCGGAGGCGCAAGAGGCGTCCGACGATCTGACCGAAGCGGCCGAAGCCCGCGATGATCACGCGGCTCCCATCGCCCTGGATCTCGTCGAACGGACGTGCGCTGCCGTCCGACCTGCGCTTGAGGAGTCTGTCGCGCGCGATGAAGAGCAGCGGTGTCCACGCCATCGAGAGCGTGACGATCACGATCAGCACCTCCATCTGCGCGGTCGTGAGCACGCCCGCGGGCCCTGCGGCGGCGAAGATGACGAACGCGAACTCGCCGCCCGCGGAGATCGCGACCGACAGGCTCAGCGCGCTTCCCTTGGCCTCGCCGCGCCAGCGACCGAGGCCGAAGAGGATGACGGCCTTCACCGCGACGAGCGCGAGGGAGAGACCGATCGTGAGGATCGGATGCTCGATCACCACGCCGAGGTTCGCCGACATGCCCACCGCCATGAAGAACAGGCCGAGGAACAGGCCCTTGAACGGCTCGATGTTCGACTCGAGCTCGTGCCGGTACTCCGAGTCCGCGAGCAGCACGCCGGCCATGAAGGCGCCGAGCGTCGTGGAGAGCCCGACCGCCTCCATCAAGAGCGCTGTCGCGATCACCACGAGGAGGGCGCTCGCGATCGAGAGCTCGTGGCTGCGCACCGTCGCCACGATGCGCAAGAGGGGACGAAGGAACAGCCGACCAGCGATGATGAGGCCCGCGATCACACCGACCACGATCAGGGCCGAGAGCCAGACCGGACGGCCGCTCCCCTCCTCGCCTTCCACTGCGCCGGTGCCGAGCAGCGGCACGAACGCGAGCGCAGGGATGGCGGCGAGATCTTGGAAGAGCAGGATGCCGAACGCGGCCTGTCCATGCGCGGTGGCCATCTCGTGTTTCTCGGTGAGGATCTGCGTGGCGAACGCGGTCGAGGACATCGCGAGCGCGAGGCCCACCACCAGCGAGGCCTGCCACGTGAGCCCGAACGCCATGGCGACGCCCGAGATCGCGATCGTCGAGAGCAACACCTGCAGGCCTCCGGTGCCGAACACCGCACCGCGCAGACGCCAGAGGCGCATCGGCTCGAGCTCGAGCCCGATCACGAAGAGCAGCAGCACCACGCCGAACTCCGCGAAGTGCAGCGTCTCCTCGACCTCGCTCACGTACGCGAGGCCGGAAGGCCCGATCAACGCGCCGCCTGCGAGGTAGCCCAGCACGGTGCCGAGGCCGAAGCGCTTGAAGAGCGGCACCGCGAGGACGGCGGCTGCGAGGAAGATGGCGGTGAGCTCGAGCATCGGCGGAGCATCGCCCGAGTGAGCCGCGCCCGGAACTGCGCGCTTCGTTCAGGTCGAGGCTGCCCGTTTGGTGGGTGCCGTTGACGCGGAACCCCGCCTGCCTCCCTCGACTCGAGGACGTGAGCACTCCGCACGATCAGATGCTCGTGTGGGATCTCGCCGACAACCTCATCGCGATCGAAGATCTGCGCGACCCCACCGAGTGGCCCGATGGCTTCCGCCCGCAGTCGGTCGCCGTCACCCACGACTCGCTCTACCGCGTGGCGGGCGCCGAGTACGAGTACACGTCCGACACCGGCGGCCGCACCCCCATCGACGACACGTCCGCCTCGAACGACTGGCGCAGCGAGATGGCGATCGGCCGCCCGAACGACCCGATGCGCACGGCGCCCGCGCCCATCGTCTCGGACGAGCCGGACCAGCGCGTGGTCTCGATGACGTGGGAGCACGACTGGCTCGGCAACATGCAGTCATGGGACGACGACAACGCCGTCTTCTACGAGCGCTCGCTGGGCGAGATCGTGAACGGCGCCGACCTCCCGAGCGAAGCGCCGTCGCGTCGCACGGGCGCGCTCTACGTGGCCTCGAACCTCCCCTCGACCCCCGTGACCGCCGACGACGGGGGCTGGGTGGAGGTGCGCTACGGCGAAGACGGCAACGCCCTCGCCGTCACGGTGCACGGCCGCTGCGGCGATCCGGACGAGAACGAGATCGAGCTCGACTGCCGCACGGGCACCGACGACCCCGAGGAGGCCGTGGACCTCTCGTGCGCGTACTCGTGCGCGACCGAGCAGCACTTCACGTACGCTTGGGATGAAGTGAACCGCATCGCCCACGCCCGCCGCCTCGACCGCGAAGATGGCGGCGACTGGGAGCTCGCCGTGGAGCAGCGCTACCTCTACGACGCGAACAACCAGCGCACGGTGAAGACCACGACGTTCCGCGGGATCGAGAGCGGCACCGAGCGCACGGCCCTCTACATCTACCCCGGAGACTTCGAGCGCCGGGGCCTCGAGCTCAGCTCGGAGTTCAGCACCCTCGGCCCCGGCCGCTACGAGGCAGTCGCGGGAGACACGGAGACCCAATACGGCGTCGGAGGCGCCCGCATCGTGTGGCGCACGTCCGACCGCGACGAGACGCTCGACCGCGACCAGCGGATCACGATCTCCCTGACGGACCTCATCCAGTCGACGACGGCAGTGATCGACCTGGCGACGGGCGAGCTCGTGGAAGCCGGCAGCTTCTACGCGAACGGCGCGAGGGAGACCTACCGCAGCAACGAGACCGAGACAGTAACCCCGGAGCCGATGGGCTTCACGGGGAAGGAGGCCGACGAAGAGGTCGGATTGACCTACTTCGGGGTTCGATACCTCATCGCGCATCTCGGAAGGTGGGCATCTCCAGATCCGTTGCAGACCCACGCGGTTGACGGCGGTGAAGCGATCAACGGCTATCACTACATCAGCGGCAATCTATTGCAAGCAAGAGACCCGGTCGGGCTCCAGGAGGCCGCGGCGCAGCCGGCGGCTCCAGCCGCGGGAGACCCCGCGGAGGCGGCTGCCGCGATTCAGGCGGTGCGAGCCGACGCAAGATTCCAGGCGCTACCTGACGACCTAACACGCGCCACGGTCGAGATGGCGGTGCAAGGTGGCCAGCGCGACTTCGACGCAATCTTTGGCGCCGCTAACTTTGCGCCGGCCGAGGACTCTGGAGTCCGAATATCCGGCCCGGCCACTGCTCAGTTCATGCAGGTGCTCCGACGCGCCATGATCATCGACCCCGCCTTTCGCGCAGAAGTGATTGCGCAGGCCGGTCGGCAGCAGGCTCCTATTAGGATCTCTGCCACAACCAACTCCGGCCCTCAGGGCCAACCCACAACTGTAGACTTTGCGCGAGCGACCCTGCCGGCCCCCGGACCTTGGGGTAGTCACGTCATAGACATGGACGACGTCAATGCGTTTCCCGCCCTCGCGGGACAACTACCATATGCGTCCGCAACCACCGCCGAACAGAACGTCGTGCACGTCGTTGCGGAGGCAATGGATGCAGTCCAACGGCTCGGTTCCGCTACGGCCCAGGGTACTCAGGTCCAGCGAATACGGCAATGGGCGCCATCGCACAACGTCACGGCGCTAGCCGCCGAGAATCGTCTTAGGCGGGCCGCCGGTCAGCCCGGGCAGCTGGTTGGCTCGCGCGCCATGACACCCTCGGGCTTGGTGATGCGCTTCGGCTACCGAGGCGGCCCCGACGAGATCATCACTTTCAACCGACAGGGAGGTGTCCTCGGCATTCTTCGCGCGCGAGGGGAGGACCAAGCTCAACAATGACTCGCAGCAACAAGTTGTTCGTGGTGGCATTGACGATCCTGGTGGTCGTCTGCCTTGAACTGGACGCCGGGGCCCAGAGGTCCCCAACGGCCCGCCTCTCGGTCGTGGTCGAGCAACTACCACGATCCGGGGTGGGTGGTTGTGGCCGCTTCGTAGTCGGGGGGGTAGCTATCGTTCGCGAAGTTGACGGTCAGCATAGAGAGATCGCTGCGGCCTTCCTTTGCACTCCGATGCCGCCGAGTGAAATGCATGGTCGTCCACGACCCCCTGGCTACCCGGGTGTCTGGTGGGGAGATCAATTGACGCTAAGTGTCACCCGCGAACGTCCTCTGATTTCGATCGAGGAAGAATTCGGGGTGAGGCTGATTGACGATCGCGCGGTCCGCGGTCCCGTCGTCTTGGTGGAGGACGTGGAGGTTCGCACTGTACCCGATTGAGTCATGCCGAGCCGGATCAGCGTCGTCTCGATGACGTGCCAGGCACGACTGGCTCGTCGGCATGCCGAGCCAGGACGACGACAGCGAAGTCTTCCCCGAGCGCTCGCTCGACGAGAGCGTGAACGGCGCCGGCCTCCCGAGCGAAGCGCTCTCCGATGCAAGCGCTCCGCTCACGGGGTCACTGCAAGGGGGTCTAACGCATCGAGAACATTCGGGCTTTGGGGGGTGCTTTGACGCGACGCTGAATTTGTTGGGTATCCGACCTGGAAGCGACCTCCGTGATCCGCGGCGAAGCGGTGGCGGGTCTGGCAGTCGCGCGATGAGGCAGATGATGAGCCTTTGTCGGCTCGAGAGGCGGCGCTTGCGCGGCAGGTCTCGGGATCGTCATCCCGCGGTTCCGCGAGATCGCTTCCACAGAGGGGATTGGCGGCGAGTCGACACGAGGGCGTCGCGACCCGCTCCAGCGCATCGCGCGGGCGAAGTCAGCGACCGAGGCGCACGACGCGGCCGGGCTTGTCGCCCGTGAGCCGATCGTGCTCCGCGATCACACCACCGCTCACGATCGTGGCTCGATAGCCCTTCGCGTCCTGGAGGAAACGGCGGCCGCCGGCGGGCAGATCCGAGACAAGGTGCGGCGAGCGCAGCGAGAGGTTCGCGAGGTCGATCACGTTGAGATCGGCCTTCTTGCCGAGCTCGATCGTGCCGCGATCGTGGAAGCCCATCATCGAAGCGGACAGGCCCGTCATCTTGCGGACGGCCTCTTCGATCGTGAAGCGTCCCTTCGCGCGATCACGCGCCCAGTGCATGAGGAAGTACGTGGGCATGCTCGCGTCGCAGATCGTGCCGCAGTGCGCGCCGCCGTCGGCGAGGCCGGGGATCGCGAGCGGGTGGTGGAGCATCTCCTCGACGACGTCCAGGCTCATGCCCGCGTAGTTGTAGACGGGGAAGTAGAGGAGCGCGTGACCGTCTTGCTCGAGCAACGCGTCGTAGATCGCGTCGAGGGGCTTGCCGCCGCTCATCACCGCGCGCGCCATGAGCGACTCGCCGGGGCCGGGCTCGTACTGCGGCGTGGCGCCGAGCGGGAACATCCGCATCGACACGAGATCGATCATCGAGAGCAGGCGATCGGCGAGCGGCGGGATCGGGCTCCCATCGCCCGCGATCTTGTCGCTCGTCTCGCTCAGGATGCGGGCGCGGAACGAGGGATCACGCATCTCCTTCACGCGCTCCGCCAGCGGCAGGTGCGCGATCTTCTTGTAGCTGGGGAAGCCGATGAACGGATGGAACGTGGCCTCGAGCCCGAGCAGCACGCCGATGCCGCGCGGCGCGGCCTGCAAGCGGATCGCGACGCCGCGCTCGTTCGCGAGCTCGGCGCGCTTCTGGATGTCCTTCCATTGCGTGGGGATGAGGTCGCGCTGCATCCAGCTGACGAAGAGCGTGTGTCCCTTCGCGGCCTCGCCGAAGCGCTCGATCACGTTCCACTCGCCGTCGAACTTGTCGGCGCCGTGCTCCATGTCGAAGTCGCTCACCGCTTGGAGCACGCCGCGACCGGACTCGGCCATGGCGCGCGCCAAGGCCGTGAGCTCCTCCTCCGTCGCCTCGCTCGCCGGCGTGTGGCTGCCATCGATCGCGCGGTGGTTGTCGGTGCGTCCGGTCGAGACGCCGATCGCGCCGTCCTTCATCGCCGCGCGCACGATCGCCTGCATCCCCGCGAGATCGTCGGAGCTCGCCTTGCCATCGGCGATCGCGCGCTCGCCCATCACGTAGACGCGCAGCGCGTCGTGCGTGAGGTACGCGGCCACGTCCATCGTGCGCGGACGCGCGTCGACGTAGTCGAGGTACTCGCCGTAGCTCTCCCACTGCCACGTGATGCCCTCGGTGAGGGCGGTGCCCGGGATGTCCTCGACGCCTTCGAACAGCTTGATGAGGCGCTCGTGATCGCTCGGGCGGCACGGCGCGAAGCCGACCCCGCAGTTGCCCATCACGGTGGTCGTCACGCCGTGCGCCGAGCTCGGCAGCATGTCGCCGTCCCAGCTGGCCTGGCCATCGTAGTGCGAGTGCACGTCGATGAAGCCGGGCGTGATCAGGTGACCGTCGCAGTCGATCGTGCGCCCAGCCGCCTCGCTCACGTCGCCGACGGCGACGATCTTCCCATCGCGCACGCCGACGCTGCCGCGTCGCGACGCTGCGCCGGTTCCGTCCACGAGCGTTCCGTTCTTGAGGAGCAGGTCGAGCATCGCGCGATGGTAGCAAAGCCCTCGACGCTCCTCGTGTACGTTCGTGTGGTGATCGGCCGCGCGCTGCCTTGGGTCGCCGTGCTCGCGTTCTGCGCGTGGTTCTTCTCGCTCGAGGCGAGCCACGATCGCGCGTGGTCGCCGGAGCAGTCACGCCTCGCGCGCGCCTCGATCGAGGGCGATCGCGTGCATCTGACGAACGTTCGCAGCTTCCGCTGGCGCAGCGAGGGCGAGGCCGACGAGCGATGGGTCGAGCGCGAGCTCTCGCTCGCCGACGTGACCGGCCTCGACGTGATCGTGTCGAGCTGGGGCTGGCGCGACCTCGTGCACACGATCGTGAGCTTCACGGTGCGTGACGCCGATCCGATCGCGATCTCGATCGAGTCGCGCCGTGAGGTCGGCGAGCCCTTCGATCCGATCCGAGGCGCGCTGCGGCAGTACGAGATCCTCGATGTCGTCGCCGACGAGGAGGATCTATTCACGCTGCGCGCGGTGCATCGAGGCGAGCGGCTCTGGCTCTATCGCACGAGCACCGAGCCCCAGGTCGCGCGGCGCCTGCTGCGGCACTACCTCGAGGAGCTCGAGTCGATCGCGGACCAGCCTGCGTTCTACGACTCGTTCTCGCGCAACTGCAGCACCGCGACGCGCGCGCACGTGGCGGCGGTGGGCGTCGAGGACACCTGGGACTGGCGCGTCGTCCTGAACGGTCACGTCGACGAGTTGCTCTACGAGCGCGGCCTCCTCGATGGCTCGCGCTCGCTCGAGGAGCTTCGTCGCGAGAGCGAGATCACGGAGCGTGTGCGTGCGCTCGACGGCACGCCTGGCTTCTCCTCTGCGCTCCGCGAAGGCGTACCCACGCCGCGCTGAGGAACGCGATCACAATCGCGCGCGCGAGGTTTGACAGTGGCCGATCGCTCTCCAATACTCGCGCGCCTTCGGCGAGGTAGCTCAGCTGGTTAGAGCAGGCGTTTCATACGCGCCGGGTCGGTGGTTCGAGTCCACTCCTCGCCATTCCAGTCGCTGACGACGATCACGTCGATCAGCGACGACGGCGGCGACCGCGCGCTCGCGCAGCGAGCACGCCGACGCAGATCGCGCTCCACCCCGCGAGGCCGCTCGTGCGGTTGCCCGCCGTGCGGCAGCCGCAGCCTCCGCCTCCGCCCGATGTGCCTGCATCGCTGCCGAGCCCGGCGTCCGGCATGCCCGCGTCCGCGCCCTCGGGGTACGCGCCGATTCGG
Source organism: Deltaproteobacteria bacterium (assembly GCA_017303575.1). GTDB lineage: Bacteria > Myxococcota_A > Polyangia > Polyangiales > Sandaracinaceae > JAFLCL01. The sequence continues at coordinate 60,221 of JAFLCL010000007.1, forward strand.
ATGCGTACGCTCGCTTCGGCGACGAGGCCGTGCGCGTCGCGCCCGCGAACCTTCGCGAAGACCCAGCCTTCACTGGCCGCACCTTCGAGCGTGGGTGTGATCGTGCGCTCGGTGTCGCTGACGTACTCGCCGTCCCACGTGCCGTCGTACTGCTCGTCCCAGCGGAGCGTGACGGGCTCGCCTTCCGGATCGGTCGCGGTCGCGACGAGGCGCACGCTGCCGCCGAGGTCGATCTGCGCAGGGATCGCGGCGAGCGAGACCGTCGGTGCTTCACCGCCGTCCTCGGTGGTGCCGCTCGCCATCGCGCGCAGCGCGTCGATGCGGCCCGCGCCGTAGCTCGGATCGGGTAGCGCGGTGAAGCCGTCGTCGATCGCCGTGGCCATCAGACGCTCGCGAACGGCCGTGCCGCGCACGCCGTTCTCGACGAGCAGCGCTGCGAGACCCGCGACGTGAGGACCCGCGCCCGAGGTGCCGCCGAAGATCTGGAACGCGCCTTCGGGCGCGAGGTAGTAGTCCGGGTACATCGGGTAGATCTCCTCCGCCCCGAGCACGCTCCACGGGTTGTCGGGAGCCACGACGTGCACGCGCAGGTCGCCATCGATGCGCGGCCCGCGCGACGAGTACGCGCGCAGCTCGCCCGCGCGCTCGGGCCCTCCACGCGCCCAGCCGGCTTCGGACTCGAGGTAGGCGGGCACGGCGCCCACGGCGGTGCAGAGATCGCTCGTCGCTGGCCAGCTGATCGTGCTCGCGTCGGACGCGCGATCCTCGGGGAACGCGACGCCGAAGCCGAAGCCGGAGCTCGTGTCGGAGAGGAACGCGTCGAGCGTCGCATCGGTCGTCGTGTCGATCGTCAGCGTGTGATCGCCGGCGGCGATGGGGCTTCCGTCGGCGGAGGCCACCACGAACGTGAAGAAGTCGCGATCGCGCAGCGTGGTGTCGAGCTGCACGTACGCATCGCCGATCGGCAGCGGCACCATCGTGCCGCGCTCGAGCTCGATCTCTTCGCCGGTCGGCACGCGCAGGGTGACGCGCTCGAACACGCCCGTGGGGCCGTGGATCGAAGACTCCCAGTACGCGACGTCACCGGGCACCGTGATCGTGATCGTGCTCGGTGCGCTCGCGCGAGCCTCGATGCGCGCGTGCTTGCGCGAGCCGCCGATGTTGCCCGCGGGACACACGTGCGCGATGCCCTCTTCGCTCGAGCGATCGATCAGCGTGCCGAGCGGATCGCCGCCGTCGAGCGCGACGCGCGTCCAGCTCACGTACTCGTGGAGCACGACGTCCGCGCCGTTCTCGAGCGCCCACATCAAGGGCTCGGTCTGCGAGTCGCCCCAGAAGAAGGCATCGAGGATCTCCGCGTCGGGCGCGATGCCGACCCAGCGTCGGCCCACGAGCGGGAGATCACCCGCGAGGATCCCCACCACACCGCTGCCATGGAGGGTGTCTGCGTAGCCGTACAAACCGCCCGTGTAGTCGCGTCGTGCCGCATGGAGATCGACGCCGCGCACGAATTCCCGACGGTACGGCGTCCTCGGCCCGATCAGGTCGACGAGGAGGCGCGCGATCTTCGAGGTGCCGAGGCGGACGACGCGTTCGTGCGGGCCCAGCACACCGTCGCGATCGAGATCGTCGGGCGTGAAGATCGGCTCGCCGAAGCCAGGCGTCTCGTCGCTCACCCCGTCCATGGAGAGCGCGGTGTCGCGCTCCCCATCGCCATCCTCGTCGAGGTAGAGCCAGTCGTAGCCGGGATCGAAGGCTGCGCCTCGCACACCGCGCGCGCCCTCTCCCGTGCCCAGATCGATGGGGCTCGCACGAAGCACCTCGAGCGTCTCGCCCTCCGAGGCCGCGCCGTCGCGATCGAGATCGATGGCGTCGACGCCGGGCGTCACGCGGCCGTCGCCGTTCACGTCGAGCCACGTGTACCAGCCGGCGTCACCGCGGAAGAACGCGGGATGGAACGGGTCGACGGTGCTGTCGACGTCGGCGATCGTGACGCCCTCGCCGGTGAACCGATCACGAGGCGTGCGCTCGACGGTGGCGCGGCCCCACGCAGCGTCGAGCGAGAGGAGCTGACGCGAGCGATCGAGCGGCGGTGTGGCGTACGGGGTTCGCGCGTCCATCGCGCGGAGCACGAGGCGCGAGCCCGCGAGCGACGAGACGCCCACCACGCCCACGCGCACCAGCGCGAGCTCGCGGTGATGACGCACCAGCTCCACGTCGGGCAGCGCATCGAGCTCGAGGAACGGATCGGGCGAGAGGCGCGACGCGTCCGAACGCAGCTCGACGAGCACTGGCACCGTCCGACGCGGCGACGCGATCGAGACGCCACCGATCGGTCGCGGCGGGAGCACGCTCGGACGCGCGATGCTCGAGTCGACCCGCTGGGCGTGGGCGCGGCTGCTCGCGCTGACGGCACCGAGGAGGACGAGCGAGGCGGCGGCACCCGCACGCAACAGGGAGGCGCGACGACCACGACGAAACAGGGACATCGCCTCGGAGCCTGTCACGTCCGCGGCTGGACGCGAGACGGAGGGCCGTCGCATGCTGGCAGCGGTGAGAGCTTCCTCAGCCCGAGCGCGGTCGCTGTCGAGCCTCGCGCGCCTCGTGCGTCGCGGGCGCGAGCTGCCCGCGCTCGGTCTCGCGCTGGTGTGGCTCTTCGGCGTGGTGATCGCGCCCGTTCTTCATCTCGCGCTGCACGCGTCGCTCGCTCCGCACACGCATGCGATCGCATCGTCGGACGGCGACGCGTGCCACGACGACCACTGTCACCGCGCGCTCGATCACGAAGACGACGACCACGAAGCACCGACCGATCACGGGCGAGGCAGCGCGCTCCATGGCGACGTCGCCGCGCTCTTCCCTGTGCCTGCGCTGGTGCTCCCGCCGTTCGTCGCGATCGGCGAGCTCTCGCCGCCGCGCGCGCACGACGACATCGTCGAAGCGCTCACGATGCCGCCGAGCCGAGCCCGCGGTCCACCGACCCGCACCTGAACCAACCTTCGCTCCTTCGTTCCAAGCGGAGCGCGCAGCCCGAGTGCGCGCAGGTCAGGTCTCGTGGTCCTCGTGCTCGACGCGCGCTCGCGCGTCCGATTCGTCGCGATGTGCGGCGCGCTCGCCTTCGGGGGAGCGAACGACGTCGCGCGCGCCGACGCACCGTCACCGCCGATCGATGCGCCCCCTCCACCTGCCGACGCGGGACCGCCCGACGTCGCGTCGCCTCCCGTGAGCGAGGGCGACGGGGACATCGATCACGAAGAGAGCGAGGCAGATGACTCCGATCCCGAGGACATCGGTCGAGACGAGGTCATCGATCGGGAAGTCGTCGATCGCGAAGAGGTCACGGATCAGGAGGTCGTCGATCGCGAAGACGTCATCGATCAGGAAGCCATCGATCAGGAGGCCATCGATCGAGACGACGCCGATCGAGACGTCGTCGAAGGTGAAGTGCGCGGGTCGGAAGACGAGGAACCGGGCGAGGGTGACGACGACGAGCTCCCCATGTTCGGGGCGCGCGCGACGGTCGACGTGGCCGTTCCTCCACCGCTGCCGGCGGCTGCGAGCGAGGTGGCGATCGACACGTCTCGCTACCGTCTCGTGCCGCGGCAGAGCGCAGAGTCCCTGCTGACGCTCGCGCCGGGAGTGTTCCTCGTGAACCACAGCGGCGCGTTCCACGCGAGCACGATGCTGCTCCGAGGCTTCGTCGCAGGCGAAGGACAGGACGTCGAGATCCTCGTCGACGGACAGCCGATCAACGAGCCGTCGAACGCGCACGGGCACGGCTACGCCGACACCCACTTCGTGATCCCCGAGATGGTCGGCGGCCTGCGCGTCACCGAGGGACCGTTCTCTCCCTGGCAGGGCGACTACGCCGTCGCAGGCTCGGCCGAGTACGAGCTCGGACCGTCCGAGCGCGGCGTGACCGTGCGCGGTGAGTACGGCAGCTTCGATCGCACGCGTCTCTTGCTGGCGTGGGCACCGGTGAATGCCTCGCGCGGCACGTTCGTCGCCCTCGATCTGCGGCGCACGAACGGCTTCGGCGTTCAGCGCGCGGCGGAGAGCGCGTCGCTCAACGGCCGCTACGAGACGGAGGTCGCGCGCGGCGTTCACTTCTCGCTCTTCGCCGCGGGACAGACCGCGAGCTTCGCGTCCGCGGGTGTCGTGCGTGCCGACGACGTCGCGCTCGGTCGCTTGCCGTGCGGTCCGAGCGCCGACGCGCAGTTCTTCTGCTCGCCCGATCCCGAGCAGGGCGGATCGAGCGCGCGTGCGCTCCTCAACGCAGGCCTCTCGATCCGACAGAGCGGGCTCGCGTGGGACAACCATCTCTTCGCGGGCTACCGGCGCCTGCGCATCCGCGAGAACTTCACGGGGATCGCGCTCGACCCGATCGGCGACGGGCTCGACGAGCAGTACGAGACGGTGAGCGTGGGCCTCCGCGGCCGCGCGCGCTTCGCGACGCGCTTCTTCGACCAGCCGCAGGTCTTCGAGCTCGGCTACATCCTCCGCGAGGACGTGGGCACCACGCGCCTCGTTCGTCTGCGCGCCGACGGTGGCATCCCCTACCGTGCGCTCTTCGACGACGACATCGCGATCACCCAGATCGGCGCGCACGTCGGCACCGAGCTGCGCCTCCTCGACTGGCTCGCGCTGCGCGCGGGCGTGCGCGCGGACGCGTTCGGCCTCAGCGCCACGGAGAAGAATTTTCCCGACGAGGATCGGATGGGCCCGCGGCTCACGTCGGACGCGACGGACGCGTGGGGCCTCGCGATCGCGCCGCGCGGCAGCGTGCAGATCGCGCTCGCGCCCTGGCTCACGTGGCAGACGAGTGTGGGCGTGGGCACCCGATCGAGCGACGCGACAGCGCTCTCGACCGGGGAGGCCGCGCCGTTCGCGCGCGTGATCGCCTCGGAGACGGGCCTCGTCGTGGATCACGAGGACGGCGATCTGCACCTCGACGCGCGCGCGCTCGCCTACCACACGCACGTCGATCGCGATCTCGTCTTCGACGCGCAGCGAGGTCGCAACGTGGACGTGGGCGCGAGCTCGCGCCTCGGTGCCCTGGGGGCGATCTCGCTCGGCGTGGCGCGCTACCTCGATGCGTCGGTGAGCTTCGCGTGGAGCGAGGCGTTCCTGCTGCCCGATCGAGGCTTCGCGTTCACCTCGAGCGTTCGTTTGCCCTACGTGCCGCGCTGGGTGGGACGGGCCGACGTGGTGGGCCGCTACCCGATCGCGATCGACGGAGAGACCGTCGAGCTCGCGCTCGGCGTGGGCGCGGGGCTCCTCGGTGAGCGACCGCTGCCGCTCGGTCAGTCCGCCGATCCAGTGTTCCTCCTCGACGCGCAGGTGTCCGCGGGCTGGCGTGGGCTCGAGGTGCGCGTCGCGTTCACGAACGTGACCGACGCGCGCTGGCAGTCGGCGGTGTTCCGCTATGCGTCGCACTGGGACCCCAGCACGCCGGCCTCGCGCGTGCCCGAGCTCCACTTCGCTGCCGGCAGCCCGTTCGCGCTCGACGTGAGCGTGGGCCTGCGCTTCGACGAGTCGCGTGGACCCTTCGCATCCCCGGACGCTCAGCCCGCATCGGCGGAGACCGCATCCGGCGACGCGCCCTGACGCTCGGTTTCTTCCTCAGGAATTCTGCGGCGCCGACCGATCCTCATCGTGTCCGAACGTGTCGCGTCGAATGGTCTTCGCGCGCGGCGCATCGATCCATCCGTCGGACGTCGTGCTCCCCGTCGTCCCGGAGGTCGTCATGCTGCATTCCGCTACGCGTCTCGCGGTCCTCCTCTGTGTCGCCGCGATCTCACCGGCGTGCGCGAGCACGCTGCCCGTCGTCTCGGCTTCGCGCGCGTCGGCCTCGGGGACGGCGGGGAGCGCGAACGTCCGTGACACCGGCGCGCGTCCCACGCCGGCTGTGCTCGCGGATGCGATCGAGCGTGACGGAACCGTGCGTGGCCTGATCGATCCTCAGCACGGTCTCGTCGTGGTGAGCGCCTACGAGGACGACGATGGTGAGATCCGTCAGGCACGTCGTCAGTGTGGTGCCGAGCTCTCGCGCACCGTGCGCACGCTCGACTCTCACCTCGAGGTCGACGAAGAAGAAGGCCTCGTCGTCTGTGACGCGGACACCTGCGAGGACCCCTCGCAGCGCGCCAACGATCCGCATCGTCTCTTCGTGTTCCGCCCCGACACGCGCCGCGGTGTGGTGCTCGAGGCCGTGCTGTTGCTCGGTGATCTCGGTCTCTCCGAGCGCGGCCTCGCGTCCGAGACCGAGTGGGGGCGGGAGCAGATCGACGGCGCGCGCGCCGAGGCGTGCAGCGACTGATCTCGCGCGGCCTCGCCACACACCGTCCAGGAAACGGACGCACGGGCGCGGGCGCCTGACCCGATACGCCCGCACGACCGCTGAATCGTCGCGAATTCGTGCGGTTTCGAGATCGCGTCGCGCGTTCCTGCAAAGGCATGCGCGCTGCTATCCAACGGGGCATGAGCCGTCGTTCGTCTCGCTTCGTGGTCGCCTGCGTGTTCTCTCTCTCGTCGCCGGTCCTCGCGATGGCCTGCCAGGCGTTGCCCGGCACACCGACAGAGCCGTCCTCGTTGTGTGCGGAGATCGCGCGCACCGTCTGCGAGGCCGACGCGCGTTGCTTCGGGGCCACGAGCATGCGGGCCGCGTGTCAGGCGGCGCAGGTGGAGGCGTGCGACGAGAGCGTGGGCGCACTCGCAGGCGACGCGAGGCTCGGCTACGACGCCGCGCGCGCCGGGGCGTTCCTCGCATCCCTCGATCGGAGCGCGCAGAGCTGCTGGGAGACGCCGCTCGACGTCGATGCCTTCTTCGACGTGTTCGCGGGCACGGGCCGAGAGGGTGCCGACTGCACTCCCGCGTCCATGACGAGCCACGAGCTCCTGCTCTCCGCTCTCTCGTGCGCGGATGGCACCGCGTGTCGCCTGCACCTGCGCATCGATGGCTCGCCCGAGGGCGTGTGTGAGGCGCGCACCGATGGCGCGTGCTCGCACCCGTGGGACTGCGAGGCGGGCGAGTACTGCAGCCTCGCGGATCGTTGGCAGCCCGGCGTGTGGGGCGAGTGTCGTCCGCGTCGCGCCGACGGCTGGGCCTGCGAGAGCGGGCTCGAGTGCGCGAGCTCGTTCTGCGATGGCACGTGCACCGCCGCGCCGGACGAGTCGCTCGCGCTCGAGGTCCGCTACGACACGCTGATCGAGGCCGCGGGGCCCGAGCTCTACCTCCGCTTGGACGAGAGCTCGGGCGCGCGTCGTGACGAGATCGGCGGCGCTTCGGCGGCGGCCACGGGCGGCACGGTCACCCGCGTCGCGATGGGCGCGATCGAGGGCGATGGCGCCGCAGGCCTCTCGGGCGGATCCTTCCTCCGCCTCCCGGTGCCCGATTCGCTCGAGGAGAGTGGTGCGCTCAGCTTCGAGTGCTGGGTGCGTCCCGACGACGTGACGTCGGTGCAGCCGATCCTCGAGATCGCCGACGCGATGGACTACGGCCCGCACGTCTGGGCCTTCGACAGCGGCGACAAGCTGTACACGAGCTTCCGCGACGAAGAGCTCGAGGGTCACACGGTGATGTCGCCGGAGGGCGTGCTCGTGGCCGAGCAGTGGCATCACGTCGTCGCGACGTGGGACGGCATGCGCGGTGTGCTCTACCTCGACGGTCGCCGCATCGGAGAGACCGCCGTGATGGGTCCGCTGCGCATGACGGGCGATCTGCTCATCGGTCATCGCAACGCGTACGGCGAAGCGGAGGCGCGGAGCTTCACGGGCGCGATCGACGAGGTGGCCGTCTACGCACGCGCGCTCGAGGCCGACGAGATCACGCGCCACCACGCCGCCGCTGCCGGCCCGATCGAGAACGAGTTCGCGCTCTTCGCGTGGTCGCGCTGATTCGAGTTGGCGACGCGTGTTAGACAGCGCGCCCGTGACCTTTCCGCCGCCCACCGCGTTCATGCCGCATCGGCCGCCGATGCTGCTCGTCGATCGCCTGCTCGCGCACGATCTCGCGAGCGTGACGATCGAGAAGACCTTTCGCGCGGGCGATCTCTTCGTCGAGGACGGAGCGATCTCGAGCTTCGTCGCTGTCGAGCTCTTCGCGCAGGCGGCCGCCGCGCACTTCGGCTACGCGGGCCTGGTGGCGGGCGGCGCGTTCGCGTCGGGCGCGCTGCTCGGCACGCGCAAGATCGAGCTCGCGGTGCCCTCGATCGCGATCGATCGGAGGCTCGAGGTGCGCGCGACGCAGGTCTTCGCGATGCCTCCTGCGGCACAGTACGACTGCACGCTGCTCGACGTGACCGAGGGCGAGACCGTGATCGCGACGGGCACGATCAACGTGGCCATGGGGCCTCCGCCTCCGACCTGAGAGAGCGAGAACGAATCCCCGCGCTTCGCGTCGGGCCGCGGCATGATCGCGAGGTGACCATCCTCCATCACCCCCGGCGAAGACCTTGGCTCGAGGGAGAGTCGCTGGATTCGACGGCACCGCTCGCGTGGACGGTCGACGACTTCCTTCCTCCGGACGAGTGCGACGCGATGATCGATCGCATGGAGCGCGAGGGCATCGCGCCTGCGCCCGTCACCACGCACCGCGGCGCGGTCATGCGGCCCGACATCCGCAACAACGATCGCGCGAGCTTCGACGATCCGGCGCTGGCGCAGTCACTCTTCGAACGCGTCAGGCCGCACGTGCCCGAGGTGCTGCAGGCCTCGTCGCGTGCGGTGGGCTGCAACGAGCGCTTCCGCGCCTACCGCTACGAGCCGGGGCAGTACTTCGCGCCTCACTACGACGGCTGTTTTCGTCGCAGCGCGGACGAAGAGAGCCTGTTGACGTTTCTCGTCTATCTGAACGGCGACTTCACGGGCGGTGAGACCAACTTCCTCGATCACGGCGTGAGCATCGTGCCGACGCAGGGCATGGCGCTCCTCTTCCAGCATCGCCTCCTGCACGAAGGCGCGAAGCTCGTGAGCGGCACCAAGTACGTGCTGCGCACCGACGTGATGTATCGGAGAGATCCGAGCTGGCGCTGAATCCTCGTGACGACGCCGCGCGCTTGACGGGTACGCTCCCGCGCATGCGATCACGCGTTTCTCCCGGTCTCGTCGCCGCGCTGCTCTTGCTGACGGGTTCGTGGGGTTGTGGAGGCGAGGCCGCACCGAACGACCCGCCGACGTCCTCGACGAGCCCCGCGCCCACGCCGGAGCCCACCTCGGAGGCGACACCCGCACCGACACTGGCGGGGACGTGGACCGAGGCGCAGAGCGAGGCCGTGCTCTCGCGCACGATGCGGGTGCACGTCGCGCCGGATCTCTCTCACCTCACCGACGGCGAGCGCGCGGCCGTGCGCGAGCTCCTCGCCGCGGGCGCGCTGCTCGATCGCGCCTACCTGCGTCAGCGTCATCCTGCGGGCGCGGACGCGCTCGACTTCCTCGTGGCGCACCCCGAGCTCACGCGCGAGCGTGATCTGTTCCGCGCGATGCAAGGCCCGATCGCGACGACGCTCGACAACGAGCGGCTCGCCTTCCTCTCCGTCGCCGCCGAGACGCCTGCGCGCGCGATGTACCCGGAGGGAACGACACGCGAGAGCTTCGAGGCCTTTCTCGTCGCGCATCCGGAGCGTCGCGCCGAGCTGCTCGATGATCGCACGGTGGTGTGGGCAGCGACGGACGAGCGGCGCGCGGACGCGCTCGCGATCCTCACGCGTCATCCCGTGATCGAGGGCCTGCATCCCGGTCTGCGCGAGCGACTCACACAGGAGGAAGACTTCCTCGGGGTGCCGTACTCCGTCGCGTTCGCGGAGGAGCTGGTGCCCGTGTTCGGTCACCTCTTCGCGGCGGCCGACGCCGTCGAGGGCGACGATCCCGCGTTCGCGCGCTACCTCCGCCTGCGTGCGCGTGACCTCCTCGCCGACGACTACGAGGGCGGCGACGCCGCATGGGTGACGAGTGACTTCACCGGTCACCTCAACGCGCAGATCGGCGCGTACGAGACCTACGACGACCCGCTCTTCGGCGTGAAGAGCTTCTTCGCCCTCTCACTCCTCGTGCGTGATCGCGCGCGCAGCGCCGAGCTCGGTACGGCCGTGACCGCGATGCAAGGCGTGGAAGACGCGCTTCCGTACGAGGCCCACCGACGCGTCCGCACCGACACCCAGGTCGGCGTCTACGAGATCGTCGCGGACTTCGGCCAGGCGCGCGGCACGAACACCGCGACGATCCTCCCCAACGAAGCGTACCTCTCGCGTCAGTACGGCCGAACCATCTTGCTGCGGGCCACGATCCTCCTGAGCCCCGAGCTCTTCGCCGAGAGCGAGCGCGCCTTCGATGCGGCCGTCGCCCCTGCGCACCACGGCGAGCTGCGCATCGAGGGCAACTTCCACCGCACGCTGTGGCACGAGGTCGGTCACTACCTCGGCGTCGATCGCACCGAGGACGGTCGTGATCTCGACGTCGCGCTCGCCGACACGGCCGATCTCTTCGAGGAGATGAAGGCCGACCTCGTCTCGCTCTTCGCCACACGCTTCCTGCACGGCGAGCACCTCATCGACGACGCGCGCCTCTCGGCGATCGAGGCAGCGGGCATCCGTCGTGTGCTCCTCAAGAACCAGCCCCGCCGCGAGCAGCCGTACCAGACGATGCAGCTCATCCAGTGGAACTGGTTCCTCGATCGCGGCCTCTTGTCGTTCCGAGACGGAGCGCTCGTGATCGATCGCAGCCGCTATGCCGAGGCCGTCGAGAGCCTGCTCCGCGAGGTGCTCGCGATCCAACGCGCGGGCGATCGCGATCGCGCGGATGCCTTCGTGACGCAGTGGACCACGTGGCGTGACGATCTCCACGGCGTGATCGCGCAGCGCATGCGCGAGAGCGAGCGCTCCCGCTTCGCCCTCGTGACCTACGAGGCCCTCGGCGAGACGCGCGACTGATCTCGCCGCAAGAGGGCGGTCACGGGCGACGTGGTGTTACGGTCGAGCGCATGAGACTCGCCGTCGTCACGCTCCTCCTCGCTGGTTCGATCGCGGGCTGCTCGTGTGGTGAAGGGCCCGCCCCGTGCGTGAGCTCGACCGAATGCGGTGCGGGCCGATCGTGCATCGACGGCGAGTGCGTCGCGCCCACGGATGGCGGGCCCCACGACGGAGGTCCGGTCGAGGACGCGAGCCCGCCACCGGTCGATGCCGTCGTGCCTTCCGATGCGGGCATCGAGGGATTCGGTGATCGCTGCGGCGCGGAGTCTCCGTGTCCGAGCGGCCTTCGTTGTGTCGATGGCACCTGCCACCTCGACTGCGGCGCAGCCGCTGCGTGCGGCACGCCGGAGATCTGCTGTGCGAGCGGCGAGGCGTGTGGTGCCTCGGGCTGCGGGATGCCGGGCGCGGAGTGTGATCTGCCGAGCGCGTGCGGCGGCGCGAGCGTGCGCGGGTGTCCCGAGACGCAGTACTGCGACGAGACGATCCTGCGCTGTCTGCCTTCGCCGCCCGCGGGCACGTGCACGCTGCCTCCTGCGACGGGCACGTTCGAGCCCGAGCTCATGTGGCACTGGACCGGCAGTGCCGATCACCCGACGTACAAGGGCGTGCTCGTCACGCCGATCGTGGCGGACGTCGATCACGACGGCGCGAGCGACGTGCTCGTGATCGCGTACGAAGACGCGCCCGCCGCGTTCGGTGGATCGATCCCCGGCTACGGCATCCTCTGCGCGCTCTCGGGTCCCGGGGACTGCATGGGCGGCGCGCGCGAGATCTTCTGCACCGATCCCGCCGACACGACGCACCTCTTGAACTCGTGGGGCCACCTCGCGGTCGCCGATCTGGATGCGACCGACGATGACGACGCGCTCACGATCGTCGCGGGTCTCCATCGCGGATCGCTCGGTGGATCGGGCATCGTCGCGTACTCCGAGAGCGGCGCGTTCTTGTGGGAAGGCCACGACGCGAGCGGCGCGACGGTGGACGTGTTCCTCTACGGCGGCGCGCCCACGATCGCGGATCTCGACGGCGATGGAAGCGCGGAGATCATCGTCGGGGGCACGGTGTTCGATCGAGACGGTCTGCTCGTGTGGCGCTCACCCACCGCGCACACGGGCAACGTGGGCTTCGGCCCGATCGCCATCGCGGTGAACCTCGACGCGGAGCCCGGCGCGCTCGAGGTCGTCACTGGCAACCGCGCGTACGAGGCCGACGGCACGGTGCGCTGGACCTCGACGGCGATCGGCGACGGCTATCCCGCGGTCGCCGACTTCGATGCGGATGGAACGCCGGAGATCGTGGTCGTCGAGAGTGGTCGCGTCGCGGTGCTGCGCGCCGATGGCACCGCCTTCGTGCCGACGTTGTCGCTCTTAAGCCTCACCGTGGGCGGCGCGGCGGTCTCGGGCCGCGGAGGTGCACCGACGATCGCGGACATCGACGGCGATGGCTCGCCGGAGATCGGCGTCGCGACCGCGAACGCCTACGTCACGCTGCGCGTGGGCAGCACGATCACGGCGGCGTGGACGGTGCCAGTGAACGACGCGTCCTCGAACATCACCGCCTCTGCGATGTTCGACTTCGACGGCAACGGCGTCGCCGAGGTCATCTACCAAGACACGTGTCGCACGCGCGTCTTCGCGGGCGCGGACGGCGCGATCCTGCTCGACATCGACAACAGCTCGGGCACCGCGTCGAACTATCCGACGGTCGCCGATCTGAACGGCGACACGCGCGCGGAGTTCGTGCTCGTCGCGGACTCCTACTACGCGCGCGCATTCCCGAGCGGCGCGCTCGGCTGTCCCGCGGGCATGCCGCTCACGGATGGCGTGCGCGTGTACCGCGACGCGAACGATGCATGGCAGTCGACGCGCGCGATCTGGAACGAGCACGCCTACCACGTGACCAACGTGTGCGACGGCGTCGACTCCGCGTGCTCCGCGGCAGAGAACCACCACGGCGCGATCCCGCGCGCGGAGTCCGCGAGCTGGCGGAGCACGGACGCGATCGGCTACCGCGTGAACGCGCGCTTCGGCTCACCCGCGCTGAACGTGCCAGATCTGCTGCCGATCGCGCTCTCCGCGGACTTCTCGGCATGTCCCGCCACGCTCACGATCCGCGCGGACGTGACGAACCGCGGCGCAGCAGCAGTCGCTGCGGGTACGGAGGTCGCGTTCTTCAGCGTCGAAGCGAGCGCCGATGTCTTGCTCGGCGTGGTCCCGCTCGCGAGCGCCTTGCCTCCGGGCGGAGTCGGTCGCGTCGAGCTCGTGGTGCCGATGGAGACGGCGGGTCGAGGTCCGGAGATCACGATCCGCGTGGCTGTCGATGACGACGGCACCGGGGCTGGTCGAACGCGCGAGTGCGACGAAGAGAACAACACGAGCGCCTCGTTCGACCTCGAGTGCTCTGGCCTCTTGTGAGCTCTCCGGCTTTGCTTCACGCCAGGGAGCGGAGCGACCGAGCCAGGGAGCGAAGCGACCGCGCCAAGGAGCGAAGCGACTGAGCCAGGGAGCGAAGCGACCGGGCCCGTTCTGCTTGGTCTCGCGGGGAGAAAGGCAGAACGGGCGCGGGCTTTGCCCTGGCTCGGCACTGCGTGCCTGGCGCGGCACTGCGTGCCTGGCTCGGGCGCGGGGACAGAGGCAGAGCTGGCGCGCTCTCGCTCAAGCCATGTCGAGGAACATCGACTCTGGGCTCTCCAGGGCTCCGATGATCTCGTACGCGAACGCGGCGCCCACGTGGCCGTCGACGATGCGGTGATCGAAGCTGAGGCTGAGCAGCATGATCTCGCCGATCACGATCTGATCGTCCCTCACCACCGGCTTCTTCTTGATCTGGTGCACGCCCAGGATGCCGACCTCGGGGAAGTTGAGGACCGGTGTCGCGAAGAGACCACCCTGCGTGCCGAGGCTCGTGATGGTGAACGTCGAGCCCGCGAGATCCGACGACGCGATCGAGCCCGACTTCGCAGCGGTGCCGAGGCGATCGATCTCTCTGGCGATCTCGAGGATCGACTTCTGATCGGCGTTCTTCACCACGGGGACCATCAGGCCCTGATCCGTCGAGGCCGCGATGCCGATGTGGTAGTAGCGACGCGTCACGAGCTCGTTGGTGGACTCGTCGAGCGCGCTGTTCAGCACGGGGAACTTCTTCAGCGCGGCGACCACCGCCTTCACGATGAAAGGCAGGAACGAGAGCTTCACGCCCTGCTTCTCGGCGGCGGGCTGGAGGCGCTTGCGGAGCTCTTTGATGCGGCCGACGTCGCACTCCTCGACGAACGTGAAGTGCGCCGCGGTGTTCGTGGACGTCTGCATCCGCTCGGCGATCTTGCGGCGCACGCCGACGAACGGCTTGCGCTCCTCGAGCGAGGCGGGCGTGCCTGCCGGCGGTGCAATCACGACAGGGGGGCGACCCAACCCGCCGACACGCGGACCCGTCGCGCTCGCGCCAGCGGCGGGCGGCGTGGATTCGCGACCACCGGCGGCATAGGCGCGCACGTCGTCCTGCGAGACGCGGTTGCCTTCACCCGTGGGGCGCACCTTCTTGAGGTCGACGTTCAGATCGCGCGCGAGCTTGCGGACCACGGGCGTCGCGAGCGGACGGTCGGAGTGGTACGAGTCGTCGCGCACGCGGGCAGGCGCGGCCTGACTGGCAGTCTGCGCGGGGGCCTGAGTGGCAGTCTGATTCGCACTCGGACTGGCACTCTGGGGAGAGGGCGGAGCAGCCTTGTTGCCGCTGAAGAAGGCGCCCCCTGCGACCGTGTCCTTGATGTCGCCGACGGCCGTGGCGGCGGGGCCTTCGTTCGTCTCGACAGTCTTGGCGTCGGCCTTGGGCACAGGGGCAGCGGCGGGAGCAGGCTTGTTGGCGGCGGGCGCGGCGGCTTCTCCGCCCTTGCCCTCCACCTCGATGACGACGAGCAGCGAGCCGACGGGGACGATCGCGCCGACGGCGGCGTTCGTCTCGAGGATCGTGCCCTTCTTCGGCGCGCCGATCGTGACGGTGGCCTTGTCCGTCATCACCTCGACCATCGCCTGGTCTTCCTTGACCACGTCGCCCGGCTTCACGTGCCACGCGACGATCTCGCCTTCGGCGACGCCCTCTCCGATGTCCGGCAGCTTGAATTCGAATCGCATGTAGTTCCGCCGTGTGGGTGTGCGTGAACAGCAAGTGGGGTTGGGGCCCCGCGCGCAGCACGAGCGGAGCGAGTGGAGCGGGAGGGGCCCCGCTCGCGGGGAGGGGCCGCATGGCCCCTCGGGAAATCAGTACCTCGCCGTGGCAAGGAGGGTCGGGACGATGCGGTGCGCGAGTGGGAGGTAGTCGTTCTCCAGCGTGTAGGGGAACGGCGTGTCGAAGCCGGTCACGCGCGCGGGCGGCGCCTGCAGGTGGAGGAACGACTTCTCGCAGACGAGCTGCAGGATCTCCGCGCCGAAGCCGCAGGCCTTGGGTGCCTCGTGCACGACGACGATGCGGCCCGTCTTCTCGACCGAGCGCGCGATGGTGTCGATGTCGAGCGGCCACAGCGTGCGCGGATCGACGATCTCCACCGACACGCCCTCTTCCGCGACCTTCTCCGCGGCGGCGATCGCCTCGTAGAGCATCGCGCCCCACGCCACGACGGTGACGTGCTCGCCCTCGCGCACGACCTTCGCTTCACCGAGCGGGATGGTGAACGCGTCGTCGGGCACGTCCATCTTCACTGCGCGGTAGACGCGCTTGGGCTCGAAGAAGAGGACGGGGTCTTCGTCGCGGATGGCCGAGGCGAGCAGGCCCTTGGCATCGTAGGGGTTCGACGGACACACGACCTTGAGGCCGGCGGTGTGGATGAAGAGCGACTCGGGCGACTGCGAGTGGTACGCGCCGCCCTTGATGCCACCGCCGACGGGCGTGCGGATGACCATGGGACAGCCGTACTCGCCGCCCGAGCGATAGCGGTACTTCGCAGCCTCGCTGACGATCTGATCGAAGGCAGGGAAGATGAAGTCCGCGAACTGGATCTCGGGCACGGGGCGGAGGCCATACGCGGCCATGCCGATCGCGGTGCCGATGATGCCGCCCTCGTTGAGCGGCGTGTCGATCACGCGATCGTCGCCGAACTCTTCCCACAGGCCCTCGGTCACGCGGAACACGCCGCCCACCTTGCCCACGTCCTCGCCCATCACGACGACGCGGTCGTCGGTCGCCATCTCGTGGCGCAGCGCCTCGTTGATGGCCTTCACCATGTTCTTCTGGCTCATCGCGACGTTCCTTCGCGCGCAGCGCGTACCGTGGCCCTCTGGCCCTCGAGGATGGAGGTGAGCTCGCCGTTCGCTCCACCAGCGAACACGTGCTCGAAGAGCGAGTCGATCGGCGGCAGCGGCTTGTCGAACGCGGCGACGGTCGCCTGCTCGAGCTCGGCGAGGAGCTCGCGACGGAACGCGAAGTCCGCGTCCTCGTTCAGCGTGCCCTCCGCGAGCAGCGCGCCGCGAAGCTTCTCGAGCGGGTCGGGCTCGATCGAGAGGCGCACCTCGAGCAGCGTCGGTCCTTCGCCCGCGCGGGCGAGCGAGACGGCCTCGCTCACACGATCGAAGACCTCGAGCGGATGCGCGCTGCACTCCACGGCCCGCACGCCGTAGGCGATCGACTTCGCGTGGACCTCGACGTCGGGCGCGGGGGCCTCGCTGCCGTCCGTCTTGCAGAGGAAGACGATCGGCGCCTTCACCACGCCCGCGAAGTTCACCGCGCTGTGGAAGTCGCCCGCGTCTGCGGCCGTCTCGGAGAAGAACGCGAGCACCACCTCGCTCGTCTTGCGGAGGCGCGCGGCCCACGCGAGGCCGGCGGCGTGCGTGAGGTGCTGGCTCACCTGGACGCTCGGGCTCGCGATGCGGAGCGCGCGCGACGCGTACGTGCCCGGCGTGCCGTGGCCCCGCAGCACGTCGCCCTCGTTGCCGACGACGTGATCGAGGTACTGCTGTGCGCTCGCGCCGCGCACCAGCGCAGCGGCGTGATCGCGCGGCGTGGGGAACACCCAGTCCTCGGCGGTCAGCGCGGAGACGGCGCCGACGATCGCGAGCTCGGCCCGCTGCGCGTCGGGGTGGTAGCCGATGCGGCCGGCGCGCGAGAGCACGGCGAGCCGATCGTCGAGGAGGCGCGCGCGCACCGCGTGTCGATAGAGCGCGAGGAGGTCGGCCATGGCGGGCGCGTTCCTATCATGGCCGTTCGCGGTGTACACCTCCGGGATGCGACGCGATCTGTTGGGTTTGCTCCTGCTCTCGATGACGCTCTGCGCCATGACGGTCTCGGTCGTCGGCATCGCGCAGGAAGACGACGAAGAGGCCGAGGACGAAGCCGCGGCGCCGGCCGGTCCGCGCATGGAGAGCGGACGCACGGACGTGTCGGCGGTGATCGATCGTCGTGGCGCGATCCTCGAGCTGCACAGCAAAGCGCGGCTCTTCATCCCGCCCGATCTGCCTGTCGCCAACCGTCGTGTGCGCTTCGCCGAGGTGCGCGACCGCGTGACGCCCGCGCAGATCGCGCCGGGCTTCACCCGCATCGGACCGATCCTCTCGTTCGACGGAGCGATCAACGCGACGAGCGCCCCTGTCGTGGTCTCGATCCGTCAGCCTCGCGAGCCCGCGCATCGCAACGCGCGCCTCGTGCTCGCGATGGAGGGCCCCTCGATCTGTCGCGAGGGCAGCGCGCCGCTGCCGGGCGCGTCGTCCGGCATCTGCTCGGGATGGGAGCTCTTGCCCGCCACCTTCAGCGCGAGTGAACAGCGCCTCAGTGGCGAGATGCGCACGCCGGGCGGCTACCGCCTCGCGTTCGGCGCGGTGCCGTGCGCGGCGGGCGACACCTCGCCTGGCTGCCCGCAGCCGGAGCAGCCCGCGCTCCAGTATTGATCTCGGCTCGGGCGCGAAGAAACGCGGGATGTCACCGCCAGGTTTCCTCGCTATGGCATCCTCGCTCGATGCAGTACCGGGTGTCGCTCCGTCTCCTCGTCAGCCTCTTGGCCTTCGTGTCCTCGCTCGCCGTGCTCGGTTGTGACTGCGAGGGGCCCGTGCCGATGACGGGCTGCGAGTTCAACTCCGACTGCCCTCCCGGTCAGCTGTGCGTCGATGGGATGTGCATGGGCCGTCCCGATGCGTACGACCTCCCGGATGCGCCGTTCGAGGCGCGCGACACACCCTTCGTGTGCCCGACCGAGCGCGAGTGCGGGGGCACCTGCTGCAACGCGGGACAGCGCTGCTACGGCGGCACGATGTGCCTTCGCGACCTCGGCCCGTGCGAGGAGAACGACGACTGCTGGGACGACAGCTACTGCGATGGATCGTTCTGCGTGCCCTACGGCGTTCCTCCCGAGCGCGTCTCGGACACGACGTGCCTGCGCCCAGGATCGCTCACCGGCATCGAGCCCGACGTGCAGTGCGAGTGGGTCGGTCCGCCGACGGGCGACCTCTACCCCATGCACAACCAGGCGATGAGCACGCCGGCCGTCGTCGACTTCGACATGGACGACGACGACGGCACGCTCGAGCCCTCGATCGTCTTCGTGTCGTTCCCCACGAACCGCAGCGTGTATGCGGACGGCGTGCTGCGCGTGATCGATGGTCGCACCTGTGAGCAGCGCGCGTCGCTCGACGACGCGCCGCTCGTCGCCGCGTCGAGCCCGGCGGTCGGTGATCTCGATGGTGATGGGCGGGCGGAGATCGTCGCGCTGCGTCGGCCGAACGGGCTCATCGCGTGGCGCTGGGACGCTGCGACCGATGCGTTCGTCGAGCTCTGGCAGTCGGCCGTGTGTCAGCCGGACGGCTCGCGCACCGAGGATCCCACCGAGCACGAGAACCGCTGGACGAGCGTGTCGATCCACGACCTCGACGACGACGGAACGCCCGAGATCCTCGACGATCACGCGATCTACGACGCCGACGGCTGCTTGCTCTACGCGGGCATCCCCGATCGTTTCGGCTACCACCTGGGCGGCATCGCGGTGGTGGCGGACGTCGACGAGGACGGCGTGATGGAGCTCGTGGGTGGCGACGCGATCTGGTCGTGGAACGGCACGACGCGGG
This sequence comes from Deltaproteobacteria bacterium, assembly GCA_017303575.1. Taxonomy (GTDB): domain Bacteria; phylum Myxococcota_A; class Polyangia; order Polyangiales; family Sandaracinaceae; genus JAFLCL01. Next base: position 79,221 of record JAFLCL010000007.1, read on the forward strand.
AGCTCGAGCTCGAGAGCTACGTGACGATGACCCAGCCGCGAGGACACGTGGCAATTGCCGATTTCGGAAACTATCCCATCGCCGCGCTCGGCGGCCGCGACGTGGCGGAGATCGCTGTCGTCAGCCTCGGCGAGGTCCGCGTGCAGACGGTCGATGGCACCGTGATCTTCGGGCCGATCCCGATCCCGTTCGATCCCATGTACCCGGACGGCGGCACCGGCGGCGCACCGACGATCGCGGACTTCGACGGCGACGGACGGGTCGAGGTCGCCGCGGCAGGCGGCTCTCGGTACGCAGTGTTCGATCTCGACTGCGTGGACGGCGGGAGCGCCGCGGGCTGCGGCGGCCGCAGTGAGACGAGCGGAATCCTCTGGGCGCAGCCCTCGCAAGATCAGACGTCCAACGTGACGGGCAGCTCCGTCTTCGACTTCGACTCGGACGGCGCCGCGGAGGTCGTCTACGCGGACGAGTGCTTCTTGCGCATCTACGAGGGCGCCACCGGCGACATCGTCTACAGCGCGCCGCGCTCGAGCGCGACGGCGTACGAGAACCCCGTGATCGCCGACGTCGATGGCGATTTCCACACCGAGATCGTCGCGAGCGCGAACGACTACGTGCTCATGGGCCTGGGCTGTCCCGAAGAAGATCCGCTGCGTCCGGCGACGAGCTACAGCCCGCGTCACGGCATCGTCGTCCTGCGCGACACGATGGATCGCTGGGCCGCCTCGCGACGCATCTGGAACCAGCACGCGTACGCGATCACCCACGTCGGTGATCTCGGAGAGATCCCGCGGAGCTCCGCGGTGGAGATCAACTGGCGCACCGAGGGGCTCAACAACTTCCGTCAGAACGTGCAGGGCGATCTCGAGGCGCTCGGTGTGGCCGACCTCACCACGCGCGAGATCTCCGATCGACTGCGCGTGCCGTGCGACTCGGACGGCACTGCGACGCTCAGCGCGCGTGTCTGCAACCGCGGCGCGCTGCCGATGGGCGCGGGGTTCGAGGTGTCGTTCCGTCAGGGCATGCGCGACGGTCCCGAGCTCTGTCGCGCGAGCTCCCCCGTGTTCCTCGGCGTGGCCGAGTGCGGCGAGGTGAGCTGCGTGGCGACGCTGCCGCTGGGCGAGCGCATCGACGTCTACGTCGTGGCCGATCCGAACGGCACCGAGAGCGAGTGCCACGAGGGCAACAACGTGGGCCTCCAGCCCAACGTGGCCTGCGACACCGTGGATTGATCAGGGCGCGGCGGGCGCTGTGGGTTGCGCGTCGGTGGGACGCACCCACGACGTGGGCCGCTCCTGGCTTCCGACCACGAGCGAGCCCACGTAGTCCGCCTCGGAGTAGACGCGCTCGATCGTCTGGACGGCGGAGGTGAGGTCCGCCTCGCTGACCGCGCCGTTCGAGGTCGCTCGGTAGAACTGCACCGTTACGCGGATCGGGAAGCGCGGATCGCGACGGATGCGTCGGTTGCGCGCCTCGGCGAACGGCCCTTCTTCGAGCCCATGTCCCACGACCGCGCGCTCCACGTCGCTCGTGGCGCGACCGCTGCCATACCCCGCGCCGCTGCCGGCGCCGCCGCCGAGCTCGTCGAACGCGGCGCTCGCCGCCATC
>JAFLCL010000070.1 GCA_017303575.1 Deltaproteobacteria bacterium
GTTCGCGTGTTCCGCGACGAGAGCTTCGCGGTGCCTCAGGGTCAGCCGATCGACGTGGCCCTCGCGCCGTCGCTCGCGCGCGCAGCGTGGCTCTGCGGAGGCGCTGTGTGCTGGGCCGACCTCCGCGCCTCCGACGTGCCCGCGCCCGAAGCGCCGCCGCCTGGCGGAGAGCCGCTTCCCATGCCGCCTTCGTTCGCTCCGCAGGCGCAGCCGCAGGATCGCCTCGACCCGACCCCCACCGCACCGACGACGCCGCAGTGACGAGGAGTGATAGCGTGCGCCACCAGATGTCTCGCGAGATCGGACCCCTGACGCGACAGGCCTCGCGCGCGCTCTGCGGTGTCGCGCTGACCTTCTCTCTCGCGGCGTGCGCCGCCTCCCCCGAGCCGGTGGGCCCGTGCACCACCGACGTGCAGTGCCGTCACGATCGGATCTGTCACGAGGGGCGGTGCCGCTTCCACGAAGAGGTGCGCGACGAGCTCGCGCAGCGCGCGCATGCGATCGGAACGCACGGCGACGAGACGCTGCTCGACGCGGGCACCGCCGACGCCAGCGCGCCCTCGGTCGATGCCGACGTGGGTCTCTCGCAGACAGCGCTCGTTCGGGCACGCCCCGTCTTCATGGGCGATGCGCGACATACCGGGCGCGCGGTCGCGACCTCACCGACCACGCTCGCCTCACCCCAGCGGTTGCTGCGCACCGGCGCGCGCATCTACGCCGCGCCGGTGGAAGGCGCGGACGGAACGCTCTACGTGGGCTCGCTCGATCGGAGCTTCCAGGCCATCGGTCGCGATGGCTCGCTGCGATGGCGCTACACCGGCGGCGATCGTTTCTACGCGAGCGCGGCGGTGCTCGCGGACGGCACTGTGATCGCGGGCAACCACGACGGGACGCTCGTCGCGCTCGACACGCAGGGTCGCGTGCGCTGGCGGCTCTCGCTCGGCGGTCCGATCGACGCGAGCCCCACGCTCGACGACGACGAGACGATCTACGTGCCCGGCGCGGGCCTCTACGCGATCGACACCGCCGGACGCATCCGCTGGCACGTCGCCGCGGCGGGCGAGGTGCGCACGCCGCCCGCCGTGCATCCGCAGGGCCTGGTGCTCTTCGCCTCCGTCGATGGTGTGCTGCACGCGGTGCGTCGCGACGGAACCGTCGCATGGGACGCGACGCTCGGCGCGAGCAGCGACTCGGGGCCCTCGATCGCGGACGACGGCACCATCGTGATCGGCGACGACCTCGGGCACGTCACGGCGTTCGACGCGAGCGGCCAGCGACGCTGGCAGGTGACGACGGGCGCCGACGTACGCGCGACGCCTGCCATCGCCACGGACGGCACGATCGTCGTGGGATCGGACGATCGCAACGTCTACGGCATCGCGCCCGACGGCACCGTCCGTTGGCGCTACGCCACGGGTGGCCGTGTGCGCAGCTCGGCGCGCATCGACGCGGCGGGGCACGTCTACGTCGGGTCGCAGGACGACTTCGTCTACGTGCTTCAGCTCGACGGCACGCTCGTCTCGCGCCACAACCTGGGCCAGAACGTCGACGCGACCGCGCTCATCGCCGGGGACGGCAGCGTGATCGTCGGTTCGGACGACGGCTCTCTCTACGCGTTTCGATGACGCGTGGAGCCGAGATGCGCGAGGTCCGTGGCCGTCAGGCCGCGCCTCTCCACCACCGTGGGGTGCATCACTCTCTGTGTTCGAGACAGTTTCTTTTCGAGGTTTGGTTTTGAGTATTTCGAAGGAGCGTGTGCTGAGCGCGCTCAAGTCAGGGGGCGACAAGTCGCTCCACACGATGGAAGTCGTCACCGCCCTGGGTTTCCCGCGGCAGGACGCACGCAAGGCCGCGCCCGTGGTGCGCGAGGCGCTCGACGGCCTCAAGTCACTGGGGCTCGCGAAGGAGCTGCCGGGCTCTCGCTGGAAGGCGATCGAGAAGGCCGCAGGACAGAAGACCGGCAAGGGATCGCGCGTCCGCGACGAGCTCGTGGTGAAGCGTGCGGAGCGACAGCAGCGCCTGCGCGGGCCTGAAGACGGGACCGCGCCGCAGCGACCGAACGAGCCCACCGATCGACGCGCGCCCGAACGACGCGAGCCCGAACGACGGGGCGGCGATCGACGCGATGGCGATCGACGCGACTCGCTCCCCGAGCGCGTGTGGGGTCGCGACACGAAGGTGGGCTGGCTCGCGATGACGACGCGCGGCTTCGCGTTCGTCACGATCGACGAGGGCGGAGAGGTGTTCATCCCGCCTCCCGGCATCAAGCACGCGATGCACGGAGATCGTGTGCGCGTGAAGACGGCGCCGACGCCGAAGGGCTTCGAGGGCGAGGTCGTCGAGGTGATCAGCCGCGGCCTCCTGCGCGTGGGCGGCACGCTCGCGCGACAGCATGGACAGCTCTACGTGCACCCGGGCGATCCGCGCTTGCCTCAGGCTTTCTTCGTCGAGGGCGCGCTGCCGCTCGAGACGCTGCCGGGCATGGAGGTCGTCGGACAGGTGACGCGCTGGCCCGAGCGTGAGGGCGAGCTGCCCAGCGTTCGCGTGCTGCGCGCGATGGGCCCCCGTGGATCGGCAGCCGTGGAGGTGGAGAAGATCCGCCTGCGCGACGGCATCTCCGAGGAGTTCCCCAAGGACGTGCTGCAGGAGGCGCTCGCGTTTCCCGCCGTCGTCGACGCCGCGGAGGTCGCGCGACGCGAGGACTGGCGCGACGTCCCGCTGCTCACCATCGATCCGAAGGACGCGCGCGATCACGACGACGCGGTGTGGGCCGAGCGCACCAAGGACGGCTTTCGTGTGCTCGTCGCGATCGCCGACGTCTCTCACTACGTGAAGGTGGGCACCGCGATCGATCGCGAAGCGACGGCGCGTGGATGCTCGATCTACCTGCCGGATCGCGCGATCCCGATGCTGCCGCCGGAGCTCAGCTCGAACCTCGCGTCCCTCGTGCCCGACGAGGATCGCCTGATGCTCGGCGTCGATGCCCACCTCACCAAGACGGGGATCGTGCGCAGCTACCGCTTCGTCGAAGGCGTGATGCGGAGCCGCGGCCGCCTCACCTACGAGAAGGTCGCGCGCACGCTCGGCCTCACCGAGGAAGGCGAGCTCTCGCCCGATGCGGAGGAGCACGAGGGACAGCTCGAGACGCTGCTCGCGATCTCCAAGCTGCTCCGCGCGCGACGTCACAAGCGGGGCGCGCTCGGCTTCGAGCTGCCCGAGGCGAAGATCCTCCTCGACGAGAGCGGCGAGCCGCGCGACGTCGTCCAGCAGAAGGGCGACCCGGGCGTGAAGCGCGCGTACGAGCTCATCGAAGATCTGATGCTGCTCGCCAACGAGACGGTGGCCGAGCACCTCTCCAAGCGAGGTCTGCCCGCCATCTACCGAGTCCACGGCAAGCCCGATGCGGGCAAGATCGCGCAGTTCGCCGCGGTCGCCGAGGCGCTCGGTGTTCGCCTGGAGAACGACGAGGATCCGACGCCCAAGGAGCTCCAGACGGCGCTCGCGAAGATCGAGGGCACGCCGCTCGAGGGCGTGCTCGGCTTCCTCTTGCTCCGCTCGATGCAGCAGGCGACCTACCAGGTCGACGACATCGGCCACTTCGCGCTCGCGGCGCGGCACTACCTGCACTTCACCTCGCCGATCCGTCGCTACCCCGATCTCGCGGTGCATCGCATCGTGCGAGCGCTCGCACGCGAGGATGTCGGAGCGCTCGATGCCGACACCATGCGTCGCGCGCTCGTGCCGCAGGCCGTGCAGGCGAGCCGCATGGAGCGGCGCGCGGTGCAGGTCGAGCGCGAGGTGCAGGCGATCTACCGCTGCATCCTGATGAAGAAGTACGTGGGTCAGGAGCTCGAGGGCAAGGTCACGAGCGTCGCCGAGCACGGCCTCGTGGTCACGCTCGCGTCGCCGTTCGTGGAGGTGAAGATCCCGATCGATCGGATCGCCGACGAGTACCTCGAGGTCGATCACCTCGGGATCGCGCTCGTCGGATCGCGCACGGGACGTCGCATCGCCCTCGCGGACGTGGCGCTCGTGCGGATCGACGATGCGTCCATCGAGCGACGCGAGGTGATCGCCTCGTGGGTGAACGGCGGGAGCGCCGGCCGAGCCCGCCGTCCGCGGGACAGCGAGCGGCCCGCTCGACGGGCCGAGGGGGCCTCGCGAGGCCGTGGAACGAGCACGCCGGCCAAGGCCTCGCGCACCGGAACGCTGCCTCGCAAGGGCAAGGGCAAGGGCGGTCGTCCCGACCGTCGCAGCCGCTGACGCGCGGAGGCGCACGGATCGGGGCGAGGATCGGGTATCTTCCGCGCGCCATGGCTGCCCAGAAGCGCGTTTCGCCCCCGAGCGGGCCCTCCAAGTCCCCCGCGAAGACCAACGACAAGAGCGTCTCCAAGAAGGAGAGCGCCGGCTGGAGCCACACGCTCCCGACGGTGCCGGAGCTCATCGCGCGCAAGCGCGACGGTGGCGCGCTGAGCCCCGCCGAGATCCAAGGCCTCGTGTCTGGGTTCGTCCGCGGCGACGTCGCGGACTACCAGATGAGCGCGTTCGCGATGGCCGTGTTCTTCAAGGGAATGACGGCCGAGGAGACGACCGCGCTGACGCTCTCGATGCGCGACTCGGGTCGTGTCGTCGACACCAAGTCGGTGCGCGCGCGCAAGGTCGACAAGCACTCGACGGGTGGTGTGGGCGACAAGGTCTCGCTCTGTCTCGCGCCGCTCGTCGCTGCGTGCGGCGTCGCTGTGCCGATGGTCAGCGGTCGCGGCCTCGGTCACACCGGCGGCACGCTCGACAAGCTCGAGGCGATCCCCGGCTTCTCCGTGTCGATGGGCGTCGACGCGTTCGTCCAGCAGGTGAAGGACATCGGCTGCGCGCTGATCGGGCAGACCGACGACATCGCGCCCGCGGACAAGAAGCTCTACGCGCTCCGTGACGTGACAGCGACGGTCGAGTCCATCCCGCTCATCACCGCGAGCATCCTCTCGAAGAAGCTCGCGGAGGGGATCGACGGCCTGGTGCTCGACGTGAAGGTCGGCCGCGGTGCGTTCATGAAGACGGAGGCCGACGCGCGCGCGCTCGCGCAGTCGCTCGTGCGCGTGGGCATGCTCGCCGGCAAGGAAGTGACCGCCTTCCTCACGTCGATGGAGGCGCCACTCGGTCGCACCATCGGCAATGCCCTCGAGGCACGCGAGGCGATCGAGGTGCTCCACGGCAAGGGGCCCGCGGACCTGCGCGAGCTCACGCTCGTGCTCGGCGCCGAGATGCTCTTGATGGGCCGGGTAGCGAAGAACGATCGCGACGCACGCCGCAAGCTCGAGGCAGCGATCCAGGATCGCAGCGGCGTGCGGGTGCTCCGCCAGATCGTCGATGCGCAGGGCGGCGACCCGCGGTGCGTCGAGGATCCGTCGCGCATCCCGCGCTCGTCACGCATCGTGCAGATCGCGGCGACCAAGCGCGGCTTCGTGCAGAAGATCGACGCGCTCTCGCTCGGCCTGCTGGGCGTGGCGATGGGCGCAGGCCGCACGCGCGCGGATCAGGCCGTCGATCCGCTCGTCGGCCTCGTGCTGCACAAGGGCGTCGGCGACAAGGTCGCGATCGGCGAGCCGCTCTGCGAGCTCCACCTCGCCTCGGGCCCGGCGGCCAAGACGCACGACGAGAAGGCGTTCGCGGAGCGCGCGCTCGCGGCGTTCACGATCGGCAGCGCGAGCGCGCAGCCCGCGCCGCTGGTGATCGACGTCATCCGCAAGTAGCAGATCGGGTTCATTCGATGCGGCATGCTTGCCGCGCGGATCGCTCTCCGGTATTGCTCCCCTCTCGCGTCAGACCCCATAGCTCAGCTGGATAGAGCGTCGGCCTCCGGAGCCGAAGGTCGCAGGTTCGAATCCTGCTGGGGTCGTCGGGCTCTCGTCTCTCAGGCGAAGCGAGTCGCGTCGAGGCCGTCGTGGCCGCGGCGGATGCGCGCGAGGTCGAGCCCGAGGCGCCGCACCTCGTCGGGCGTGAGATCGAGGTGGCCCGCGAGCCATGCGATCGCGTCCTCGACCCTCGAGAAGGTGGACTCACGCGCGTGCCCTCGGTTCACGAGCAGCACGCTGCCGAGCGCGAGGCGCGCGAACGATGCCCCGAAGCCTTCGCCCTCGATCAGGTAGGCCGTCGCCGTCGCGAAGGGCGCGACCTCTGCCTTCCACTTCGCGATCGTCGTGGCCACGTCGGGGCTCGGCGGCATCCTCGCGTCCTTGGTGAACGACAGCGTGCCGAGCTTCTCGGTGGGCCGATCGCGCGCGAGCTTGAGGAAGAGATCGAAGGAGGGACGCACGTCGGCGAGCTCGAAGCGTCCACGCATGCTCTGCACCATCACGCGTCCGGAGAGCTCGGCGATCACCGGCGTGTGGCGCGGCGCCTGACTCGACATGGCGCGACGCTACGTCAGCGCCGGCCGACGCGCGAGGTCGTGTTACCGATCGACCATGATCGTCGACGCATGGACGCAGCACCCCACGGGCAGCTTCCTCCGACACCCGATGTTCGCCTCGCTCCTGCGCTGGCGCGGCATGGACGTCTCCAGCTTGCCGGACGAGGTTCCCGTCGACTTCCTGATCTCGGCGCTCGACGCAGCGAAGATCGATCGCGCGCTCGTGTCGGCGTGGTGGGGACCTTCGGGGCCGATGCTGTCGAACGATCACGTGGCGAGCGTGATCGCGCAGGCGCCCGATCGGCTCTTCGGTGCGTGCTCGGTCGATCTCGCGCGGCCCATGGAGGCTGTGCGCGAGCTACGACGCTGCGTGAAGCAGCGAGGCCTTCGCGCGCTCCGCATGCTTCCGTGGCTGTGGAACGCGCCGCCCAACGATCGCCGCTACTACCCGCTCTACGCCGAGTGCATCGAGCTCGGCGTGCCGTTCTGTCTCCAGGTCGGGCACACGGGGCCGCTGGCGCCCTCCGATCCGGGGCGACCGATCCCCTACCTCGACGAGGTCGCGCTCGACTTCCCCGAGCTCGTGATCGTGGGCGGTCACATCGGCTACCCCTGGACGAACGAGATGATCGCGCTCGCGACGAAGTACCCGAACGTCTACATCGACACCTCGGCGTACAAGGCGAGCCGCTATCCCCGCGAGCTCGTGGAGTTCATGCGCGGACACGGGAAGAAGAAGGTCCTCTTCGGATCGAACTTCCCGATGATCACACCGGCCGAGTGCCTCGCGGATCTCGAGGCGCTCGCGCTCGATGACGACGCGAGGGCGCGCTTCCTGGGGCTGAACGCCGAGAAGGTCTTCGGCCTCTGAGCGCGTGCGTCGCGCGAGCTCGAAGCGGCCACTGCCCACCCCAGCGTGTTGCCGATACCATCGACGCCCATGCGGCAATCGATCGCCCTCTCGGTCTGCTTCGCGCTCTTCGGCTCGTTCCTGGCGGCGCGCGCCTCGGCGCAGGCGCCTGAAGATCGTGGGCCGCTGACGGTCGAGACGTGGGACGCGGGCACGTTGACGCTCGACGGCGCGCGCATCCGAACGCGCGTCTACTACCCCGCAGGCGCCGGGCCGACGGGCAGCGGCGGGCCGTTCCCGCTCGTCGGTGTGATCCACGGCGCCAACGCGAACGGCGCCTACCACACGGAGCTCGCGAGCACGCTCGCATCGCGCGGCTTCGTCGCCGTGGTGCCCGACATGCCGTGCACCGTGACGGCGTGCGATCACGACGCGAACCAGCGGCAGATCACGGCGCTGCTCGCGTGGGCGGTGGCGCAGTCGGCGGATCCGAGCTCACGCCTCTCGGGCACCGTCGACGGATCGCGTCGGGGCTTGATCGGTCACAGCTGGGGCGGCCTGTCGTCACACATCACGGCCGCGCGTGATCCGAGCATCGACTCCGTGGTGCTCCTCGATCCGAACGACGACGGCACCGACGGGCTGTCCGTCACAGCGTCGATCACGGCGCCGCACCTCACGCTGCTCGCGGAGGTGCCGGGCGCGTGCAACGCCGCGTGGCAGGAGGCGATGGTGCGCACGCGCCTCACCAGCCCGCACCTCGACTTCACGCTCGATGGCTCGGGCCACTGCAACCCCGGCGAGATGGACTTGGTCTGCAGCTTCGGCTGTGGCCGCGGAGACTCCGCGACGACACCGCTCTTTCGCCGTTATGCGGTCGCATGGACGGCGTGTGTGCTCGCGGGCGACGCGTCGATGGCCGAGTGGCTCGGCGGCGCGAGCTACGACGGCGAGGTCAGCGCGGGCCGCATCGTGGGGCCGATGGCGTCGATGCTCGATGGCCTTCCGTGTCGGAGCGGCGGGCTTCCCGACGCGGGCGTGATCGAGACGCCCGACGCAGGCGCTGTCGTCGGCGACGACGCAGCGGTCGCGAGTGAGATCGACGCGGGCACGATCACCGAGAGCGACGCGTTCGTCGCGTCGGGCATCGACTCGGGTCGCACGACGGCCATCGACGCGGGCGCGGGCACGTCGTCGAGCGGATGCAGCTGTCGTGTGGGTGCCCGTGCGCCGACCGATCAGACGACGTGGCTCGCAGTCTTCCTCGGCGGGTTGCTCGCAACGCGCGTCCGACGTCGTCGCTGATCAAGCCCGCCACGCGATCGTGAGCGCGAACACGAGGGGGACCCACGCCATCGAGACGAGTCCCCCGACGAGGCGCGGCGCGATCCATCCGCCGTGCCGCCCGCGGAGGAAGTGACCAAACGCGTTCGCCTGGTGCAGGGCGAACGTGGCGAGCCCGATCAGGACGAGCGCACCGCCCAGGGCGTACGGCGGGAACACCAACGCGAGGGCCGCGATCCCCAGCAGGACGATCCCGCACTGGCCGTACGCCGCTGCCCGCAGCGCCGCCGACGCGCTGCGTGGCGTGAAGAGCCGCGACGCGCTCCAGAGGAGCACGGCGTGGACGATGGAGGCGAGCACGCCGCAGAGAGCCCCAGTCGCGGTGGCTTGTACGAGGATGAGGAGGAAGTGGGGGTCCGCGAGATCGCGGTCGGAGCGGAGCCGCACGAGCAGCACGAGCGCGACCACGGGCGTGGCCCATGCGAGCGCTGCGACTTCGAGCGCGCGCAGCGGTCGGCCTCGCGGGGGAACGCGTGAGAAGACGGCGGCGGGCTCGCGCAGCACGTCACGCAGCGTGGCGAGCACCGCCAGTCGCCGTGACTCGTAGGCGAGCGAGCGTGATCCGTGCTCGACGCGGCACGCGATGCACAGCGCGTCTTCCCGGTCCCAGCAGGCATCGCAGGTGTGATCGCCGCAGCGAGGGCACGTCGCGATGGCGGTCGCCTCGGCGTGTCGAGCGCAGCGTCCCGCAGACGCTTGCTCTGCCATGATCACCGGCTCCATCGATCACTCGGTCGGTGGAGGTGGGAGATCGAAGACGCGCATCGCGTTGCGGTAGTAGAGCTGCTCGAGCACCTCGCGGGGGAGGTGGATGCCGTCGATCGTCCAGTCGCCTTGGATGGGCGTGGGGTGCGCGAAGCCGCGATCGGCCGTCTCGAAGTAGCGCCAGTGCGCCTCGTAGAAGATCGGGATGCGTGAGCGAGGATCGAGCTCGCGGCCCGCGGAGCCGAGGACGAACTCGTCCTCCGAGGCCATCTGGAAGTCGGTGCCGAAGAGGATGCGGTCGGCGAAGCGCGTCCAGATCTCGCGCATGCGTGCGGCGTCGAAGCGACCGATCTCGGGGATGCGTGCGCCCGTCTCCACCACGAGGTTCGGGTACGCCTCGAGCATGCGCGCGACGGTCTCGGGCTCCTCGGGCACGTTGCCGAAGTGCGCGCCCACGAACGTCGTGCCGGGGTGTCGGGCGACGCGACGCTCGTACTGATCGAAGACCGTCTGCCAGCTCGGCCAGCTCTCGTTCGAGTCGGGGCGTGGGCCGTAGAAGCTCCAGCGCGGATGCGCGGCGAGCTCTTCGTGGCGCTCGTTGTCGGGACCGTCGGGCGTGAAGAACGCCTGCGGATCGCCGCTGTGGATCAGCACCGGCAAGTGGAGCTCTCCGCACAGCGCGAACGCACGATCGAGGCGCGGATCGTCCACGGCGAGCAGCGATCCATCCGAGAGCGTGATGCCGAGCCCCAGGCCCTTGTAGACCTTCATGCCGATCGCGCCTTGTGACGCGCACGATCGCAGCGTGCGATCGACGTAGTCGTCCCAGTCCGGATCTTCGACGTTCCGCCAGTCGAGCGAACAGTACGGTCGCACAGCGCCGTTCGAGGCGCGCATCGCCTCGATGTTCTCTTCGAGGCCACCGCCGTCCGGGTGACCGCCCGAGGCGTTGAGCGCGAGGTAGACGCCGTGCTCGCGGAAGATGCGCGTCGCGCTCGGGACCTGCTCCGGATCGAGGTGCACGTGGACGTCGATGCGCGGGATGTCCGCGTACGTGCGACGCGCCAGGCGAGGTCCGCTCTCGTCGCGCGGCCAGAACAGCACGGCTGCGACGACCAGAAGCACGACCGTGATCACCGCGGCGCCGACCTTCGAGCTCGCAGGCATGAGGCGAGCGTATCGCGCGATGGACGAAGGCGCGCGCGTCTTGCACCCTCGCATGCGCATGCGCATGCGCTCGCCTGCCCTGTGGCTCGCTCTCGTGGTGCTCTCGATCATCTCGAGCTGGCCCTCGGATCTCGAGGCGCAGACGCTCGAGCAGGCGCTCGCGCCGCTTCGCGATCACGGCTGTGTGGGCTGTCACTCGCTCGACGGAGCGCAGTCTCAGGGGCCCACGTTCCGCGGCCTCTACGGCTCGACGCGCGCCGTCCATCGCGACGGCGAGCGTGTCGCGGTCGAGTTCGACGAGGCGTTCCTCCGCCGCTCGGTCGAGGAGCCCGACGCCGAGATCGCGGATGGCTTCGAGCCCGGCTTCATGCCGCGCTTCGAGCTCTCGGACACCGAGCTCGATGCCGTGATCGCGGCGCTGGCGTCGGTGCCCGTCGATGGTCCCGGCGACACGCGGACGTGGATCCCGCTCGCGCTCGGGCTCGTCATCTTCGTGCTCGGTCACCTCGCGCTCTCGAGCGCGCCGATGCGTGGTCCGCTCGTCGCCTCGCTCGGCGGTGAGGGCCGCTTCAGCGTGCTCTACTCGATCGTCGCCGCGATCGGCCTGGGCCTCCTCGTGTGGGGCTACGGCCTCGCGCCCTACGTGCCGCTCTACGATCCGCCGCCGTGGACGCGCTGGGTGCCGAACCTGATCGTGCCGCTCGCGTACGTGCTGCTCGTGATGGGCTTCACGACGCCTTCGCCCACCACGGCAGGAATGGCCGATCGCGCGTCGGCGGGGCCGCGCGGTGTGCAGCGCATCACGCGACATCCGGCGCTGTGGGGCTTCGCTCTGTGGGCCCTCTCGCACCTCGGGCCCAACGGCGATCTGCGCTCGTCCCTGGTGTTCCTCGGCATCGCGTTCCTCGCGTTCGCGGGGATGGTGCACATCGACATGCGCCGCGGGGCGGCGCCCAATGAGGCCTGGACACGCTACGAGCGCGAGACCTCGATCATGCCGTTCGTCGCGATCCTCGGGGGACGACAGAAGCTCGTCCTCTCGGAGCTGGGCTGGTGGCGCATCGCGCTCGGCCTCCTCGCGTGGGCCGCGATGCTGCACCTCCACCGCTTCGTGTTCGGCGTCTCTCCGCTGCCGTGATCGCGAGTCAGAGGCGCCAGTCCATGCGGGGGCGTCCGAGCTTCGCGAGCGCTGCGTCGATGCGCGAGAACGGCTTGCTGCCCATGAACTGCTTGGCCGACAGCGGTGAGGGATGCGCGTTCTCGACGACCTCGTGGCGGGCGCGATCGACGAGCTTGCCCTTCTTCTTCGCGTAGCCGCCCCACAGCGCGAACACCGCGGGCCGTGGGCGATCGTTCACAGCGCGCAGGACCGCGTCGGTGAATTCCTCCCAGCCCTGCTTCGCGTGCGAGGCGGGCTCGTGCGCGACCACGGTCAGCACTGCGTTGAGCAACAGCACACCGCGGTCGGCCCACGCCGAGAGGTCGCCGTGTGTGGGCGGCGCAATCCCGAGATCGCTCTCGAGCTCCTTGTACATGTTGCGCAGCGACGGCGGCGGCTTGGTGGGTGGCTCCACGGAGAACGCGAGCCCGTGGGCCTGACCCTCGTCGTGGTACGGGTCCTGACCGACGAGCACGACCTCCACGCGCTCGAGCGGCGTCCTCGCGAGTGCGGTGAAGACGCGATCCTCGGGCGGAAAGATCGTCTTGCGTGCGCGCTCCTCGGCGACGAAGCGCTCGAGCGATGCGAAGCGCTCGCTCGCGATCTCGGGGGCGAGGACGCGTGCCCAGTCCTGGGGAATCCCATGTCGCAGCATGCCGAGAAAGGTCTCACGCACGCCCGCCCAGATCGAGTGACGCGCCGAACGCGGGCTCGCATCAGCTGGCGATCAGCGATCGCACACTGACGGCGAGGCGGCGCTCCATGAACGCGGGGAACCACGCGGCGAGACGGAGCAGCACCTCGTACACCGGGCTCGAGCTCGCACGGCGCGGACGTCGATCGATCGCGCGAACGAGGCCTCGCGCTGTGTGCTCGACGGGCAGGCTCGCCACGCCATCGAAGCGCGTCGCACGGCCGGCATCGGTGTCGGTGTGGGGCGCGACGAAGACGACGAGCTCGATCCCATACGGCGCGAGCTCACCTCGCATCGCGTGCGTCCAGGCCTCGAGCGCCGCCTTGGCGGCAGAGTAGTTCGCCGTCGTCGGGCACCCGACGCTGCCGAGCAGCGACGAGACGTTCACGATCGCGCCGCCGCGCCGCGCGAGGAAGTGCGGAAGGATCGCGCGCGTGGTGTGGACCGCGCCCCAGTAATCCAGGCGCATCTCGTCGTTCATGTCCTCGAGCGAGCGTTCGAGGACGAGCCTCTGCGTGCACCGACCTGCGTTGTTCACGAGCACGTCGATCGCTTCGGATCGCGTCGCGACGGCGATCGCGCGCGCGACGTCGTCCGCGTCGGTCACGTCGAGCACGAGGATCTCGGGCGGCTCGGCGCCGTGGTCCGCGAGCTCGTTGGCGAGAGACTCGAGCGCGGGGCGGGATCGCGCCGCGAGGATGACGCGATGCCCAGCATGTGCGAGCAGGCGCGCCGTGGCGGCACCGATGCCTCGCGAGGCGCCGGTCACGAGGATGCGTCGCTTCGACGCGAGCAAGTGTGTGGGTCGGCTCATGGGTCCCTTCTGCGATGCAGCACGTGCAACGCCATCGAGGGGTGCCGCGCCGCCGCGCCGCCCGCTTCTTCCCCCTTGCGGTTCGGTGCTCCTCGCTTGCGCTCTCAGCGCGGCGCGACGCGTAGCCACATCTCCATCGTCACGTGCCCCTCGCGCGGGGCATCGCCCGTGTATCGATCGATCGCCACGAAGTCGACGGGCTCGACGACGCTCTCGGGGACCCAGCACGAGAAGATCGTCCGCCAGCGCTCCTCGACCCCGTCCACCGGGCCGTCGTAGGGAAACACTGCGTAGTGTCCCGGCTCGACCTGCGCGTGGAACAGAGGTGGCTGTACGGCGGGGAGGGGATCGATGGCGACGCAGGCGTGGTAGCGCTGGTGCTCGGGCGCGGTGAGGTGAGGGCTGTCGAACGCACGCCCCCACGCATCGAGCGGACCCTGGCGGCGAAGGAGCGTCGCGGCGTGAGCGAGCAGCGTGGTCCACGTCTCGTCGAGCGCGGCGAGGTCGTAGCCGTACGGGCTCGCGAGACAGACCAGGGGGGTCGCCTTCATCTCCTCGTGTCGCACGCCGAGCGCCCGGGCGCGCTCACGGCGCTGTCGCGGATCGAGGGAGGGCGGCAGGGAGTAGAGCAGCGCGGGCGAGAAGGTCTTGCCGTGCGCGCTCGTGAGCCGTCCGACCGCAGGGGTGGTGCTGCCGCCGCGTATCGCCGAGGGGCTGCAGCCGAAGTGCGCCGTGAAGGCCTTGGTGAAGTTCGAGAGCGACGAGTACCCCGACTCGAGCGCGATGACCCCGATCGGCCGGTGCGGCTCGTACGCCACGCGGAGAGCAGCGAGTTCGAGCCTCCGACGCGTGATGAAGCGACCGAGCGGCTCGCCCACGAGCTCGTGGAACACGCGGTGGAAGTGGTGTTCGCTCAGCCCGGCGACGGCGGCCACTTCGCCGAGCGTGAGGGGACGATCGAGGTGCGCGGCGACGAACGCGAGCGCTCGATCGATCTCGGTGCGATGGCCGGACATCGGGCCCACTGTTCGCGCGCTCCGCGGCCGAGAGCAAGCGCCTCGAAGAGTCGCGCAGAGCGCGGGAGCGATGACGGGGGCATGGTCGCTGCCCGAACGACCATCACTCCAACGTGCACGTCAGCTCGAACTGCGGATCGCAGGTCGAGTGGCAGCCGATGCAGCGAGGCAGGGCGCCGTCCTCGAGCACGTGTCGATCGCTCGACACCGTCTGCCAGCGCCACGAGGCGCCTTCACGGACCATCACCGAGAACGAGTCGAGATCGGTGCAGCCAGGGTCGGCGAACTCTTCCTTCAGCACGACGCTGCCCTCGGCGAACGTGCCTGTCTGGGTGCGGTACGTCTCGGCGGCCTCGGGGCTCGTGAGCACGCGGATGTACGCGAGGTCGTGATCGGGGCTCCGTCGGCAATTGCGCACCTCGACGTACGAGGACGCGTAGTCCGATGGAAACGCCGGCGGCGTGTCGCTCGGAGGACAGCCTCCCACGCACACGCCGCCGAGCGCGATCGCCAACCCTGCAAAGGGCGAGAGCGCTGCCGAGGCGCGCACTACGGCATCACCACGCGGATGCGGCTGTTGTGCGTGTCGGCCACGTAGATCGCGCCATTGGACTCGTCGATCTCGACGCCGTACGGACGATCGAGGAGCGCTGCGGTGGGCGAGCCACCATCGCCCGAGAAGCCGCGCTCGCCGCACTGCCCCACGACGGTCGAGATGACGCCGTCCGGGTTGATCACGCGGATGCACGAGTTGAACGTGTCGGTGAAGAACAGCATGCCGTCGTCGGTGAGCTCGACGTCGACGGGGTTGTTGATCTGTGCCTCGACGGCCTGCCCACCGTCACCCGAGTAGCCGGCCGCGCCGGTGCCCGCGACGGTCTCGACCATGCCGTCCGGCGTGATGCGACGGATGCGGTGGTTGCGCGAGTCCGCGAGGTAGATCGTGCCGTCGGGCGCGAGCGCGAGACGACCCGCGGGATCGGCGCTCTGACCGAACGGAAGCGCGAAGCGCGCCTCGAGCGCGGGACCACCGTCACCGCCGAAGCTCGGCAGGCAGGGAAGCCCGCACGCGGCCATGTCGGTCCCGCAGCGCCACTTTCCGCTGCCACCCGGACACTGCGTGGGCGCCTCACCGCTCGGGCACTCGTTGGTGATGCACTGGCCCGCCACGCGCGTGATGTTGCCCGTCTCGGCGTCGATGCGCCGGATCACCTGGTTGGCCTGATCGACGAAGTAGACGTTGCCGTCCGCGTCGAGCTCGAGGCCGGCGGGAAGATCGAGCACCGCCATCGCGGCCGGTCCTTCGTCGCCTGCGTAGCTTCGCCCGCCGGTGCCGGAGATCTGGGTCATCGTCGAGATCGATGGGTCCAGACGGATGATCCGGCTGTTGTGCCAGGCCGCGACCCAGAGCTGACCCTCGGCGTCGAACACGATGTCGGTGGGATGGTTGAAGTCCGCGCTGAGCGCCGGTCCGGCGGGGCCATCGCCGAGCGTGCCCGTGCCCGCACACGTCGTGAGCAGCGTGTCGGTGGTGCTTCCGTCCGACAGCGGATCGGAGAGCTCACGGAGGCGGTGGTTGTTCCAGTCGACGATGAAGAGGTGACCGTTGGGGCCGATGGCGCTGTCCATCGGGAGATACAGGCGAGCCGCCCAGCCGGGGCCGAGGTCACCCGAGACGCCCGCGCGGTTCGAGCCCGCGACGGTGCAGATGGTGCCCGCGCTCGGCGTGCACGGACGTTGCGCCTCGGGCTCGGGACAGCCGGTGAGGGCGACGCCTGCAGCGAGCAGCAAGGAGGACGAGGCGAGAGAAGTGCGGTTCATCGTGCGATCCTCAGGAAGCGGCTGTTGAGCGTGTCGGCGACGATGAGGTCACCGTCGGGCGCGAACGCGACGCCGAACGGGCGGTTGAGATCGGTGGCGGTCGCGAGCTGGCCTTCTGCGCCTGCGCCCATCGTGCCGGTGCCAGCGACGCGCTCGACCACGTCCGTCGCGGGATCCCACGCGCGGATCACATGGTTCTCGGTGTCGGCGAAGTAGAGGCGACCGTCGGGGCCGATCTCCATGTCGCGCACGTGCGAGATCGTCGCGCTCGCGCCGGGGCCGCCGTCGCCGGTGTTGCCGTTGGTGCCCGTGCCCACCACGGACTCGATGGTCCCTGTCGCGAGATCGATCGCGCGGATGCGGTAGTTGAGGCCGTCGGCGACGTAGAGGATGCCGCTCGCTTCGTCGAGGGCGAGGCCACCGCTCGGCTCGGGGTTGCCGCCGGCCTCGAAGCGGAAGCGCGCCATGAGCGCGGGGCCACCATCGCCTTCGTAGCCAGGCATCGGCATCGTGCCCGGCATCGGCGGCGTGCCTGCGATCGTGGTGATCATCCCGTCGGGCGCGAGGCGGCGGATCAAGAAGTTGCGCTGATCGAGCACGTAGAACGTGCCGTCGCTCGCGCGCACGAGCGCCTTGGGCTGGTTGAAGCGCAGCGCGTTGAGGTCGGTCGCGTTGTCGCCCGCGTAGCCCGCGCCGCGACCGCAGAGCACGTGCACGCTGTCCGCCGACACGTCGTACGTGCGGATCTTGTGGTTGTGCCAGGCCATCAAGTACATGAGGCCGTCGTCGTCGAACTGGATGTCGGTGGGGTGGTTGAGGCTGACGGTGAGACCGGGCGCGCCGGTCGTCAGGTCGCTCATGTCGGGCGGGCCATCCCCGACGAAGTCGCCGATCAGCGTCTCGACGGTGCCGTCCGCGTTGATGCGGCGCACGAGGTGGTTGTTCCAGTCGATGAAGTACGGCGTTCCATCGGGCGCGTACTCCATGTCGAACGCCCAGTAGAGATCGGTCTCGCGCGCAGGCAGCCCATCGGGGCCGAGCGCGAGCTCGCCGGTGCCGACCATCACGCACGCGTGTCCGACCACCTCGTCGCAGCCGTCCTCACGCGGGCAGCCTGCGAGCGAGACGCTCGCCACCGCGACCGACGCCACCGCGAGGGCGCTCCGACGGGTCTTCCTGGAATGACTCATGCGCTCACCTTTCGATCGTGTCGTTCGAGCAGTCACAGACATTGGAACCGATCAGTCGACCGGTGTCACTGCGGCCTCGCCCTGGTAGACGATCACGCCATCGACGAAGGGCTCGGCGAGGATCTGACCGCCCACGCTCCACGTGCCGCCGTCGGGATCGATCCACACCGAGTGCAGCTGCTCGGAGAGACCGAGGCCCGTGTCCTCTTCGAGCCACGCGCCGCCCTCGCGGCGGTAGAGCGTGCCGTTGATCCCGCTCGCGCGGCCGCCCGCCGGCGTGAGCCACACACCCATCAGCTGCGGCGCGAGCGCGGGGGTGACGTCGTGGATCGCGGCGTCCGCGCCGCGCTCGACGATGACGCCCGTGCCTGCGCCGCCGACAGCGGCGAGCTGTCCAGTGATCGTGTGGAGCGTGAGCAGCGTGCGTGTGGTGGTCGAAGGGAGACGCGTCCACGTCGTTCCATCGAAGTGCTCGAGCAGGCCGCCGAAGCCGCACACCCACACATCGCTCGCGCTCGTACCCCACACCTTGAACACCGGCTCGGCCGCGTCGTGATCGGCGATCTCGACGCTCGACCACGTGGTGCCGTCGTAGTGCCACACGAAGCCAGCGGCCGAGCCTGCTCCTCCCACGGCGTACACGTCGTTCGGCGCGGCGGCCCAGATGCCGAACACGATCACACCGCTCGCGGGCGTGGTCATGCGCTCGAACGTGGTGCCCTCGCGACGGAGGATCATGCCGTCCTCGCCCCCCATGAAGACGGGGCCTCCCGCGACGGGATGCACCCACCAGAGATCACCGCTCGCGCCCGTGGCGTGACGCTCCCACGCGCTGCCGTCCCAGTGCAGGACGAGCGGCCCGGCGCCGCGATCACGATCGGCGCCTACGGCCCAGACGTCCGACGACGAGGTGCCGCTCACCGAGAAGAGCCCTTCGTCGAGGCCCTCGGACACGATGCGGTACGGCTGCTCGGCGGGGCCCGGACAGCCGAGCAGCGTCACGCCCAATGACGCGCCCATCGAGAGCGCGAGCCCGACGCGACGCCACTCATGGACGAGGCATGGGCTCCGGAGCGCCAGGGGTGCAGGTGTAGTCGTGTCCATAAGGAGGCGCGGCGCAGTGGTAGTCATGACAGTCGAGGCAGGTCTGCGGGATGAAGCGGGGGTCGTGGATCTCGGTGCGATCGGGATCGAAGCGCTGCCAGGTCCAGTCGTGCTCTTCGGGAGGCGTGGTGCCGGGCTCGAGCTTCACCATGAGGACGTAGGAGAGGAGCTCGGTGCAGGCGGGGTCATCGTACTCGGCCTTGAGAAGCGTCGCGCCGGGGGTGAAGGTGCCCGTGCCCGTGGTGTAGGGCAGGAACGCAGCGTCGTCGGCGAACACCCGCACGTAGCGGAGCTCGTGATCGTGGCTGAGCACGCAGGGCGTTCGCGCCTCGCGCCAGCGTGTCTCGTAGTCGGTGGGAAACGGCTCGCTCGGGGAAGGGCATCCCCCTAGAAGGACGGTGGAGAGGGCGAGCGACGACAGCATCGCTGGCACGGTCAGGCGCAACATCGGGGAGCCCGCATGGGTGAGGTCAGGGATAGCGATGCGCGTGCCAGCGAACACGCGCGCAGCGTGCGAGGTCCCCGGCGTCGACGCCAACCCTGCGCACCTCGCCAACCGCTCGGCCGCGCGTGGTAGTCGTCGCGCACGATGAACCCCGATCCGTTCGAGCAGCTGGGCGCGCTCTACCTCGGCCGTCCCATCGCGGAGCCGACGCAGCCGCTGCTGCTGCCGTCGCGCCATCTGGTCACCCACGGCGTGATCGTCGGCATGACGGGCTCGGGCAAGACGGGCCTGGGCGCCGTGCTGCTCGAAGAGCTCGCGATCGATGGTGTGCCCGCGATCGCGATCGATCCGAAGGGCGATCTCGGCAACCTGTTGCTCACGTTCCCTCAGCTCGACGCGGCGTCGTTCGCGCCGTGGGTGCCTCCCGGCGAAGACCCGCAGGCGGTGGCCACGCGGCATGCGAACGGCCTCGCGGAGTGGGGACAGGACGGCGCGCGCGTCGCGCGGTTCGCGAGCTCGGTGGAGCGCGTGCTCTACACGCCGGGCAGCTCGATGGGCCGCGCGCTCTCGCTGCTGCCATCGCTCGGCGTGCCCCCGGCGGGCACCGACGTGGAGGTGCTGCGCGAGCGCGCGCTCGCGACGACGTCGGGCCTGCTCACGCTGGTCGGCGTCGATCCCGACCCGGTGAAGAGCCCCGAGCACTCCTTGGTCTCCACGATCCTGATGCACGCGTGGACGAGCGGGCAGGGTCACGATCTCGTCTCGCTGCTGCGTGCGATCCAGAGCCCGCCGTTCGCGAGCCTGGGGGCGATGGACGTCGAGACGGTGGTGCCGAGCAAGGCGCGCGCGGCGCTCGCGGTGCAGCTCAACAACGCGTTCGCGTCGCCTTCGATGGCGGGCTTTCTGAGCGGCGAGCCGCTCGAGGTGCAGCGGCTCCTCTACACGGCCGAGGGTAAGCCCAAGCTCTCGATCCTCAGCCTCGCGCACCTCTCGGACGCGGATCGCATGTTCTTCGTCACGGTGCTGCTCGGCGAGGTGCTCGCGTGGATGCGCGCGCAGAGCGGCACCAACAGCCTGCGCGCGCTGCTCTACATGGACGAGGTCTTCGGCTACTTCCCGCCCGTCGCCAACCCGCCGAGCAAGCTCGCGATGCTCACGCTGCTCAAGCAAGCGCGCGCGTTCGGTCTCGGTGTGGTGCTCGCGACGCAGAACCCCGTCGACCTCGACTACAAAGGACTCTCGAATGCGGGCACGTGGATGCTCGGCCGCCTGCAGACGGAGCGCGACAAGCTGCGCGTGCTCGACGGCCTGGAGAGCGCCGCGAGCGCGAGCGGGCAGGGCATGGATCGCGCGCAGATCGACGCGATGCTCTCGGGCCTCGCGCCGCGCACGTTCCTCCTCCACTCCGTGCACGAGCGCGCGCCGCGCTTGATGCAGTCGCGCTGGGCGCTGTCGTACCTGCGAGGCCCGCTCTCGCGCGACGAGATGAAGCGGCTCGCGACGCCATCGGTGACTTCTGCGGCGCCACATGCCCCAGCACCGCCGACCCACCCCCAGCCCCTCCCGCTGGCGGGAGGGGTGCCCTCACCACTTGCTGCGTCGCGGCCCGTCCTCCCTCCGGGCCTTCGCGAGCGTTTCTTCGTGCGCGCCGATCTCCCGCAGCCGCGCGAGTACCGACCTGGTCTGCTCTGCACCGCGAGCCTTCACTACGCGGAGGCCAAGTCGTCGATCGACAGCTGGCTCACGCCCACCTTGCTCGCGCCGCTCACCGACGACGGTCCGGACTGGCAGAACGCGTGGTTCCTCGGCACCACCGAGCCGAGCGTGATCGATCAGCCGCACGAGTCTGCGCGCTTCGCGGCGCTGCCCGCGGGCGCATCGCGTCCCCAGTCGTACAAGACGTGGGAGAAGGCGGCTGTGGCGCACTTCGTTCGTGATCGCCCGCTCGTGCTCCCATCGATCGCGGAGCTCGGGCTCGTCGGCAAGGTGGGCGAGAGCCGCGACGCGTTCCTCGCGCGCGCCACGCACGCGCTGCACGAAGGGCGCGACGACGAGCTCGAGAAGCTCGCGAGCAAGTGGCAGCCGAAGATCGACAAGGTCAAGGACAAGCTCGAGAGGTCCAAGCGCAGGCTGGCCGAGGTGAGCGCCGACGGAACCACCACGATGCTCACGAGCGGCGTCGAGATCGGCGCGACCGTGCTCGGTGCGATGTTCGGGAGCCGTCGACGATCGGTGAGCGCAGGCGTCGCGCGCGCCGCCCGATCGGCGCGCAGCGCGGCGAGAGGCAGCGCGAGCAAGGAGGCCGCGGAGGCCGACGTGAAGGCGTGCGAAGAGGAGCTCTCGCGCCTCGAGACGAGCGTGAAGGCCGCGCTCGACGAGATCCGCGCGACATGGAAGCCCGAGAACCTCGCGATCGTCGACAAGAGCCTGACCGCGAAGAAGAGCGAGATTCGCATCGAGCGCCTGGAGCTCTGCTGGGTTCCCGTGGCGTGAGAGACTGACTCGGACCACCAACGAGTCTCGGCGACGAATGGTTCTCTAAGTGGAAACTGAGCCCGGACTTGACAGAACCCCCCGCGGGGGGGCCACTCTTCGGGCCAGCGGAGGTGTACAGATGGGGGTGTACAGATGGGTAAGTGCCGAACTGCAGTGAGCCTTGGGTTTTCGTTGCTGGCGAGTGGGTGCGTCGCTGGCGACGTCGCGGGAGCGACTGAAAACCTCGAGGAGAGACGGTTGTCGATGTCGGAGTACGACGATGCCGAGGCCGTGTGCGGAGCAGGGATCATCGACGACATCGACATTCCGGTCGGAATCCGCTTCCAAACGACGGGCAACGGGCCCGCGAACAACACCCGCTGCGGGGTATGAGGCGCCGAGCGATCTTCGCGGCGGTCTTGGCCAGCGGGTGCGGCGACGAAGTGCGCCCACCCGCTGGCGGGGACGTCTGTTCGGCGGCGGTGGAGGTTCGGTGGACTCCTCTGGAGGCGGGGGTCGCTCCGGACTGGTCGCATGTCGAGCCGGTCGCGGAACGTCCGGAAGGAGCCGCGTTCGACGTGCGGGTCCTGATGCCCTCTCAAGTCGGACTGCAGTCCGTTTACCCACTCGCTGAAGGAGCGGACGCTCCGATCCTGATTCGGCACAGTGCCGGCGTCGACGATACCACAACGATGGTAACCGTCGGGGTGCTGATCAATGGCACGATGCGAGCGTTCCGTGCGGACGGTGTGAGTGAGAGCTTGCTGAACGTTCCCTTGTTCGAGGGTCATGCGGAATCCTTGCTGACCATCCCCTCCTCGTCTCTCGATGCTGGTCTGAATCGCGTCGACATACTCAATTACATTCACAGGAACGGTGGATACCGGTTGGTGGCGGGTCCGACGTTCACCGTGGCAAATGGCTCGCTGGCGGAGCCTGTGTTCGAGTTCGCCGACGACTTGGAGGCCGGGAGTTTTGTTGCGTCCCAGCCCACGCAAGCGTTTCGAACGTTCTCGACACATCCGGAGTGGGGTGAACGGCTTTTTACGCTGTGGACCGGTCACGGCGACATTCTCGAGGTTCCGACGCCCACCATCTTGCGTATCCAGCCTGGGGCACCTCGAACGCGACAGTGTGCCGCCGTCGATGAGAACGCAGATGAGGTGATGGTGCTGGCGTTCCGAGACATGCGGCCGCTGCCGCTGGGGGAAGCCGAACGCGTCGTCGTGTCCGGACTGAGGGCGGGTGAGCAGCGTGTCTATCGGTTCGATCTCGACACGACGTTCCCGGATGATGAGTTTCACCATCTGGTCATCGTGGCTTTCTCGGGCTTGACCCGGCCAACGCGGGTCGGAGACGGCGGATACGCCCCTTGGGCGAGCAGTCGGATAGTTACGGAGCTGTTCTGGGGTTGGGAGCCAACCGAGCCCTGACGCGCACCTTGCTCTCGCTGCTGGGAGCCGTGTGCGTGTCCGGCGGATCTGGCCACCACGGAGCTCTGCTGGTGCCCGTGGCGTGACGGACCTGCGCGCGTCGATCAGCGCGCGTGGCCTTCGTTCGACGTCTCGCGCGGCGAGCGCGCGAGGAGCGCGTCGGCGTCGTGCACGCGCCGATCGAAGACCTCGAGCACCTCGCGGAGGCTGAGCCGGTCGACCTCGTCGAGCACGTCGGAACGAGCGAGCGCCGCACAGCGCGCCGGATCCGTGCAGGCATCGAGCGCGCGCGAGACCTCGAGCGCCCGGGCCGCTCGGTCGTGACCCCGGAGGTTCGATCCTCCGACCTCGAAGAGGGCCGCGCTCATCGCGTCGCGGCTCACGCTCATGACGAGCCTTCGTGTCTTGGCGTGCTGGTCATGGACGAGGCTCGACACGCGCGCGATGACACCGCGCATGCGCGACACGGTCTCCGCCTCGTTGCTCGCGAGCGCTGTCGTGGCCGCGTCGTCGATGGCCTCGGCCAGCACGCCGAGCTCGGTCGCTGTCGCCAGCGTCGTCATCAAGAGGAGCTGTCGCTCGCGCCAAGCGACGTGCTCGGCGTCGGTGCCCGTTCCGGTCAGGGCGCGAACGCGATGGAGCTGACCTATGTCGACGTCGATGCTGACGCACCGACAGCGGAGCGCGCGATCGGCCTCCGCCGTCAGCCGCGAGAGAGGCACGTCGGGATGGCTCAGCTCGACGAGGTGCGCGTCGAACGTCTCGGCGACGTCGCACGCCTCGAGCGAAGGATCGTCGGGCGCGACGGCCCAGCAACGCGCGCGCTCGTGCCGTCGCAGATCCTCCGCGAGCGCTCGGTTCCTCGGGATCGCCAGCTGCGCCATGTGGTCCCACGATCCGAAGCTCCACGCGACGATCACGACGTCGCCCGCCGCGACGGCGACGAGCGCGAGCACGACGAGCGGCATCGGGAGCACACGAGGCATCACGGTCTGACCTTCGCGACGACGTCTGGTTCCCGCGACCCCATTCCGCAGATCGAGAAGCACTTCAGGAAGCGCTTCGCGAAGCCCCGAGCCGCTTTCTTCCCCTCGATCGATCCCAGGGCTAGAAGCGCTCTCGTGCGTCGGCTCAGGACACTCCTCTGTGCAGCGTGGCTCGTGGGAGCGCCGCTCTGGGTGTCGTCGTCCGCCCAGGCGCAGGAGCAAGAGTCCGAAGAGCTGCGCGCGCTGAGGCTCGCGGAGCTCGAGGTGTTCCCGCCGCACGCGGAGCCGCTGGTGGATCTCACGCAGGTCGATCGCGGCCTCGGTCTCTTGCCGCGCTCGATGACTAGCGACGTGCCCGATGCGGCGCCCGAGATCGCGACGGGCACCGCGCGCGACCTCTCGTGGCTCGAGGGCCTCACGCTGCCCGACATCCCGATCCGCTGGGACGAGCGGGTGATCCGCTACCTCGAGTTCTTCCGCGACGACCCACGCGGTCGCGCGCTCATCCGCGGCTGGATGGCGCGCGTCGAGCGCTACGGCCCGATGATCCGTCAGGCGCTCCGTCAGGAGGGGATGCCCGAGGACATCCTCTACCTCGCGATGATCGAGAGCGGCTTCGATCCGCGCGCGCGTTCGGATGCAGGCGCCGTCGGGCTCTGGCAGTTCGTGAGCCGCACGGGCAGCGAGTACGGCCTGGCGCAGTCGCACTGGGTGGACGAGCGCATGGATCCCGAGGCCTCGACGCGCGCGGGCGCGCAGTACCTCGGTGCGCTGCACACGCGCTTCGGTACCTGGGAGCTCGCGTTCGCCGCGTACAACATGGGCTACGGCGCGCTCCTCAGGAGCATGCGCAAGTACGGCACGAACGACTTCTGGCGGCTCTCGCGCCTCGAGGCCGCGCTGCCTTACGAGACGAACCTCTACGTGGCGAAGGTGATGGCCTGCGCGATCGTGGGACGAAACCTGGAGCGCTTCGGCCTCGGGGACCTCCGGCGCGAGGGCGCGCTGAGCTGGGACGAGGTCGAGGTCCCCGCGGGCACGACGCTCGCGCAGGTGGCGCGCGCGAGCGAGTCGACGATCGACGAGCTGCGTCGCCTCAATCCGTCGCTGCGGCGCGATCGCACGCCGCCGGGTCGTGCGCTCTCCACGGTGCGCGTGCCGGGCGGGCACGGCGCCACGTTCACCGAGCGCTGGCCGCGCGTTCGCCCGGGTCGTCCTGCGCACTCGCCGTACCTCGTGCGACAGGGCGAGGATCTCGCCACGGTCGCGCATCGGTTCCGCACCACCGAAGCCGCGCTGCGCGAGCTGAACGCGCTCGCCGAGACCGACGTGGTGCGTCCAGGCTTCGACCTGATGGTGCCGGCGGTGGCGCCGCGCGAGCCGAGCTTCGAGACGCCGCCGGTGGTGGTCGTGCCCGCGCGCACGTTCACGTACGAGGGTCGTCGTCGCGTGTTCTATCGGGTGACGCGCGGGGATCGTCTCGCGGAGATCGCGCGCTTCTTCGGCGTGAGCGTCGCGGAGGTGCGGCAGTGGAACGAGGTCGATCCGCGCGCGACGCTGCAGGACGGCTTGTTCCTCCAGCTGTTCGTGCCGAGCGACTTCGACACGTCACGCGCCGTCGTGATGACGCCCGACGAGGTGCAGGTCCTCGTGATGGGCAGCGAAGAGTTCTACGAGCACCACGTGCGGCAAGAAGGCCGCGTGCGCCTGCGCTACCGCGTGCGCGAGGGCGATTCGCTCTCCACCATCGCGAACCGCTTCGGCCTCAGCGTCGGCTCGGTGTGTCGGATCAACGTGATGCCCCGCGACGCGGTGCTCGCGATCGGGCAGGAAATCATCGTCTACACGTCGGGCGACCGCGTGCCGGCGGACATGCGCGGACAGATCGAGCCCGAGCCGGAGACGCCGCCCACGGTCGAGGCGCCTGAGATGACGACCGAGACGACGACCGAGACGACGACCGAGACAGCGCCCGAGACTCCGCGCGACGCAGAGGCCGAGCCCGACGCTGCGACGGAGCCAGCGCCCGATGCCGAGCCCTCCGCGTCGGCGCCGGCCGACGTCGAGCCTGCTGCCGCGGAGTAGCGCTCCGCGACCGTCTGCGCGTTGACGCGCAGCGCTGGAGATGGGGACCGTCCTGCGTCGTGGCTTCGTTCGAATCGGCCTAGAAACAAGGGCGATCGTTCGCGCGCAGGGCACGCGTCGAGATGCGTCGAGCGCAGGGTGGCCGTCTCGCGGTATGCGCTCTGCGGATCAGCGCGAGACGGCCGTGCCTCACGGATGCACGCTCGCGGCGCGTACCTTCACGTTCCGATCGATGCGCCGCTGTGAGTGCATGTGAGCGGGGGTCGCGACGGGAGTTGCCGCTTTCCGACTCTCGAGATCGAAGACGAACGCGGAGGCACGCGTCGCGATGCCTCGAGCGCAGCGTGGCCGTCTCGCGCGCTTTGGAGAACACACGCGACGGGCTGCGCTTCACGGGCGGCGACACTGCTGTCACCCGGGAACACGAGATCCTCGATATCGAATTATCGAGGACCGTCCCCTTCTGACCGTCCGAACCCCGCGGTCCTCGATATCGAACTATCGAGGACCGTCCCGTTCTTCGATATCTATCGAGGACCGTCCCGTTCTTCGATATCGAACTATCGAGGACCGTCCCGTTCTTGGATGATCAGGCGCGGCGGCGGCGCGTGATCACCATCGCGAGCACGCTCATCACCGCGAGCATCCAGCCGCGCGAGGGCGCGTCGTTGCGCGTGCTGCAGGCGCATGCGCCGCCAGCGAGGCCCGCGGGGCGGTCGTCGCTCATGCCTGCGTCCGGCACGCCCGCGTCTGCGGCGGTGACGCCCGCGTCGGGCGCGTGGCAGGTGCCGTCCGGGATGTTGCAGACCTCGCCCGTGGGACACGGCGTGCGCATGTCGCAGATGCCGCAGACGCTGTCGGGCGCGCAGATGAACGAGCGGCACTCGACCGGCGTCGCGCAGGTCGATCCGGGGCGCAGGCCGCAGAGATCGTCGTCCTCGCAGAGACGGCTCAGGCACGCGACCTCTCCCGCCTCGGGCGTGCACTCGCCGTCGAGCTCGGGGTCGTGGCCCGGCGTCGTCGGGACCGCCATGTCGTTGGGCACGCGCGGCACGCAGGTGCTCGAGGGCGTGTCGCAGTACTGCGTCTCGGTGATGCAGTCGCTGTCGCGCGTGCAGCCCGTCGTGGGGCCACACGTGCCGTCGTCGCGGCACACGCCCGAGCGACACACCGTCGCACCGGTGGCCGCAGTACAGGGGCCCTCGCCGTCGCGGTAGCCGCAGTGCATGTCCGTCGAGCAGACGCCCGAACGACACACCACGCCGCCGGTCGCGACGGTGCACGGACCGCCTTCGAGACCGTTGCGGTAGCCGCAGAGATCGTCGCTCGCCTCGCACACGCGGCTCATGCACGTCGCATCGCCCACGGGCGCGGTGCACATGCCATCGAGCGTCGGGTCGTGGCCGGTGATGGTGGGCACGCGCATGCCGTTCGGGATGCGAGGCACACACATGTTCATCGCTGTGTCGCAGAACTCCGCGCTCGTCATGCAGTCCGCGTCGCGGAAGCACTCGAGCACCGTGAACGTGTCGCGATCGGTGACCGTGGGCGAGAGCGTGGCCGTGATCTCGTATGTCTGGCCGGGCGTGAGGCCCGTGATCGAGCCCGCTGCGCAGGACCACATCTGCATGCTCACCGTGGCCGTGCACGTGCCCGTGTAGCCGCCGGGGCCCGTCACCGCGACGGTGATCGTCTGACCGTCGGCGACATTCGCGGTGCCCGAGGGCGTCGCGGTGGTCGAGGCGTGCGAGCCGACCGGATCGAGGATGTCGATGCCGAACAACAAACGCGCCGCGGGCGAGACCGTCTGCGGAAGGCCGAGCGAGGGGCTGCACGGGCTCGGCATCGTGATCGCGCCCCAGCGGAACGTGGACGCGGTGCCCGCGGCGTTCGGGTTCTCGACGACGCTGACCACGGGCTCGGCCGCCGTGCCCGTCGAGATGTACACGCGACCGTCGGGGCCCAGGCGCGCCTGGCCGTTGGTGTACACGGGCATGCGCTCGTCGAGCACCGTGAACGTGCCGGTCGTGAAGTCGTACTGGTACACGCGGCTCACCTGCGGGGTGCTCGCGGTGCCCATGCGCGAGGTGAGCGTGGAGAAGTAGAGCTTCGTGTCGTCGGGCGAGAACGCGCCGCCGTAGTACTCGCGATCGATGCCCGCCGTGAGCTCGCGACGGCCCGAGAGCGTGCCGGTCGTGCGGTTGAAGTCGAAGGTCACGATCGGCCGCGGCAGGCCCTCGACCGAGCTGTTCGACGAGATGACGAGCCGATCGCCCGCGTTGCTCGCCGCGAAGATGTTCCAGCCCGTCGTCCACAGGGGCACCGACGTCGTCACGCGCGTGGGCGTGCCGATGCCGTCGATCGTCACCGGCAGCACGAAGACAGCGCCGTCACCCGAGACGAGGAGCCAATAGTCGACACCGTTCGTGTGCTGGACGAGCAGCATGCCCTCGCGGCCGGTGGTCATGCCGCCGTCGAGCGTGACGCTCGTGTTCGATCCGAGCGCGCTGACCACGCCGCCCGTCGTGTCGATCTCGCGGTACGCCACCGTCGCAGTCGCGAACTGGCTGTGCGTGATGACCCACAGGCGGTTCGGCGTGAGCGGCCTCGGGATGATGATCCCCGAGTGCATGGAGCTCGTGTGGCCCGCGAGGCCGGTGGCCACCATCGCGCCCGAGCCGTCCCAGATCGTGACGCCGTCCGAGGTCACGAGGAGCGCGCCCGTCGACGGATCCGAGAGCGCGGCGCTTCCTTCCGCGGTGTTGATCACCGGATCGGTGCCGGGGATCACCATCGTCGCGTCGGCGTTCCAGCCCAGGCGGCAGCGCGTGCCGAAGGTCCACACGTCGGCGTGACGTGAGCGCTGCGCCAGCGCCGTCGAGGGCGAGAGGATCGCGAGCGCGAGAGCCGTCGTCAGCAGCGAGAAGGAAGAAAGCGTGTGCCGCATGGTGCTCCGGGATCGCCGCAGCCTGCGCGGCGAGGGCCCGACCATGTCCCGAGAACGGAGGTCCGCAAGCGCCCGGCGTCACCGCGACGAGACGGAGCAAGGCCCGCCGATGGGGCGATTGCACGCGACCACACCCAATCGTCACACAGGCTCTTCGCGCGTCCTGGGCTACGATCGGCCCCATGAGCGCTCAGGGACCGGATCTCGCGCACGGGACGCCGGACATGTTCTTCAACCGCGAGCTGTCGTGGCTGGAGTTCGACGAGCGCGTGATGCGCGAAGCGCGCGATCCGAGCGTGCCGCTGCTCGAGCGCCTGAAGTTCGTCGCGATCGCGGCGAGCAACCTCGACGAGTTCTTCATGGTGCGGGTGGCGGGCCTCGTCGGTCAGGTGCGCGACCGCGTCACCACCGTGCAGGCCGATGGGATGACGCCCGCCGATCAGCTCTCGGCCATCGCCGCGCGCGTCGCGCGTATGCGGGCCGGCATGAGCGAGGCCGTGCTCACCGAGGTGCTTCCTGGTCTCGCGGTCCGTGGCGTCCGTGTGCTCCAGGTCTCCGCGCTCGGGCCCGAAGGTCACGCGCACGTCGTCGATCACTTCCACCGTCAGGTCATGCCGGTGCTGACGCCGCTCGCGATCGATCCCGGCCACCCGTTCCCGCACCTCCGCAACAAGAGCCTCAACCTCATCGCCATCCTCTCGGGCACCGGCTCTGCGCCCGACGTGCCGGCGTTCGCGGTGGTCCAGGTGCCGCAGGTGCTGCCGCGCCTCGTGCGCGTGCCGCAAGAAGAGGTGGGCGGAACGCGGGCTGCGTACGTCCTGCTCGACGACATCATCGCCGCGTTCATGGGCGATCTCTTCCCCGGCTTCGAGTGCCGCGGCGCTTGGGCCTTCCGCGTCATCCGCAACTTCGATCTCTCGATCGACGAGGAAGAAGCCGAAGATCTGCTCGAGTCGATCCAGGCGGAGATGCGCCGCCGAGATCGCGGCAACGCCGTCGCGGTGCTCGTCGACAGCCGCGCCGACCCGTCCGCGATCGAGATGCTGCGCGAGTCGGTGTCGGTCGACCCGCAGTACATGTTCCGCGTCGATGGGCCGCTGAACCTCCCCGATCTCTCGCGGCTCGCCGAGGCGCTCGGCGACGACGCGTCGCTGCGCGACGAGCCCTTCGTGCCCCAGCGCCTGCCGCCGTTCAGGAACCACGACGACGTGTTCGCGGTGATCGCGCAGGGCGACGTGCTCCTGCATCACCCCTACGAGTCCTTCGATCCAGTCGTCGAGCTGATCGAGCAAGCGGCCGTCGATCCGCACGTGCTCGCGATCAAGCAGACGCTCTACCGCACGAGCGGTGACAGCCCGATCGTCAAGGCGCTCATGCGCGCCGCCGAGAACCACAAGCAGGTCACCGCGCTCGTCGAGATCAAGGCGCGCTTCGACGAAGAGAACAACATCGCGTGGGCGCGCCGCATGGAAGAGGCGGGCGTGCACGTGGTGTACGGCCTCGTGGGTCTCAAGACGCACGCGAAGGCCGCGCTCGTCGTGCGACGCGAGGGCAACGACCTGCGCCGCTACGTGCACCTCGGCACCGGCAACTACAACCCCTCGACGGCGCGGCTCTACACGGATCTCTCGTACTTCACGTGCAACGCGGAGTTCGGCGAGGACGCGAGCTCGCTGTTCAACCTGCTGACCTCGTGCACGGCGCCCGCGGGCTGGAAGAAGCTCATCGTCGCGCCGCTCGGCCTCCACGAGCGCATCCTCGGGCTCATCGAGCGCGAGGCGCAGAACGCTCGCGCGGGCAAGCCGGCGAGGATCATCGCGAAGATGAATTCGCTCGTCGATCCGGACGTGATCCTCGCGCTCTACCGCGCCTCGCAGGCCGGCGTGTCGATCGATCTCATCGTGCGCGGCATCTGCTGCCTCAAGGCCGGCGTGCCGGGCGTGAGCGAGAACATCCGCGTGCGCGCGCTGCTCGATCGTTTCCTCGAGCACGCCCGCATCTTCGTGTTCGAGGCGGGCGGCGCGCACGAGGTCTACTGCTCGAGCGCAGACTGGATGCCGCGCAACTTCCACCGCCGCGTGGAGGTGCTGTTCCCCATCGAGAACCCGGCCCTGCGCGCGCGGATCGTGGACGAGGTGCTCGCAGTCGAGCTCGCGGACGACGTGAAGGCGCACGTGCTCAACGGGGACGGCACCTACGCGCGAGTGCCCCGGCACGAGGGGAAACGCGCGCAGGTCGAGTTCCTCAAGCGTGCGCGGGCAGGCGCGAGCATCGCGGACGAGCGGGAGCGCCACGATCGACCGTTCGTCGTGAGGCCGGTGCGCAACCGACCGACGCTCGGCGTCGCCGCGCTCGTGCACCCCACGCCGCTCGAGGTGCCCGCGCCGCTCCGGGATTCCCGCGAGAGCCTGGGCAGTCCGTCGATCCCCGCGCCGCGCGACTCGAACCCCGATGGCTTCCGCGTCCCCGCCGAGCCGCGCGACCCTCCGAGCCGAGAGATCGCGCTCCCGCACG
This sequence comes from Deltaproteobacteria bacterium, assembly GCA_017303575.1. GTDB lineage: Bacteria > Myxococcota_A > Polyangia > Polyangiales > Sandaracinaceae > JAFLCL01. Next base: position 31,156 of record JAFLCL010000070.1, read on the forward strand.
AGCCCACGAAAGAAGCTTGAGTTGGCCGGGCGAGGGGCCGCTGGCCCCTCTGCACACCGCGTCGCTCGCTCGTCGAAGACTCCTCCTCGCCCCTGCTCCAGGGGTTTGCTGTGCAAACCCCGCCGCATGGCGCCCCGACGAAATCTTCTCGGCCTCTAGCGCCTGTGGGTGTCAGGGGATCGGGGCGCCGACGAGGAGACCGATCGCGTAGGTGATGCCCATCGCGAGGATGCCGCCGACGACGACTCGCGCCACAGCGCGCGTCAGCGGAGCCC
>JAFLCL010000071.1 GCA_017303575.1 Deltaproteobacteria bacterium
GCACCGTCGGCGCGCCCGCCGGCGCGGCGCTCGCATCGAGGGGCACGAACGTGAGCGCGGTGCCCCGTGCGAGCACGATGCCGCTCGGCGCCCATCCGAGCGCGACGAATCCATCGGCATCCGCGCGATGGCCTTCCGGCATCGTCGGACACTGCGCGGCAGCAGGCGCAGGGCGAGGCGCGATCAAGATCTCGCGTCGATCGCCGGTGACCGCGTCGACGATGCCCGACGCTGGCGCGAGCACGATGACGGTGCCCTCGCAGCTGCGCTCGATCGCCACGAGCTCACGCGCGCGATCGGGATCGAGCAGACGCGCCTCGCCATCACCGCCCTCGGATCCGTCCGCGACGAGCCCATCGCCCTGGATCCGAAACACACGAGGCGAGGGCCCGCGGACGAGCAGCCGATCTTCGTCGAGGAAGGCCAGCGTCGACAGACGCGGACCTCGCGCGGCGACCGGCTCGGCCTCGGGCCCATGGTGCACGACGAGCTGCGCGGGCGCGACCGACGCCACGCGCGCCCAGGCCTCGCGCACGAGCGCCCGGTCGCCCTCGCGGATCGAGACGCCGTGGTGATCGAGCTGCACGTAGGCAGCGAGGGCCTCCGCGAGCGCGTTGCCTTCCGAGGGCGGCGCCCCTTCGCGCATGCGACGCGCGAGAGCCGCAGCACGGATCGCGTAGGCACGTCCGATGGCCGCGCTGGTGCCGCAGGGCATGCCGCGCGCGCCGCTCAGGTAGAACCGCGCGCGCTCGGCGTCTCGACACAGCGCGTCGCGGAGCGCGATCGCGCGATCGGCCGCGATGATGGCCTCGTCGGGGTTGCGGCGCACGTGATCGCGCGCCTGTGTGGCCAGCGTGGCGAGCGTCGGCTCGGGCTGATCGCCCTCACGCGCCAGACCCGCGGCGCGGCTCATCCAGGTGAGCGTCGTCGTCACCGGTGTGCTCGGTGTCGCGATGCGCACCTCGACCTCGAGGTCGTCGTGATCGTCGTGGTCACGGTCGTGCGCGGCGAACGAGAGCCCTTCGCCTTCGGCGCGACCCGCGAGCTCGAAGACCTCGAGCGCGCGCGGACGCTCATCAGCCGTGAGCACCCACGACGTGGTGAGCCGAGGTGCGCTCTCGTCCTCGCACTGCGACTCGATCCCCACCAGCACGAGCGAGCTCGACAGCGGCGTCACGCTCGCGCTGCTCGGCGTGCACGCGACGCGCGCACCACCGCCTTCGAGCGCGAAGTCGGCACGGCTCGCGAGCGCCACCATCGGCGCCAGCGTGTCGCCCCGCCGCTCCACGTAGACGACACGAGCCGCGGCGCCCGCGGCCCCGAGGATCACGAGCACCGCGTCCCGATCGCCATCGCGATCGAAGTCGAAGAGACCGCTCGCCCGGAACGCTCCGTCGTCGATGCGGACGGGCGTCTCGTCGAACGAGGCGACGCGGGTGCCGTCGGGATACGTGGCCGCCTCGAGCGGCGCGAGGGACGCCGCGGGGTCGACGGGCCGGAGCGCAGGCTCGCCACCGCGGTGGAACGGCACCGCCGCATCGCTCCCGCACGTGCAGCCCGCGAGCGTCGCCAGCGCAAGAAACGTTGCCGATCGAAGGCCAGAGCGCATCGCCGCGATCATGCCCCGCATCTACCTCGGGCGGGTGGACCTTGGCGATTCGAGAGATCCCCGAGAGACCCGACGCGAGACTCTCCCGGACCCTCGCGAGCTTGCGGTAGTGTCCGGCCGATGTTCTCGCGAACGTGCGCGACCTACCTCGTGATCGCAGCGTGCCTCTGGCCTGCGGCGAGCCGCGCTCAGTCCGATCCGACGGCCTCGATCGACGTCGAGCCCGCGGAGCCACCCGCCGCGACAGCGTCCACGACGACAGCGTCGGACGACGAGGCGCGGGCCGTCGAAGAGCCGGCGGGGCTTCGTGTCGGCTTCGACGCAGGCGGCGAGTACCAGCTGCGCGGAAACGCGCTGAGCGACATCCCGCTCGCGCCCGCGCCCCCGAGCGGCGATCGTGACCGCGCCGCGGTCGGTCCCTCCCTCGGGCAGAACTACTTCGCCGAGCAGTGGCTGCGTCTCCGCGGTCGTGCAGGCCTCGTCGATCACCCCGGCGGCGCGGAGCGTGTGCCCGCGTTCCTGTCGCTCGTGGGGGAGCTCGATCTTCTCTATGGCGTCGCGTTCGGCGACCTCGCGCGCGGCACGCGGCCCGCCGCGATCCCGCGCGATCAGCCAGGCTATCCGGGCATTCGCCTCCGTCACCTCTACCTCGAGTGGCGCTCGCCGATCGGCGTCTTCCGCCTCGGACAGATGGGCTTCAGCTGGGGCCTCGGTCTGGTCGCGAACGACGGCGAGACGCGCCCCGTCTTCGGCGACTACCGCTACGGCGATCTCGTGCGCCGTCTCTTCTTCGCCACCCGCCCCCTGGGCGAGAATTCGCCGCTCACGATCGCTGCTGCGTTCGACTGGGTCGCGTGGGATCTGCTCGCCGACTTCGAGCGTCCGTGCCCTTCGGGGCAGGGCCAGTGCGGTGACCTCGCGTTCCAAGGCGTGCTCGCCGGCCTGTACGAAGAAGGCGACGACCGCTTCGGCGCGTACGTCGCCTACCGCACGCAGAAGAACTGGCTGAACGACACGCTCGACGTCTTCGTCGCCGACGCGTTCGCGCAGGTCCACGTCGAGGAGCCGACGGGCGGTCGCATCCTCCTCGCGGGCGAGCTGATGCTCGCGCAGGGCAGGACCTCGATCACGCGCACGATCACGCACCCCGACGCCGAGGTGCAGCAGCTCTTGTTCGCCGCGCAGGTGGGCCGCGTGGCCACCGATCTCGACGTGATCCTCGAGGGCGGCTACGCGAGCGGCGACTCGAACACCGAAGACGGCGTGGAGCGTCGCGCGACGATCGATCCCGATCACCGCATCGGCCTCGTGCTCTTCCCCGAGGTCATCGCGTGGCAGACGGCACGCGCCGCATGGCTCGCGCAGAGCCCGGACACGTTCGGTCGCGCCTCCCGCGGCGCCGAGCTGATCCCCACCAACGGCGGCGTGTCGGGCTCGTTCTACTTCTTCCCTCACGCGACGTTCCGTCCGATCCCCGAGCTCGACGTCCGCCTCGGTGGCGTGCTCGCGTGGTCCTCGACGGATGTCGTCGATCCGTACCGCCAGCGCGCGTTCGGCCGCGCGACGAACTACCGCGGTGGTGATCCGACGCGCCGTGATCTCGGCGTCGAGATCGACGCCTCGGTGAACGGCCGCATCCCCCTCTCGGATCTCGTGCGCCTCGAGCTCGGCCTCGAGGGAGGCATCCTCTTCCCCGGCGGCGCGTTCGACGACGAGAACGGCGTGCGCATGGGCGAGGTCGGGCTCGCGCGCGCCCGCCTCGGCCTGGTCTTCTAGCCCAACGCCCTGCGTTCTCGACGACTCGAGCCCTCTCACCGACACGTGAGCAGGGCTCGAATCTTTTTTTCGATCGACAGGAAACTCGCCGCAACGGTCGCCGACAAGGGGGGCACTTCGAGAGGAGACCCCGATGGATGACCGAGAGCTGAACCGAGAGATCGAGAGAGCCCAGCGCAACGCGAAGAAACTCGCCGCGCTCCAGGCCGAGAACGAGCGCACGACCGCCGAAGTGGCGGCCTTGCTCGGCACCCCGCCGAGCGCCGCGCTCCCCACCCCAACCCCTTACCGACCCACCTACGCCCTCCGGGGCTGAGAAAGAGACACGAACATGCCCGACTCCATGATCATCGGCGGACCGACAGGGTTCAGTTCGCCAGAAGTAGGCACCATCACACTGCCCGACCCGGCAGCGATGAGCGACCAAGCGATCATCGACTTGCTGCGCTCGCGACTTCGCGACGTCGATGGCCAGATCGGAAACATCACCCGTACGCTCCAGCAGCAGACCTCGCAGGCGCAGGCGCTCGGAGTGCAGGCCCAGCGACTCAACACTCTGCGCGAGCTCATCGGACACGAACCGTACACGGACGTCTCGAACGGCAACTTGCGCCTCGATCGTCCCCTGGAGGAGGCCGACCTCCGCCTCTTCGAGCAACGACTGGGGATGCCGCCGAACTCGCTCGGCACCACCGAGACGCTCGCGCTCGGCGAGGTGATGCGCCGGATCACGATCGGCGGTCAGTCGATGAGCGGCGTGACGAACCGAGAGGGGCTCCAGCTCCGTGCCGACACGCTCGGCGAACAGATCCGCGAATGCAACTCTGGCAATGAGCAGCTGATGATCAAACTGCAGTCCGCCATGCAGCAGCGCACGCAGATCGTGCAGATGGCGACCAACATGCTGAAGGCTGGCGACGAAGCACGCGATGCCGTGGTGGGGAACCTCCGATGACCACACGACCTCCCACGGAGATCGTGTCGCTCGGCGACACCCCCTCCCGTCTGAGCCCCGCGGCGCGAGCCATCGGCCTGCGCGAGCCCGAGTGCGCGGCCATCCGACGACACGCGCTTCGACTCGAGGCCAACGGCGATTGGCCGCTGGCGCTAGACGCCTACCGCATGGCGACGATCGTCGACCCGACGCGCGCCACCAACTGGTTCGGCCTTGCCCGCTGCTACCGGCATCTGGGCGACGTCTTCACGGCGCAGCGTGTCGAGCTGTGTGCGCGCATCGTCGAGGAGAAGCTGTCATGACGATCTCCATCGACCCGACCCGCGTGGTCGGAGCCCCCCAAGTCGAGGCCGCAGACGACGACGCCGTCGACGAGACACCGGCGGTGCAGGCTCGGAGTGCACGCGTCGGCTCCGATGAGGCCATCGCTCAGCGCGTCTCCGCGCAGCTCGCCGGCTTCGTCGAAGACATGTTCTCCCTCATCGAATCGTTCCAGGCGCGCTCGCGGAATACGCAGAGCGCGACGCAGGAACGCAGCGTAGCCTCACGTGCGACGACGGCAGGCCAGGCGCACGCCCAGCGCACGACCGAGCTCGAGACAGCGATCGTCGATCGCGCTCGTGCTGCCGAGTCGAACCTCATCAGCGACATCTGTCGCGTCATCGGGTCCATCGTCTCGATCGCGGTCGGCGCCCTAGGGGCGATCTTCACAGGCGGAGCGAGCCTCGTGGCCGCGATCGCGATCGTCGTCGCCATCGTGGGCCCGCTCGTGATGAACGAGCTCGGCAACGCTGGCATCGTGGACCGCGACGTCGCCGCTGGCGTGGCGATCGGAATCGCCGCGGTCTGCACGGCCGTGTCGCTCGGCTGCAGCGTCGCCAGCCTGGCGGGCGCAGTGTCGACCGCAGCGCTCGTCGTCGTGGACGCAGCGACCAAGGCGGCTGTCGAGGTCGCCAGCAACATCGGCTCGATCATCGGCGGGCTGGTCGACGTCACCTCGGGCTCCGCGCAGGTGGGGACCGCGGTGCTGAACCACGACGCTGCGGGACACGAGGCGGCGGCCACGGAGCACGCCGCTCGGCGCGAAGCCGAACGCGATCTCCAGGAAGAGGCCATGCAGCTCCTCACGGTACTGCTGCGCTCGTTCGGGCGGATCGCCGAGTCCCTGGGTGCGTGTCGAGAGGAAACGACTCGCTCCCGGCGCGCCGCGCTCTGCGCCGCGTGAACCCCTGACCCAAACACATCGAGGATCTCATGAGCATTCAGAGCATCAGTTCCAACGTTCCGACGGTCGTCGCGACCACGGTCGAGGAGATGGTCGGGTTCGCCGCCATCGACAGCAGCGACGAGGCGGCCGACGCCAGCACCGAGCTTCGCCATCTCGGACGCAGCCTCGTGTCGCAGGCCAAACAGCAAGAAGTCGCAGATCAGCGACGAGCGGCGGATCAGGACCTCATCGGCGGCATCGCTCGAGGTGTCGGACAGATCGTCGCTGGCGCACTCTCGATCGCAGGAGGAGCACACGGACTGTCCGCCGCTGGGAACACTCCGACAGGCTCGGACGTCGCGCGGCAGGAGTACGCCTCGCGCATCGGGCACGAGGTCGGCATCATCAAGAGCAGCGGAGATCTGGGTCGCGCCGGAGCCGACATCGGAGCGGCGGTGGCTTCGCGAGACGCGGCGTTCTCGCGAACTCGCGCGACAGAGCAGGAGGAGGCCGCGTCGGTCGGCGAAGACGTCGTCCAACAGGCCCGCGGGGATGCAGACGAGGCGCGTGCGACGGCTGATCGCGCCACCGACGCGCTGCAGCAGCTCATCGAGGAGAAGCGGCGCGCCATGGACGCGGCGACTCGCGCCTGATCACACGACTACGGTCGCGCGTCACCGCCTTCGCGCGCGACCACACCGCGCGCGGCGCGGGCTCGGTTCGGGGGGATCGAGCCTGCGCCGCGCGACCTTCTTTCCTGATACGAACGCGCGCATGAACGATGCGACGTTCGATCTCGGAACGCTGAAGTACGACGAGCGAGGGCTCGTGACCGTCGTCGTCCAGGATCGGATGACGGGCGAGATCCGCATGCTGGCGCACGCCACGCGCGAGGCGCTCGCGCAGACCCTCGAGACCAAGCGCGCCACCTTCTGGTCACGCTCGCGAGGCGCGCTCTGGGTGAAAGGCGAGTCCAGCGGGCACGTGATCCACGTGGCCGAGGTGTGGGTGGACTGCGATCGCGACGCTGTCGTGTACCTCGCCGACCCGCACGGACCGAGCTGCCACACCAACGCCGAGTCGTGCTTCTTCACGCGCGTCGATGCCGGTACGCGGGAAGGAGGCGCTGCGCCCATGTTGCTCGTGCTCGATCGTGCGCTCGCGGCGCGCGCGAGCTCGAGCGCGGGCAAGAGCTACACACGCTCGCTGCTCGACGGAGGCGCGACGAAGATCGGCGCCAAGATCCGCGAAGAAGGCGACGAGCTCGCGCGGGCGATCGCGAGCGAGAGCGACGAGAACGTGATCAAGGAGAGCGCGGACGTGCTCTACCACCTGACGGTCGGCCTCCTCCATCGCGGGCTCACGCTGCGCGATGTCGAGGTCGAGCTCGCGCGGCGCTTCGGCGTCTCGGGGCACGAGGAGAAGGCGAGCCGCTCGCCGGCGACGTGATCTTCGCGCTCAGCCCCAGCCGCTCGAGCGTCGGCCGCTGCCTCCGCCGAACACGTAGGGCGAGTGCGTGGGCTGGTAGAGGCTCTCGTAGTAGCTCGCTGCGTCGAGCGCGGGGCGATGGAACGCCGTGAGCGCGGTGAACGAGAGCGGCACCTGCGAGACGACGCCCGCGAGGCCGAGCTGCGCCGCAGCCAGCGTGTCGAAACGGAGAAAGCCCGCGCGCTCCTCGGGATCACCTTCGTCGCCGCGCGCGAGGAGCGCCGTCGCGAGCAAGAGCTTGATCGACAAGGACAACGATTCCGCGCCGGTGCCCCCGAAGCGATGCTTCTGGAGCTCTGCCGACACCATGCGCAGGAGATCGAGCGTCTCGGCGAGATCGATCGGGAGGAGCGCGAGCAACGTCGCCGGCACGAGCATCCCGCTCGGAGAGAAGCGCGCGAGGTAGGCCCGGAGATCGCGCGCACGATCGACGAGCGCTGCCGGGTCGTGGCCTGCGAGGCACAAGAGCACGGCCGCGTACGTGCGCTCGCGCTCGTCGACGCCCTCTTGCAGGCTCGCGAAGCGCGCGCGGATCTGCGCGGCGAGCGCTGCTGGATCGGGCGAGGGGCTCGCGCGCAGGACGAGCGCAGCCGACAGGGGGAGTGGCGTTCCGTACGCCTGCGCCGTGCGGGCGAGCACCTCGGCGTCGGCGATGCCCGCGAACGAGCCGGCGAGGATCATCGTCGCGTCGAGCGCGTCCTCGGAGAAGCCCACCGTGTAGCGGCGGTAGAGCTCGAGACGCTGCCGATGCGCCGCTTGCGCGGACGCCACGCTGAGCGTGCCGAGATCGCGCGTCGCCAGGATCATGCCCTCGGCCGCAGCGCTTTCCTGATCGGGCGTCCACTCGTCCTGTCCCGATCCATCGGCGAGGTCGGCCTGCGTGAGCCCTTGCACGAGCATGCCCCACGTCGCCGCGATCTCACGCGTGGGCTCGTTCCGAGCCGCGAGACCGATCGCGGCCGATCGGACCGCGCCGTCGCTGACGGCCGTGTTGGCCTGCGTCGCGCTCACGCGCAGGAGCGACGCGAGATCCTGCGCGCGAAGGGCGCGGTAGGCGAACACCTCGCGCAGCGCGGCCATGTGCGCGCGGAAGTCGGCGAGGGTCATTCGCCCCGCGCGTCCGAGGCGCGGGGCGAGATCGGAGAGCAGCGCGCGCGCTTGGTACGTGACCACGTAGGTGCTCGCGCCGCCTCCCGCGCGGTAGGGACCGACGCCGCTCCCGCGCACGATCGCGGCGCCCTGCGCGCGGCTGGTGATCTCCACGAGCTCGAGCGCGCGTGACCGCAGCGCCTTCTCTCGCTCGAGCGCGGCAAGCGAGCGCGCGGCGCCTTGTGACGCGATCGAGCCGAGCTCGCGTCGCGTCGCTTCGAGCTCCGAGGTCTCCGCGCTCAGGTCGGGCGCGGCGCTGACGAGGCCTTCGCGTACCAGCGCGCGGAGCGTCTCGTCTTCACCGGGCGCGAGATCGACCTCGCCGCCGCGGGCGAGGCGCGTGAGGAGTGTCCCTGCGTCGAACGCGTGCATGCGTGCTCTCCCTCCTCAGCGCTCGTCTAGCCAGCGCACGCTGGTGCGCTCGCCGACGCGCGGTCGCAGGACGAGATCCCACCCGTCCTGCCCCGACTCCAACGACGCCACGGGATCGCCCGCGAGCGCCAGCCTCGTGCGCTCCGCGAGCACACGCCGACGCGTCGCCGGATCGCGTGGTCGGTCGCGCCACCGCTCTTCCACGCGGAGGAGCGCGTCGATGCCGTAGAGCACCTCGTACGCGTTGCGCTCGACCTGACGTCGCACGCGCGCCGACAGCGCCGCGAGATCCTCGACGTGCACGTGCACGAGCGCCTCCAGGTCGGCGAACGCCACGGTTCCGTCAGGCGCGACGAACGCGTCCTTGTCGAGCCACGCGTCGTCGTAGTCGAGCACCTCGTAGGCGTGACCGTGCACCCGTGCGCTCCTCGCCGCGATGGTGATCGCCGCGATCGCGCTGGCGAGGAAGCGATCGAGGAACGCGTCGAGCGCGGTCGGTGTCTCGACGCCGAGCTCCGCGAGGGCCTCGTCCACGTGTCGACCGAGGGCGATCGCGGACTGGTGGTAGAGGCGCACCGCGCTCGGTACCAGACGGTGCTCCTGCACCACGGGCCCGCGGTGGCGCCGGTAGTGGAAGACATCGGCGATCTCGCTCGGCGGGATCTCGACCACGGCGATCACCGGGCACAGCACCGCAGGGGCGAGCGCCTCACGCAGCGCAGGCGAAGACAGCATGAGCGCGTTCTCGGCGTTCGCGATCCCTTGCCCGCCGTACGGCGCTTCTCCCATCCACGTCTCGCGCGTGATCGCTCCGAGTAGGCTGCGCCCGTGATCCGGCGAGGCGACGTCGAGCTCGTACGCGTGCGCGAAGCCCGCCGGCGTGTCGCCGTAGAGCGGCGCACGCGCGCCGATGCCCTTGATCGCGAGGAGCCAGTCGCGACCGTCGAAGCGCACGCGGGGCGCCTCGACGATGGCGCCGCGGTTTCCGTCCCAGCGGGCGCGCAGGCGCGGACCCTGCCCTTCACGCGGGGGGCTCGTCGTCGCGAGCCACGCCTTTCCATCGAGCATCGTGCTCGGCGCATCGACGGTTCGGCCCATCGTCTGCGCAGGCACCCCGCGGAGGGCGATCTCGCTCTCGCGCGTGCCCTTCAACGTCGCACCAGCTTGCGCTCGACGCGCAGCGCGGACGCTGTCTCGACCCACATCGTCCCCACCTTCGCGAAGCCTAGGCTGCGCACGACCTCGAGCGACGCGACGTTCCACGTGGCCACCTCCGTGACCACACGCGAGGCGCCGATCGCGAAGACCGCGGCGACGCGTGCGCGGGCGAGCTCGCGCCCGAGCCCCTTGCTGCGATGCGCGGTCCCCACGGTGTTGCCGTAGAGGCGCGCGCGATCCCCGACCACGCTCGCGAACGCGTAGCCCACGACCACCCCATCGATCTTCGCGACGAACCCGAGATCGCCGACCGAAAGCGCCGACGAGAGCCAGCGCTCGCCGCGGACGCCATGCACCTCCTGCGAGAGCGCGGCGACCGCCGGCAGATCGGCCTCCGTCATGCGCGAGACGACACTCGCGTCGTACGCGGGCGCCTCGGTCGGAGCGAGCTCGAGGATCTCGAACGTCTCGACGACGTTGTACGCGAGCGGCAGCGTGGGCGCGGCGGCGCGGATGGCAGCCTGCTGCACGCTGGGGATGGTCTCGTGTCGGTGCTCGCTGAAGAGCTCGCTCGGGCCCAGGTGCGCACGCAAGAGCTCGCACGCGTCTCCGTTCCTCGCGAAGATCGACGCGACCCGGCCCTCTGCGTCTCCGATGCCGAGGCCCACGCAGCGACCGTCGTCGAGGTCGACGACAGCAACCTTCTCGCCCGCTCGAAGAGCGTGATCGACGAAGTGGCCCAGAAACGCTGCGAAGTGCGGCGACTCGTCGGAGGGGATGGGCGACAGGTTCGCGCGTGTCGCGATCGGACGCACGCGAGCCGCGCGGCCCTCGATCGTGACCTTTCGCCGCGAGATCCGACGAAGGAGCCACACCAGCGCGCCGAGCGCCGCGAGCGTTCCGCCGAAGACGGCGAACATCAGGCATACGCTCGATCCGAGGAACACCGCGAGGAAGCCAGCGTCTGCGTCGGTGGAGGGACGGGTCGTGACCGCGCCCGCGCAGCTCGGCGTCGTCTCGACCGCGGCGCTCGTGCCGGTGAGGTACGAGGCGCCGCTCACACGCACCGCCTCCGTCCACGTGAACGAGCCGCTCACGCCCTCGAGCGCGCCCCGGTCGTGCTCGACGTAGCGGCTCTCGAGGAAGTAGCCGGTGGCCGCGTCGAACCAGTAGTCGTCGACGTAGTCGGTCTGGAAGTCGCCGTACGCGTCGTGACGCGCATCGGTGCCCTCCGCGCGCACGTGGATCGCGGGCACCTCGCCGCCTGGCGTCGCGTGCGGTTCTCGATCGATCACCACGAAGTCGTGCTCGAGGATCGCGAGGCGCGTGCCCACGGCGAGCTCGGGCGGGATCCACACCCAGGTGAAGAGGCGCTCCCTCGAGTCATCGTAGTCGTCGAGATCGGTGCCTTCGACGTACTCGCGATCGGGGAGCCGCACGCTCACCGCGCGGACCTCGGCGCCGTCCTCGCAGCGCTCGCCGCGGTAGATCCACCGATAGTCGGCAGCGATGCGCAGGGTCGTCGCGTCGCGCGTGAAGTCGTAGCGGCCCGAGGCTCGAAGGCCGTCCGTGTAGCCTTGGTAGGTGCCACTTCCTTCGTCGACGGTGCGCTCGACGGAGTAGGTCATCCACGCGGTCGCTGGCACCTCCTGCGCGCGCGCTGGGGTCGAGAGCCCGCTGAGCGCAACGAGCACGCTCGCGGCGAGCACGAGCGCCCGGCGCATCGCGGCCGCTGCGTCGATCGATGTCACGCGCTCCGACCTCACGATCCACCTCCCGCGTGACGCTTGCGCACCACGCTGAATGCGACGAACGACGCCACGACCAGCGCGACGGGGAGCCCGACTCGAAGCCACGGGGACGAGCGCGCGGCGCGTGGATCCGAGCAATCGTGCGTCTCGAGCACGACGCTGCGGGCGTCGGCGGCGAGGAAGGGCGCATCGATCACCCACGTGAGCTCGCGCTGCTCGTAGCCGTCGTCGTCCGCTTCGACGATCTCGGTCTGCTCGCGACGCAGGACCCAGCCGGTTCCCTCGTCGAACCAGTACGAGTCGTTCCAGTGGCCCACGAGGGTGTGCTCCTCGCGCACGACGTCCTCGCGCCCCGAGGCCTCGAGCAGGATGACCGGAACGGTCTGGTTCCCGATCTCGAGGACGATGCCGCGCGTCGCGACGTACTCGTGGCCGCGCAGCGGCACGATCCCATCGCTCGCGGTCGTCGGGGGCACGTGCAGCACACCTCCGAACGGGGCCCGGTGCTCGGTGCCGTCCTCGGCCGCCAGGCTCGCCCGATGGACGGGGCCCTCGAGGTCGAGGTCGAACGAGGTGCTCGCCGTCGTGAACGTGCAGACGCCGCCCTGCGCACGCTCGCGCGACGTGATCGCGGCATGCCGCGCGCCCTGCCCCGCATCGCCACGCGTGATCTCGATCGTGCCGGACTCGAGCCACGCCTCGTCGCGCGCCTCGAAGTCCCCGAGCCCTTCGCTGACGCTACGGCGACTGGCGTAGTGAAGCGTGAGCGCATCGCCGCCGCCAGCCTGCGCATCGAGTGGGCTCGAAGGAGCCGAGCACACCGCGATCGCGAGGACGGCGGGCCAGATTCCGTTCCGGTAGAGGGGCCCTCGCGACGACGCCATGAGGAGCGGCATGATACATGGCTCTTTGGCCGCGGCGCCCTCGCGTGGACGCGACGGGAAAGACTGTTCCGCTGCCTCGAACGTCGAACGGACCTCCATGCGCACACCGTCTCCCGTCTCGTCGCGCCTCGCGCTTCCCTGCATCGCGCTGGCCCTCGCGACACCGCTCTCGGGCTGCTCTGCCTTCGTGATCCTCGCGCGAGAAGCGCGCGGCAGCGGAGACGACGGAACACTCTCCGTGGGACAGCAGGTGTCCGGCGACACGAACGGCGGCACGAGCGCCGTGACGCCGGGCTGCGGCTCGGGCGACGGGACCCCCGAGCGCCGCTACTTCTTCACGGCGCCCGAGACGCGCCGCTACGTGGCGAGCACGCAGTCGAGCTACGACGCTGTCCTCGCGATCTATCCGCATGGCGGCACGGGCGAGCCGATCGGATGCAACGACGACGACGGCTCGACCGCGCGCTCACGCCTGGCGTTCGATGCGCAGGCGGGCGTCACGTACGACGTCGTGGTCGACGGCTACGGATCGAACAGCGGCGGCTTCACGCTCACCGTGCAGCTCGACGACGGCGGCTCCGGAGGCATCGCGCCGCCGCCGGGCGGCAACGTGCTGCGTGTGGGCTCGCCCGTGAGCGGATCGACGGTCGGGGGCGCCGACTCGCGCCAGCTCTCGTGCGGTGCGCCCACCGTGGGCACACCGGACGTCACCTACACGTTCACAGCGACCGAGTCCGGCGTGTACGTGTTCCACACGCAGACCGACTACGACGGCACGCTCGAGATCTTCGACGGCGCGACGTCGCTCGGGTGCAACGACGACGACGGCTCGACTCGCGCGTCGCGGGTGACGACCTCGATGGAGGCCGGCCGCACGTACCAAGTCGTCGTCGATGGCTTCGGCGCGAACCAAGGCAGCTACCAGCTCACCGTCGATCACCTCGGCGCACAGTCGGCGTCGGGTGGCGCGCTCGCGCTCGGACAGGTCGCGCAGGGCACGACCATCGGCGCGCCCGACACGATCCAGCTCCCGTGCGGCGCCTCGCAGCCTGGTACGCCGGACGTGACCTACACGTTCACGCCGCCCGAGGACGGCAACTACGTGTTCCGCACGCAGACCGACTACGACGGTGTGCTCGCGGTGTACGAGAACGGCAGCTCGCTCGGCTGCAACGACGACGATCAGTCCACGCGCTCCTCGCGCGTCGGCGTGCAGCTCAGCGCCGGTCACACCTACCAGATCGTGCTCGATGGGTTCGCGGGCGGGATGGGCAGCTACCAGCTGACCGCGACGCACCCGATCGCGCGTCCCACGGGGCCGATCGTCGCGGGCCAGACGGTACAGGGATCGACGGTCGGCGGCGCCGACGTGCGTGTGCCGCCTTGCGGCTCGGCGCCGGGCACACCCGAGCAGATCTGGACCTTCACCGCGCCCACGACAGCGACCTACCGCATCCACATGGACTCGGACTACGACGGCGTGCTCGCCGTCTATCCAGTGGGCGCGCCCGATCCGCTGATGTGCAACGACGACACGGGCTCGACGCGCGCCTCGGAGATCGAAGGCTCGCTCATCGCGGGCCAGCGCTACGAGATCGTGGTCGATGGCTACGGCGGCGGTGAGGGCACCTACACGCTGCGCCTCGACATGCTGAGCGGCGTGGGCGGCACGCCCGTCGCGGCGCCTTCGTCGATTCCCTCGTCGATCCACGGCGGTCCGCTGCCCGAGAACCTCGGCGAGATGACGAGCCGCTGCGCCGCGGCGCAGGCGATCACCACGGGCCGCTTCACCGGCGTGCTCGAGCCTACGGAGGGCGCGTCGCAGCTGAGCTGCGGCAGCGGCGGGCCCGGCGGCGATGTCGTCTACTCCCTCACCCTCGCGGCGGCCTCGGAGGTCTTCTTCCACGTGGCCGCCGACTTCGAGGTCGGTCTCGAGCTGCGCCGTCAGTGCACCTCCGCGGTCGAGCGCTGCGTCTCGGCGCCCGCGCAGAGCGGCACCGACGTCACGATGACGCTCCCCGCGGGCACGTACTTCGTGGTGCTCGACGCGATGGACCCGAGCTCTCGCGGTCCCGTGCACCTCGACGTCAACGTGCGCCCCGCGCCCGCGCCGGCCGCCGGTGTCGCGGGCGGTGCAGCACGCCCCCCCGAGTGGCCGCCGTGGGGCTGGTGAGGACGACGACTAGCCTCGTGATCACGCCGTGAAGCTCGCTGCCGGAACCATCTTCGCGCGCGACTTCCGCGTGGTCTCGCCGGTCGCCGAAGGCGGCATGGGCGCCGTGTATGCCGTCGAGCAGCTCTCGACCGGGAAGCGACGCGCGCTGAAGGTGATGCAGCCGCAGCTCATCCCTGACGCGCGCGCGCGCGAGCGCTTCGTGCTCGAGGCGCGCATCGGCAGCCAGATCGAGAGTGAGCACGTCGTCGATGTCGTGGCCTCGGGCATCGACGAGCCCACGGGCATGCCGTGGATCGCGATGGAGCTGCTGGAGGGCGTCGACCTCGCGGAGCACGTGAGGCAGCGTGGGTGCCTGCCGCCGCACGAGACCTACGAGGTGATCTCGCAGCTCTGCGAGGGGCTCGGCGCCGCGCACGCGCGCGGCATCGTGCACCGCGACCTCAAACCCGAGAACGTCTTCATCTCGACGAGCAAGCGCCGCGGCGTGCCCTTCATCGTGAAGATCCTCGACTTCGGCATCGCGAAGGTCACGCACGACAACCACACGAGCGCGACGGGCACCTCCGCGATGGGCTCCCCGCTGTGGATGGCGCCCGAGCAGACCGAGTCGGGCACGCGCCTGCGGCCCGCGACCGATGTCTGGGCGCTGGGGCTGATGGCGTTCTGGATGCTCACCGGTCGCAGCTACTGGCGCGCAGGCAACCAAGCCGAGATCGCGCTCACACCGGTGTTCACCGAGGTGCTCGTGCTCCCGCTCGATCCACCTTCGGTGCGCGCGGTGCAGATGGGCCTCGGTCACCTCGTGCCGCCCGCGTTCGACGCGTGGTTCTTTCGTTGTGTCGCGCGCAACCACGACCAACGCTTCGTCGACGCGACGCAGGCCATCGCGTCGCTCACGCCGTACTTCTCGCTCATCGAGGCCAGCTCGGCGCGACGCATGATCCCGCAGACCGTGGCGATGCCGTCCGTCCCGCCTCCCCCGAGCGGCGCGACGGCGTCGAGCGGACCCGCCGACACCATCGCATCGGCCACCGTGCCGACGCCGCTCCCGCGCACGTCGTTCCAGCCCGCGTACGACCCACCCTCCGCGCCGCACTACGTCCCCCAGAACACCGAGAAGAGCGGGCCGTTCATCCCGCCGACGATCCTCGGAGGATCACTGCCGCCCGGCGTGCCCCTCGCTTCGCCGCACGCGGGCGCTCCTGCGAACGCAGGGTCGTTCGCACCTTCTTCGCACTCCCCTTCCCCCGGTCCCTACGGACACGCCATGCCGATGGCGCAGGCCCTCACGACGTCGCCGATGACGCCGTCGCTCCCGCCGCATCCGACGCCCTACCTCCCGCACCCGCCACCGCCGATCCATCACGGGCAGCACGTCGCCGCGCCCACCACGGAAGGCACCGTGCGCTGGGGCGTGATCGGAGTCATCGGGGCGGTCCTGGTGCTCGGCATGCTCATGGCGCTCGGCCTCGCGGTCCTCTTCCTTCTTCCCTCGGAGGCACCACCACCTCCGACCGCCGCGCGACCCGATGCAGCCATCGTGATCGTCGACGCCGGCCACGACGCGCCCGTCGAGCTGCCCGACGCAGGCTTCGACGGTGGCGCGACACGACGCGTGGTCCCCGGCACGCAAGCCGGACCCGACGAGCACGAGACAGTGTCGGTCGGCTCGGTCGTCGACGACGGCACGCCGTTTCCCGATGGCGCCGACCGACGCTTCCTCGGCACGTGGTCCGGCGACGGCTGGCGCTACCGTCTCGTGCTCGATCTCGCGCGCGAGGGCCGCACCATCCGCGGCGCCATCCGATGGACGCTCGCAGAGACACCCGACGAGATGTACACGGCGCGCGTCGGTGAGACGGCCACCGAGTACGTCACGGGCACGTTCTCGGCGCCGGGCTCGATCGCCCTCGATGGTCAGTCGGTCACCGACGACTCGCTGATCTCCGCCGACCACTACGATCTCCAGATCGCGGACGACGGCTCGCTGTCCGGCGTGGCGCGCGAGGGCGGCGGACGTCTCTCGGCGCGCAGGCTCGAGTAGTCACGTCACGCGGAACGCGCTCAGCGGATCCTCGGACCGCGGCGACTCGAACAGCCGCAGACGCTGCTCGAGCCCATGGCGCTCCACCAGCGCACGCACCGCCGCAGCGCCCGCGGCCACGTCGATGGGCGCATGCACGAGGGTGATCATGCCGGGCCAATCGCCCTGTCGCACGATCGGCTTCGGTCTCCGCGTCGCATCCTCGCCCTCGTCGTGGAGCGCGGCGAACGGACCCTCTTCGACGTCGAGACGGCACGCGGCGAGCGCTCGCTCCATCGCGTCCCGATCGTTCCAACCGTCCTTCTTCCAGATCTCGTGCACGAGCACGATCGCCTCGTGGCCGTGGTTCACCTCGGCGCCCACGCGACCGCCGTTCCTGTAGACGAGCTCGCCCAGGAAGCGCGGGAACGTCACTGCGTAGTCGACGAAGATCAGCAGCTGCGACCCCAGCCCCACCACGGCGGGCATCGACCCGTAGGTGGGCCAGTCGTCCATCGCGCCGACGTTCGGCTCGGTCTCGATGCCGTGCTTGGTCGCGAGCTCCGCGAGCGGTGAGCGCGGGCCCATGGCGGAGCGGTCCGCCAGCCAGCGCGCGTGGGCCTCGAACACCTCCGAAAGCTCCACGCTCAGCGCGTCCACACGCGCCGCGTCCTCGAAGCTCCCGAGGAGCACGTACGAGCCCGAGTTGTTCCCCGAGAACGCCTGCATCACACGGATCTTCATCGGAGCTCCTCCTCCCACACGGGCAGACGATGCTTGGCCTCCTCGACGACGTGTCGCGCACAGCCGCGCTCGGGAACGGCGCGCGTCCAACGGAGGCGCTCGCGCGCGAAGAGCTCGATCAGCGCACGCGCATCGGCGAACGCGACAGCGTCGCGATGGAAGCTGCAGGGGCGCATCGTCCGATCGCTCGTGACCACGACGAAGTCGCGACCGGCACCGCAGTCGCTGCGAGGTGCGCCGAGCTTCTCCGTCGGCAGCGGGCCGAGCCGCTCACCGAAGCACACGTCTGCCGCGAACCGAACTCGCGTCGCGCGGGCGAGCAAGCGCATCGAGCGCGCGAGCGCGCGATCCTGCGTCGGCGACAGGTGCTGGCGAGCGTCGGGCCCGTGGTAGCCGAGCAACAGGACGTCACGCGCGCCGAGCGCGACGGCCTCGAGCACCATCGACTCCATGCGGGGCAGCACCTCGGGGGTCACCAAGAGGTTCACGCCGAAGCGCACCGTCGATCGCCCGAGACATGCGAGCGGCAGGCGCCAGTCACGCTCGTCGTGGAGCGACAGGCGCAGCTGGCCGAGCACGGGCGCGAGCCGAGAGAGGTTCGCATCCGTGAGGAGCGAGCCGTTCGTCGTCACGCTCACCGCGAGCGGCGTCTCGCGATGCAGCCGCTCACACAGCTCGACGAAGCCCTTGAACGCGAAGGGCTCCCCACCGCCGAACGCGACCTCGAGCGTGCCTGCTTCCGCCATCTCGGCGAGGAAGTCGAACGCGCTCGCCGCCGTCCACTCGCTCGCCGCGTCGAGCGGCCGCGAGCAGTAGTCGCACGAGAAGTTGCACGCGTTGGTGATGCCCATCTGCACCACACGCGGCGCCTGCATGACGAGGTCGCGGGTCTCCTCGCCCTCGGCGATCAGCGCGACGCCCGTGCGTCGATCGAACGTCACGATCGCCCCATCGAGGGGCACGGTGCGCGGTCGGTCGAGAGAGGCGCGGGGCATGGTCTTCGAGAATCCGAAAGGGCGTTCTCCTGACCCTCGATCACGAGAGGGCCGGGCGCATCGTGTCGAGCATGCCAGCGATGCCGATGGGGCCGTAGTCCGCCACACGAGGATCATGACGTCACCCCCGACGCTCGAGATGCGCGGCGAAGCGTGCGCGTCTGTTCTCGGCGTGGTGATCGAGGTGGACGTCGCTGCACCAGGCGATGCGCACGCGAGACGGTAGCGGATACAGTCAGGCCCGATGCGTCCGTTCCTGCCGTTCGCGATCCGTGACGTGCTGTTCCTCTCCATCACCCTCGGCCTCGTGTGGCTCGACGCGTCGCTCGCCGATCGCGGCGTGCTCGGGCTCGCGATCGGCGTCACGGCGGGATTGTTCGTGCCCTATGCAGGCTTCCTCGCGCACGAGTGGGGACACCTCGCCGGCACGCTGCTCTCGGGCGGTCGTGCGCACGCGCCGAGCTCCCTCGTGACGTTCTTCCTCTTCTTCTTCGACGTCGAGACCAGCACGCGAAGGCAGTTCCTCGCGATGTCGTACGGCGGCTACCTCGCCACCCTCGGCGTGGTCGCGCTGCTCGCGCTGTGGATCGACGTCTCCCGCCTCAGCGGCGTGATCGCGCTCGTGCTCTCGGTGATCGGCATCGGCGTCACCTTCGCGCGCGAGCTCCCCACCACGTGGTCGGTCGCGCGAGGCGGCCCGCTCCCGACAGGCGGCGTCTACCGCGGCACGCCCACCGCTTGATCAGCGCTTGGTCTTGCCGCCGCCGCGCTTGGCCTTCTGGTAGGCGTCGCCATCCACGTGCTCGCCTGCGGCCCAGCGCTTCATCGTCGGGACGATCACCGCGCCCCACGTCTTGCTGAGGCGAAGCGCGAGGAAGTCTCGGTAGAGCGTGGCGAGCAGGTCCTCGAGCTCGCGCGTCATCGTCATGCGCTCCTGGAACGCGGCCTCTTCTTCGAGATCGCGCTCGCGCTCTTCGTCGACGACCTTCTTCTTCTTCGGTCGCCCCGGCTTCTTGCCTGACATCTCGTCGACGAGATCACCGCCGAACGTCGTCGTCTCGCCGTCACCGTTGGCCTTGTCGAGCAAGGTGCGGAGCTTCAGGCCGCGCACGGCGAAGCTCTCGGCGTCGATCGCGAGCGCGGTCTCGTCGTCCTTCCACGCGATGCGGATGCCTGCGGCCTCGGGGAGCTGACCGCGCTGGAGCGCTTCCTTCGCTTCGCGTCCGAGCCCCGGCATCGGCGCCGAGATGCGCGTGCTCTCCTCGCCGAGCGAGAGCACGAGCTTCTTCTCGATCCAGAGCCCGAAGCTGCCGTGCTCGCTCGTCGAGAGCGTGGCCTCGCTCAGCTCGGACTCCATCCACAGCCACAAGAGCAGCTCGCGTCCGACGAAGCGTCGCTTCTCCACCAAGTCGATGAGCTGCATCAGCGCGCTCCCTTCTTCTGCGCGGCCTGCGCGCCCTCGGTCGAGCGCGCCTCGACGAAGAGCGACGTCGGCTCGATGTCCTCCCACGCCTCGAGCTGTGCATCCGAGAAGCCCAGGCGACGGCCGAGCGTGAACGGCGACTCGGGCACCAGCTCGAAGCCGAACGTCTTCTGGAAGAGATCGATCATCGTGTCGGTCGTCTTCTTCGAGTGCGTGAAGAAGCGGACCACGTTCTCCTCGAGCGACCAGGAGAGATCGACGGCGCGGATCGAGGGCAGGAGCTTCTTGCGCAGCTCGCGCGTGACGAGCTCCTTGATCTCCGCCTTCTCGCGACGACCGAGCCGATCACGCTCGCGACGCGCCTTCTCCTGCGCCTCCACCTCGCGGAGGCGCGTCTTGAAGAGCGCCGAAGGGATCGCCCACTTGTCCGTGCGGAGGCCGAGGTTGAGGAAGCCGTCGAGGAAGATGCGCGACCGATCGAGCTCGATGTCCATCGGCTCGCCCATCACGCACCACCCCGAGCGCTCCGCATCCGGCTCGTTCGGACTGAGCGGCTTGAGCGCGTGCTTCAGGATCGCGTCGTGCGACTTGGACACGAAGTCACGGGGGAGCTTCGTCTCGACGAAGAAGCGTTGGTAGCTGAGCGATCCCGAGAGCGCCGACATGCGCCGCCGCGTGTACCACGACCCCGTACGGACGCTGCATTCGCGGCGCGACGGACGACGACGCGCTTGTCCGGACGCTCTCGCGACGGCATCTCTCCGTTCCCATGAGCAGAGAAGGCCTTCTTCGGGCGATGGCAGGAATGGACGCGCGCGTGTCCTGCGTGGGCACGATCACGGTCGAGAGTCCGCTCGTCCTCTCGCTGCCCGATGGCAGCGCGCACCGCGCCGACGATCACGCGTTCGTCTCGTGGTTGCTCGCCCACGGCGAGGCCGCACCGTTCGGCGTCGGAGACGAGACGCGCCTGGACCCCACCGTGCGCAGCGCGGTGCGCCTCACCGCGCGGGGCGCGGTCAGCGTACGAGGCTTCGATCCCGCGAGCCTCCTGCCCTCGATCGAGGCGTCGCTCTCGCCGCGCGAGCACCTCTCGGCGAGGCTCACGGACGTCGTCCTCTATCCCATCGGCGGGCACTTCGCGCGGCACAAGGACACGCCGAAGACCGCGGACCTCGTGGCGACCCTGATCGTGGCGCTGCCGATCGAGCACGAGGGAGGCGCGCTCCGAGTCGGCGACGAGACCATCGACTGGAGCGGCCCATGTGCCCCGAACCAGCTGCGGTGGGCCGCGATGTTCACCGACGTCGATCACGCCGTCGAGGTCGTGCGACGCGGCGCGCGCGTCACGCTCACCTACGCGCTCGAGCGAAGCGGACGTGCGCGTGTCGACCTCGAAGCACCCGAGCGCATGGCGGACGTCGTCCGCGAGATCGCGGACCTCGCGATGCCTGCCTCACGCTCACCGTACGCTCGCACGAGACCGCATCCCGCCGCGCAGCCGCTGTTCGTTCCGTGTGCGCGCGCCGTGATCGGCGTCGAGGGCTCGACAGCGTCGTCGCTCCACGCGCTGCGCGGCTCCGACCGGGATCTCGCGGAGGCGTTCGTCGCCGCCGGATACCGAGTGACCGTGCGCGCCTGCCTGGCGGCGCGGCGCCTCGAGGACTTCGTGCGTCCGACGAGCCACGACTGGGAGGCGACGGCGCCCGGGGTCTACCTCGCGCGCCTCGCTGGCTCGTTCACGGACGACGACGCTCGGGCACTCCGCGACGGCGTGACCTTCGTGCCGGCGTCGCCCGACGGCGGCGGCCTCATGGACGACGAGACGAGCGACCTCTCGGACCTCTGCGACGCGATCCCCGACGACGCGTGGCTCGCGCGACCCGCGTCGATCGCCACGTTCCTCGCGGAGCGCGAGTTCTGCGAGTACGGCCTGGTCGGCAACGACGCCGCCGACTCGTTCCTCTACCGACTCGTCTGCCTCGAGGTGGAGAAGGCGACCTGACCCCCCGTCGACGACGGGTCGGGTGACTCGTTCGACGACTCGCGGAAGGTTCCCACGTCGCGGGAATCACGCGTCGCTCGCGCACCGTTCCGCGCCCCATATGCAGCGCGCCGTCGAGTCCCTCCGCGTCCATGCCCGGGCCGTGCTCCCGTTCCTCTTCACCGCGGCGCTGTTCATCGCGCGCTGGCAGCGGACGGGATCGACACGCCTGGGCTTCCTCGTGTTCAACCTCGTGCTCGCCGCGATCCCGCTCGGCCTCGCGATCGCCGCCTCGTATGCCCACCGCCGGCAGCGCAACGGCATCGCGATCGGCCTCCTCGCTGGGTGCGTCTTGTTCCTGCCGAACGCGCCCTACGTCGTCACCGATCTGATCCACCTCCGCGCGCGGCCCGGTGCTCCGTTCTGGTTCGACATCGCGCTCTTCGGCAGCGCCGCCATCGCGGGCGTGGTGCTCGGCGTCGCCGCGCTGCGGGAGGCACGCGAGACGCTGCTCGTGCTGTTCGGACCACGCGTCACGTTCGTGCTGCTGGGCATGGCCACCTTCGCGAGCGGCTTCGGCATCTACCTCGGTCGCTTCGTGCGCCTGAACAGCTGGGACGCCGTGCTCCACCCGCGCGCGGTGCTGAGCGACGTGCTGCCGACGTTCATCGATCCACTCGCCCACTCGAAGGCCTGGATGGTCACGCTCGTGTTCGGCGCGCTCTTCACCGTCGCCTACCTCGCAGCCCCTCGCCCCGCCGACCGCTGACCGAGCCCATCCGTACGGCGGTGCTAGTCTGTACGTACCGTGATCAAGCACCTCACACGCACCGGCAACAGCGTCGCGCTCGTCCTCGACAAGCAGCTCCTCGAGGCGGCGAACCTCGATCCCGACGAGCCCGTCGAGGTGTCGACGAACGGCCGTGTCGTGGTGATCGCGCCCGCGCCCAGCAAGCGTGAGGCGGCGAAGGTCGCGGCGGCGAAGGAGCGAATGCACGCGAAGTACGCGGGCGCCTTCAAGCGGCTGGCCAAGTGAGAAACCGAGAAACAATCGTTTCTCGGGATCGAACGGCTGTACGGGGTCTGGGGGCAGCGCCCACAGCGCGCGGCGCCTGCGCCGCGGACAACTGAGGATGGCGAAGTGAAGGTTCGCTTCCTCGGCCTCGAGGAGGTGCTCGCGATCCACGCAGAGCAGATCGAGCTCTACGGCGGCGGCACCGGCATCCGCGACCTCGGTCTCCTCGAGTCCGCCGTCGCCTCGGCGGAGGCCTCGTTCGATGGCCACTACCTCCACGCCACGCTTCCCGAGATGGCCGCTGCGTACCTGTTTCATCTCGCGCAGAACCATCCCTTCGTCGACGGCAACAAGCGCGTGGCGGCCGCCGCGATGATCCTGTTCGTG
The DNA here is from genome assembly GCA_017303575.1 of Deltaproteobacteria bacterium. Lineage (GTDB taxonomy): Bacteria > Myxococcota_A > Polyangia > Polyangiales > Sandaracinaceae > JAFLCL01. Next base: position 23,094 of record JAFLCL010000071.1, read on the forward strand.
TACCTGAACGACCACGATCTGGACCTCGACGAGGACCAGCTCGTCGAGCTCACGCTGGGCGTGGCGAGCGGACGGACGACCAAGGCGGCCGCCGCCGTGTCGCTCGCCGATCGCATTCGCTGATCCGTCCGAGACGTCCGATAGGTTCGCCCGTCGCGTCTCGAAGGGATGGCGCGCTGCTTCGCGTTTCCGCGGGCTCGCGCTACAAGGCCGTCCTTCCCATGACGATCACGCTCTACGACACGATGACCGCGAAGAAGCAGCCCTTTGCCCCGGCCGAGCCGGGCAAGGCGCGCATCTACGTGTGTGGTCCGACCGTCTACGACTACGCGCACGTCGGGCACGCGCGCTGTTACGTGATCTACGACGTGCTCGCGCGACACCTGCGCGCCCGCGGCGTCGAGCTCAAGTACGTCCGCAACATCACCGACGTGGACGACAAGATCGTCCACCGCGCGAAGGAGCGCGGCGAGACACCGACCGAGCTCGCGGCGCGCTTCACCACGCACTTCCACGAGGACATGCGCGCGCTCGGCAACGTCGATCCCGATGTCGAGCCGACCGTCTCGGGCCACATCCCCGAGATCGTCGCGTTCGTCGAGGGGCTCATCGAGAAGGGCCACGCGTACGCGGTGGACGGCGACGTGTACTTCCACGTCCCTTCGTTCGAAGGCTACGGAAAGCTCTCGCATCGGCCCGTCGAGGCGCTCGTCGAGGGCGCGAGCGGACGCCTCTCGGACGAAGAGACCAAGCGCAAGAAGCACCCCGCAGACTTCGCGCTGTGGAAGGGCCAGGACGCGGACGCGTGGGGCTGGGCGAGCCCGTGGGGGCATGGTCGTCCGGGCTGGCACATCGAGTGCTCGGCGATGTGCAACAAGCACTGCGGCGCGACGCTCGATCTCCACGGGGGCGGGCTCGACCTCGTCTTTCCCCATCACGAGAACGAGGTCGCGCAGAGCGAGGCGGGCAACCGCGCGCCGCTCTCGCGCCACTGGATGCACAACGGGTTCGTCGAGGTCGACAAGGAGAAGATGTCGAAGAGCCTCGGCAACTTCTTCACCGCACGAGAGCTGTTCACGCGCTACGCGCCCGAGTCGATGCGCTACGCGATGATGACGGTGCACTACCGCTCACCGCTCAACTTCGACGTGACGCTCGACGACGCGGGCCACGTGATGGGCTTTCCCCTCTTCGACGAGAGCGAGAAGCGCCTCGAGTACCTGTACGAGACACGCGAGCGGCTCGCGTCGATCGATCCCTCGCGCATCGTCGCCGAGGGAGTCGTGCCGGACGGAATCGCGACGTTCGGGGCGAGCCTCGGCACCGCGCTCGACGACGATCTCAACATGCCGCAAGCGCTGGCGGCGCTGAGCGAGCTCCTCAAGGCGGTGAACGAGCTCGTGGAGGGCACACGCCGCAAGAAGGGCACGGCGCCCGCGCCCGCCCTCGAGGCGGCGACCGCCGCGTTCGACCTGCTCGGTCGCGAGCTCGGCCTCGGTCTCGCCAACGCACCCATGTTCCTCCGAGCGCTGCGCGACAAGCGCACCAAGGCACGCGGGATCACCGACGCCGACGTCGAGTCGCGCATCGCTGCGCGCAAGGCAGCGCGCGACGGCAAGGACTTCGGCAAGGCCGATCAGCTGCGAGACGAGCTCGTGGCGATGGGTGTCGAGCTGATGGACGGGCCGACGGGCACCACCTGGCGCATCCCCGGCTGACCACCGTGCAGGACGGCACGACGGCGAGCGGCGCGTTCGACACCGACGTGCTGATCCTCGGCGGGAGCCTGCTCGGGGTGGAGCTGGTGCATCAGCTGCTTCGTCGATCGGGGCGCGCGATGCCGCGCTTCACGGTCGTCGATCGGCTGGCGAAGCACGACTACATCCCGCTCTGTCACGAGCGGCTCACGGCGCGCCTCACGGTCGAGGAGTCGACGCTCGACACCCAGACGTACGTGACGAGCCACGGCGGCGAGTACGTGGTCGGCGAGATCATCGGGCTCGATCCCGAGCGGCGCACCGTCACGCTCGCATCGGGGCGCACGCTGCGCGGTCGCACGGTGGTGGTCGCGCTCGGCTCGGACGTGGCGCCGCCGCCGCGCATCAGCGCGGAGGGCTCGTCGGGCCGAGGGGAGAGCGCGCCTCCCACACGACGAACGGAGCACCCCACAGGACTGAAGTTCGCGCGCGAGCTCGCGCCAGTGCACGCGGCGCTCCTCGCGCTCGGCGATCGAGCCGCGCGCATCGCCGTGGTGGGCGGCGGCATCTCGGGCTGCGAGCTCGCGGGCGAGCTCGCGGTGTGGGCCACGGACAAGAAGGACGTGACCGTCACGCTCGTGCAGCGCGGCGAGCGCCTCCTCGAGGGCCTCACGCCCTTCGTGTCGCGCGCGGCCCTTCGTGTGTTGAAGCGGCAGCGCGTGGACGTGCGCCTCGGATGCTCGATGCAGATCGACGCGGATGGGACCGCGCGCATCCATGGCCATGACGAGATGTCAGAGCCCGCGTTCGACCTCGTGATCTGGTCGGTCGGTGTCACCCCGCCGCCGATCGCGCGCACGCTCGGCCTCTCGACGGACGCGCAGGGTTGGCTGCGTGTGAGCCCCACCCTCGAGTGTCTGAGCGACGACGCGCCGAGCGCACTCACGCACGCAGGTGTCTTCGCGGGCGGCGACATCGTGCAGATCTACGAGGGCTCGACGCCGATCCGCGCGATGCGCCGCGCGATCGAGGCGATCGTGCAAGCGGGCGCGATCGCGAAGAACGTGCTCACGCTCCTCGGTGCGAAGGACGAGGCGAGCGGCAGGACCGCGCTCCGCGTCTACCGTCCGCTGCGCGACTTCCCCCACGGCGTGAGCCTCGGCGCGCGCTCGCTGCTGGTGCTCGGCCCGATCTGCTTCGACCTCTTCGCGTTCACCGTGTGGTTCCGCCGCTTCCTCATGTGGCGCTACCTCGCGAGGTACGCGCCAAGACGTTGAGTGGCCTCACTCCGTGTCGATGTGGTCGCGCTGCGGCTCGCGGAGGACGATGCGGCTCACGGCCTCGGGCCCCACGAGGCGCGTGACGTCGAGGAGCTCCTCGTAGGTCACGTGAACGATCGTCTGATCGAGCCCCGGCTCGCCGATGGGCGTCACGCTGTTCACGTGCAGACCCGGACACGTGCGGACGAGCTGGCTCGCCGGCGTAGGCGGGAGATCGACGTACACGTCGACCCACCGCGTCGCCGCCTCGTGCGTGTGGAGGTTCTCGAGGCGGTGTCGGGCCTCGATCGGCATCGACTCGAGGCTCGTCGCACGAGGGAACGTCGCGCAGTCGGGGACCGGCTGCTCCGCGAGGCGGGCGAGACGCGCGCGACGCGACGCACGCTCGGCGACCGCCTGCACCATGCTCGGCAAGGCATCCGCCTGCTCCGTCGGAGCGTCCTCGTTTCCATAGCTGCGACGATCGAACCACGAGCCTCGGTCACCCGTCGCCCGCGCGATCGACGCCGAGACCACCACGGCGCGCAGCGGGATCGCGAGGCGTACGCCTGTGTGCGGGAGCACGAGCACACCCGGATCTCCCGTGGAGAGCCGATGCTGCCAGCCGACCTGCCCCACGACCTGCGCGCGCGCATGCGTCTGGAGCACGCGCGCCACGAGCTCGCAGGCCTCCTCGCACGCGTCGTCGATCAACACGAGGATGTCTCGCTTGGTCTCCGGGAGCGGGCTCGCGCGCGGAGCGAACGGCTGCGTGAGTCGCGTGAGCGCCGTCTCCACGGACGCGGCATCGCCGAGACCGAGCGCGCGCGCGCCGGCGCGCAGGGCTACCCCGCGCGGCGTGGAGGAGACGTGCACGTCCGTGAGCGGGGCGTCCTCCGTGAACGCCACGAGGAGCGGGGCGAGCGCCGAGGGGTCGCTTCCTCGTGCGCCTCGAAGATCGATCACGAGCGCGTTCGTGCTCTCCGCGGCCGCGAGCGACAGCTCGAGACCGGCCCACGCGGGGTCCTCGAGAGGCTCGAACGCGCGCACGCCGAGCACCACGACGGGCACCTGCGCGATCTCGACGCTCACGGCGTGGAGCGCGCCGGCGTGTGCCGCGATGCCGTCGCCCATGCGTGCACCGCGGTACGCGATGCCGCCCGCCGTGCCCTCGTCGCCGCGGCAGCGGTGCGCGAGGTCACGATCGAGGCTCACGCGCACGCTCGGATCGATCAGCGACGTGAGCGCGCTGCCGAGCGCGTCGCAGAACGAGTGCGCGGTGTGGGAGCGTCGTGTGATCTCGCCCAAGCGCGCGCGCAGGCCCTCGAACGTCTGCGGCGTGACGAACGCACCGCCCTCGTGCTCGTGCTCGAGGACGTCGAGCACGACGGCGAGATCGTGCGCGACGTCGTCGTCCGAGAGCGGAGCGTCGGGCGATGGCGCGGGGGAGTCGATCGAGACGACGGGCTCGTCGGGCAGGAGAACCAGCGGCCGCGCAGGTCTCGCGCCACAGCCCATCAGCCATCCGGACAGCAGCACCAGCGGCGGCACGAGCCCGCGACCGAGCCGCGCGACCACGATCAGCCGACCTCGGGCATCTCGCCGATCAGGTGCGCGCGAAGCCGAGCCCAGTGCGGACCGAGGGCGGCCTCGGCGGCGGCGCGCGTGTCGGCGAAGCTCGCGGCATCCGCACCGAACGACAGCGCGCTCTCGATCGAGACCAGCGTCGCGATGTGCCTTCCACGCAGCGAGAACGCGCGTGCGAGCGCAGCGTGCGTGAGCGCGCGGGCCTCTCGCAGCGACGCGGGGCTCTCGCTCGTGTCGGCGTCCCACAGCGCGAGCGCGCGACGCAGCAGGCCGATCGCTTCGCCCGATCGCTCGTTGCCCATGTAGGCCTCGCCGAGCCGCCGGAACAGGTCCGCCCCGTGCGCGCCGTCGCCACCCCACTGGATGCCGAGGCGCAGCACGTCCTCGGCCCAGTCGTTGCGGCCGAGCGCTGCGTATGCGGAGCCGAGCAGACCGAGCGCGCGCACGATGCCGCGCCGCGGCTCGTCGGTGATCGACATGCCCTCGGGCGTGCGGAGGATCATCGACAGCGGGCCAGGCCAGCCACCGAGCAACGACACCACCCGCTCGTGTCGTCCTTCGGCGGCGGCAGACTCCGCCTCGGGGATCACTGCGAGATCGAGCGCGAAAGGCTGTGCCGTTCGGTACTTGTCCGCCTCGGCGCGGATGCGCTCGCGCACGACCTCGCGCAGCTCCTCGACGCTCAGGTCGGCATCGAGCTCGTCCACGCGACACGACACGCGCGCGCCGAGCTCCGCGTCGTCGGGCACGCGCAGCTCGAGCAGCTCGATGCCCAGCACCGGCGCGAGCAACACGTTCCGCACACCGAGGAAGGCCTGCAGGGCCTCGGGAGACACATCGAGGTCCAGCGTGGCCGGCGGGTCGTCTTCGCCGATCAGCGCGTTCGCGAGCCGACGACGAAAGTCCCCGAGCGTCATGCGCTGCGTGGGCCCCTCTTCTCCCAGACCGAACTCGATGTTCGAACGCTCCGCGTTCCGCCCATCGACCTGGAGGGCCGTGATGCGCAGGCCCGCGACGATCGAGAACGCCACGAAGCGATCGCCCACGATCTGGCAGAGCTGCGCGAACGCGGCGGATCCCGCCCCCAGACGCTCGAACCAGCCATCGGCGCGTACGGACTCGAGCGAGATCGTTCGCACGCTCTGGGACTTCGTCATGCGGGCCGAGGATCTTCGTGTCCGCGAGGCCCCCGCGTCAACAACCCAGACAGCCCCGCGCCCGCTGCTCAGAGACCGAGCTTCTGTCGGTACCACGCGAGCGTGCGCGAGATGCCCTCTTCGAGATCCACGTGCGCGCGGAAGCCGAGGAGGCGCTCGGCCTTCTTCACGTCGGGCACGCGGAGCTCCACGTCGGGGAAGTCCCACTTCACGAACTCGATCGGCGAGGTCGCGCCCGAGAGGCGCACGACGAGCTGCGCGAGCTGGTAGATCGTGATGGTGCTACGCGCGTTGCCGATGTTGAACGACTGGCCGATCGCGCTGTCGAGCACGAGCGCGCGCTGGATGCCGTCGACGATGTCGTCGATGTAACACCAGCTGCGGATCTGATCGCCCTCGTTGTGGATCGTGATCGGCTCGTTCTTCAGCGCGCGCACGACGAACGCGTGGATCGCGCCCTCGCCCACCTGACCGGGCCCGTAGATGTTGAAGGGGCGGATCGAGCAGGTGGGAAGAGAGAACTGCTTCCAGTAGTTGTGCGCGAGATGCTCGGTCGCCAGCTTCGAGACCGCGTACGTCCAGCGAGCCTCGCCCACGGCGCCGAGGCTCGTCACATCGGCCTCGCGCACGCGGAACGCGTAGCTGCCGAAGACCTCGCTCGTCGAGAAGTCGATGAAGCGCTGGACGTTGCCCACCTCCTTGGCGGCGCGGAGAGCGTTCATCGTGCCCTCGAGGCTGATCTCCATCGTGAGCACCGGGTGCTTGAGCACGGTGTCGACGCCCGCGATGGAGGCCATGTGCACGACGTAGTCCGCGCCCTCGGTGGCCTTCTTCAGCGCCGCGAAGTCGCGTACGTCGCCGACGACCAGCTCGACGTTGGGGTGCTTGTCGAGGCCCGTGTCCGCGAGCGCGTTGCGACGCAGGTTGTCGAAGATGCGGAGGCGGTTGGTCTCGCAGAGCGCCTTCGTGAGCGCGGTCCCGATGAAGCCGGCGCCGCCGGTGACGAGCAGCGTCTTTCCGCGCAGCCCCTCGGCGAAGGGGACGTTCGCAGCCGGGAGCGAAAGGTTCGGAGCGGTCGGGTCGTTCATGCGCGCGGACCGCTATCACGTCGACCGAATCGCCGCGAGCGTCGAAGCTCACGGGATCTTTTGGGTTGATGGCATCGCGCGACGGCGTGACGATTCGTCGACCGTCGCGTCCACCGAGGCGAATGTCCCTGGAGCAGCCATGAGCATCTTCGATCGATTCAATCGCGTGCTGAAGTCGAACCTCAACTCGCTGGTCGACAGCGCGGAGGACCCGACGAAGATGCTCGATCAGACGATCCTCGAGATGGACGGAGAGCTGAAGCGCGCCAAGGGCGATCTCGTCACGCAGCTCGGCACCTCGAAGCGCCTCGACAAGAAGGTGATCGAGGCGAACGAGGAGGTCACGGGCTGGGAGAACAAGGCCGTGCTCGCGCTGCGTGCAGGGGACGAGGAGCTCGCGCGCGAGGCCCTCAAGATGAAGCACAAGGCCAAGGCCAACGCCGAGGGCATGCAGCGGCAGGCCGACGCAGCAGGCGCAGCGGCCACCAAGCTGCAGAGCTCGATCGAGGACGCCGAGCGGCGCCTCGAGGATCTCAAGGCACGCAAGACCACGCTCGCCGCGCAGGTCCGCAGCGCGCGCGAGGCGCCGAGCGGTGGCTCCTCGACGGGCAGCCTCGGCGGGCTGGATCGTCTGACCGGTCGCATCGATCAGCTCGAGGCGGAGGTCGAGGCGTCCGCCGTGCTCGACGACCCGGAGCGCGCCGCCGTCGACGCGAAGTTCCGTGCGCTCGAGCGCAAGAGCGGCGGCACGGTGGTCGAGGACGAGCTCGCGGCGCTCAAGCGCAAGCTGGAGGGGTGATCGCGCGTGAGCGCGGCGTCTGCAGGGGATCTGGCGAGCGCAGAGCTCGAGCGCGTCGTCCTCTGGGCGCGCGTTTCGCCGCCCTCCGGCGCGGAGGCCGTGCCGCGTCGATCTCGGCCGCCGCGCAGCGAGAGCACCTACTCGCTGAGCGGTGCCATCCGCACGCTCGAGGCGCGCCTCCGGGCGGGGGGCGGCACGATCGAGGCGCAGCTGTCGGGGCTGCTCGTGTGCTCGTTCGCGTCGAGCGACGCTGTGGAAGCCGTGGAGCTCGGGCTGGAGCTGCTCGACGAGGCGGACGGCTACGACCTCTCCATCGCGCTCTCGCTCTCCCCGACGTGGAAGGACGCTGGCGTGCGGGTCGGCAGCGCGTTCGACGACTCGTTCTTCCTCGCGGCGCGCGCCAAGCCCGGTGAGATCCTCGTCGATGGCTCGCTGCGCGATCGTGTGCCCGGCACCTATCTCTTCACGCGGCAAGTCTCGCAAGGCGGCGTGCGTGCCGGCTCGATCGATCGACGCCATCCGCGTCGCGCCGCGTGCCTCGCGAGCCTGGATGGCCTCGCGGCGCCACCGCTGGTGTCGGCGACGCGGGCGCTCGTCGAGCCGCTGTCGACCGCCATGCGCGCGCCCGGTGCGCTGGTGATGCTCGAGGGCCCGCTGGGTGCAGGCGCCGTCGAGCTGGTCGAGGCGGCGCGTGTCGCGTCCGGCATCACGCGCTCGCTGTGGCT
>JAFLCL010000072.1 GCA_017303575.1 Deltaproteobacteria bacterium
CGTGGAGCGCACCTGCGGCTGCCGCCGCGCGCTGCACGGCGCGATGGCCGTTCAGCACGCGGCGGTCCTCCGCCGCCTCGATGGGCTCGCCATCGGTGGCGTCGTAGATGAGGAGCGCGTACGTGCGTCGCTCGGTCACGCAGCCTGCCAGAGCGCGAGCGTAGCCCCGCCTGGATCACGGATCACCACGAAGTCACCCGCCGGGCCCTTGGTCCGTGGCGAGACGACGGTGGCACCCGCCGCCTCCGCCTTGGCCGCAGCGGCGTCCACGTCCTGGACCTTCACGTAGGGCACCCAGCCGCTGGGCTTTCCTTCTCTCTGCGCGACCGCCGCGAACGGCCCCGATGCGCCGGCGAACATGGTCATTCCCGGCGGTCCACTGGCCGCCTTCCAGCCCAGGACCTTCTCGTAGAACGTGACGCTCGCCTCGGGCTTCTCGCTCGCGTTGTGGAACCACACGAATCCTTCGCTCATGTCTTCGTCTCCTCCGAGCCCCGTGATGGCGCTCCGACGAGAGGACGTCCGAGGCGCTCCCGACCCGACACGCAATCGCATGTCGTGCTTCCGTCCGCGCGTTTCCTCGGGGTACACGCTCACCTCGCCAGCGCGAGGCGTCGCTCGAGGAGCGCGCGCTCCGCGTGGGTCGGTGCAGCGTCGAGCGCCCGCGTGAGGTGCTCGACCGCGCGAGCTCGGTCGCCGCGTCGTCGGTAGAGCTCGCCCAGCGTCGCGTCCCAGAGGTAGTAGACGAGCAGCCACGCGGGCGGACGGAGCGCTTCCAGCACCTCGAGCCCTGCGTCGACGCCCTTCCACTGCGAGAGCGCGATCGCGCGGTTCAGCGTGTAGAGCGGCGAGGGCGCGACGCGCTCGAGCATCTCGTAGAGCGGGACGATCCGGTCCCAGCGTGTCGCCGCGAAGCTCGGGGCGAGGCAGTGCTCGGCCGCGATCGAGGCCTCGAGGTGGTACGTCGAGAAGCCGCCCGCCGAGCGCCTGAGGTGCTCGAGGCCTGCGACGACGAGCGCGTGGCCCCAGCGAGCTCGGTCCTGCTCGTCGAGGAGGAGCAGTCCACCCGATCCGTCGAGCCGCGCGTCGAAGCGCGCGGCGTGAAGGCACATCAACGCGAGCAGCGCGTCGGTCTCTGGGGCCGCGCCGACCGGATGCTCGCGGAGGACCAGGCCGAGGCGGATTGCTTCGTCCGCCAGCTCTCGACGGATCGGCGTGTCCTCGTGCGCCGAGCCGTAGCCTTCGTTGAAGAGCAGGTAGATCGTCTCGTGCACTGTGGCGAGGCGTGACGCGAGCTCGGCGAGCGGCGGCGTCTCTAGGTCCGGCCCGCGCGCGCGGAGCACCGCGCGAGCTCGCTGGAGCCGCTTGTGCACGGCCTCCTCGCTCGAGAACAGACGCAGAGCGATCTCCGCTGTCGAGAATCCGCAGAGCGTCTTGAGCGCGAGCACCAGCCGACCCTCGTGCGGCACCGCAGGATCGGCGCACACGAACAGCATCCGCAGGAGATCGTCGTGCACCTCGCTCTCGAGGTAGACGGCCTCGGGGGCTTGGGTGTCCTCGGGAGGCTCGCGGGCGATCGCGCTCGTCGCCGTGCGCTCTCGTCGCAGGGCATCGAGCACCTGATGCGTCGCGACGCGCCGCAGCCATGCCGCGGGCTCGTCCGGGATCTCACGCAGCGGCCACACCTCGAGCGCGCGCAGCAGCGCGGTCTGCACCGCGTCCTCACAGAGCTCGAGGCGAGCGATGCCGAAGCGCCGCACGAGCACGGCGAGGAGCCGTCCGTGCTCGTGCCGCAGCCAGTGCGGAGGGAGGGCGGTCAGAAGCTCGCCATCTCCCGGATCTCGATCGCGGCGCCCTCGACCTGCATGGGCATCGCCTTCACGATCTCGATGGCGCGCTCGAGCGACGACGTCTCGAGGATCATGAAGCCGCCCAGGACCTCCTTGCCTTCGACGAACGGGCCGTCCGTCACCTTGCCGTCGCGCACGACGGCACCGCCCGCCTGGAGCTTCGCGCCCATGTCCAGGAGCTCGGCGTCGAACTCGGCCTTCCACGCCTGCCAACGCGCCATCGCGGCCTGCATCTCGTCGGCGGACGGCGCAGTCCGCGGTGCTCCCGGGGCGGAGCGATGAACACAGAGGAACTTCTTCTTCGACATCGTGCGGTCCTTTCGAGCGGGCCGACCTTCGGCCCGGCTCGTGCGCAGAGGACGCGCGAGCATGGCGGGATTGGACACCGAACGCGACGACCCCCCGCGCCAAGAGCCTAGCCGCCGCTTCGCGTTCGTTTGCGCGGCACGAGCGAGGGCGGTGCGTGCGGATCGCCTTCGTCGAGCGTGGGATCGAAGCGCGCGACGCGGTGGAGGTTCACCGCGTTGATGAGCACGTGCGCGATCACAGGGCCTCCGATCGAGCCGGTGTGCTCGTGCACGAGGCCGAGGAGGACACCCATCACGCCAGCCCAGATCGTCCATGGCAAGAGGGCCTTGTTGGGGACGAAGTGCACGGCGCCGAAGAGCAGCGACGTGATCCACAAGCCCAGCCAGGGCTGGAGCGCGCCTCGGAACAAGAGCTCCTCTGCGCAGCCCGAGGCGAGCGCGAGCATCACCAGATCGCCCGAGCTCGCGCCCTCGAGGGCCGCGCGGAATTCGATGCGCAGCGCGCGTGCCCACGCGGCACGACGAAGCAGCAGCTCGGTCGACGCGATCGTCACGATCGCGATCACGAGGCCCATCACGCTCGACAGCATCACGTGCGACCAGCCGGTCGCGGCGAGCGACGCGGGCATCCACGACGGAAGATCGATGGGACGCACGAGCAGCGAGTCCTCGCGCACCCACGCGATGCCGACCGCGAGCGCGATCATCGCGAGGTAGAGGAGGAGCCCGAGGTGCAGGCGCCGCGCGAGCTGGCCTCTCACCGCGTCGCGTCTCACGCGCGGGCTCCAGCTGGGTGATCGAGGCAGCGCGTGCTTCGCATCGTCGTCGGCGCGGGGCGATCTTTCGGGTCGAACGGCGTTGACCCCGTGCGCTCGGGGGATAGTAAGCTCGCCGCTCCGATCCACGCGAGTGACTCCGCGCGCCCATGGAATCCCAGAGCCCCGAGCTTCCCAAGGTCCTCGTCGTCGACGACGAGAAGGTGATCCGAGAGATCCTCGCGGACTTCCTCTCCATGGAGGGCTTCTCGGTGCGCACCGCCGAGGACGGCGTCGCTGCGCTCGCCGAGCTCTCCAAGGGCGGCTTCGACCTCGTGCTGTCCGATCTGAAGATGCCCAACATGGGCGGGCTCGAGCTTCTCGAGGCCATCCGACTCCACTCGCCGAACGTCGTCGTGGTGATCATGACGGGCTTCGGCACCGTCGAGACCGCGATCGATGCGATGAAGCGCGGCGCGTACGACTACATCCTCAAGCCGTTCAAGGTCGAGGAGGTCGTCCACACGATCCGTCGCGCGCTCGAGAAGCAGAAGCTCGCGACCGAGAACCTGCGCCTACGCGAGGCGCTCTCGCTCTACAAGGTGAGTGAGGCGATCGCGGCCAGCCTCTCGCTCGAAGAAGTGCTCGGCACCGTGACCGACGCTGCGCTCCACGAGGTCGAGGCCGATCAGGTCTCCATCGTGCTGAACGATGGCTTCGGCGGCTGGTTCGAGCGCGCGCGTGACCTCCACCCCGGCTTCGCGCGTCACGTGCAGGAGCACCTGCGTGATCCCGATCAGCCGAAGGACGCCTACGTGCGGACGCCGCGCCGGACCGAGCGGCCGCCTTCGGCTTCGAGCGCGGGCGGGACGAGCCCGGGCGCGACGTCGGCCCCGGCCGAGCGCTCGCCGGTGGACGCGATGGAGGAGACGATCCTCGCGTCGCTCGACGCGACCAAGCTCGCGACGTACTTCGCCGCCGATCAGCCGCTCCGCCTGCACGGGACCGCGACGGCCGAGTACCTCGTGATCCGCGACCCCGCGTTCGCGGTGACCTCGCTGATCGTCACGCCGCTCTACGCGCGCAAGCAGGTGATCGGCTTCCTCGGTGTGCTCTCGTACAGCCGGGGGAAGAAGTTCGACGAAGGTCAGCGCAAGCTCCTCCGCATGGTCGCGAGCCGCGCGTCGGCGGCGATCGAGAACGCGAAGCTCTACGAGGATCTCAAGGCGACCTTCCAGCAGACCATCAAGGGCCTGGCGTCCGCGATCGACAAGATGGACCGCTACACCTCGGGTCACTCCGAGCGTGTCGCGGCCTATGCGCAGATCCTCGCGATCAAGCTCGGCCTCGGTCCCGAGGAGGTCGAGGTCACGCGACAAGCCGCGCTGATGCACGACATCGGCAAGATCGGCTGCGTCATGAACCTCAACAAGCCGGGCAAGCTCTCGACCGAAGAGTTCGAGGTGTTCAAGAAGCACCCGGGCTACGGCAAGGACATCCTCGAGCCGATCAAATTCCTCAACCCGCTGATCCCCGGTGTGCACCTGCACCACGAGCGTTGGGATGGGCGGGGCTATCCGATCGGGCTCACGGCGCAGGACATCCCGCTCTTGGCGCGCATCATCTCCGTCGCCGACACCTACGACGCGATGACGAGCGATCGCGCGTACCGAAAGGCGCTGCCGCACGAGGTCGCGGTGAGCGAGATCTGCCGCTGCGCAGGCTCGCAATTCGATCCCACGTGCGCGAACGAATTCGCGGAGGCCATCGAGGTCGAGCGTGAGGAGCGCACGGCCCGCGGTGAGGTCATCCCCGAGTGAAGACTCGCTCGCGAGTGAGCGGTCGTCCGCGAGCGAGGGCGAGGGGCGCGACGTTGCTCGGTGTCGTCGGGCTCGCGAGCGCGATCACGTCGTGCGAGGCGTGCGGCGGCACGCAGGTCCTCGCGCCGGAGCCGACGGCGAGCACGCCAGCGATCGCAGCCTTCGCGGGACCGATCGAGGGCACGATCACCTTCGGCGCGCGGCCCGCGCTCCACGAAGGCCTCGGCACCGATGAGAACGCGATGCCCGCGCGGCACGTGGACCTGACGTTGATCGACGCGACCGGAAGCCCGGTGGCGTCGGGACAGACCGACGAAGAGGGACGGTTCGCGTTCGCGCCGACGGCGGGCGCCGTCAGCCTCGGCATCACAGCGCGGGTGCGCGTGGGCGCCATCGACGTCTCGACCTCACGCGTGCCCGACGGCGCGCACTCGCACGCGGTGGTCGTGCCTCTCGAGGAGCTCGCGTCGCGCGGTGGTCGCATCCACTTCGCGGACACGGATGGAGAGATGGCGGGCGCCCTGCACATCACCGACACGTTGCTGCGTGGCTCGCGCGCGCTCGAGCGCTGGACGGGCCACGCGCTGCCGCCGGTGTTCGCGTACTGGGGACGCGGCGTGACCGTGGAGTGGAGCTTCTTCCGCGGCGAGATCCCCGCGGGCAGCGGGCGTTACTGCCTCGAGCTCCTCGGTGGTCCGCTCGGAGAACAGAGCACCACCGACACCGACGAGCACGACGAAGGGATCATCCTGCACGAGCTCGGTCACTTCGTGATGAACCGCCTCGCGGGGGACTCCTCGATCGGCGGACGTCACCCGCCCGGCGCGCTCGTCGATCCCGGCGTGGCGTGGGAAGAGGGCCGCGCCACCTGGTTCGCGATGGCGGTGCTCGCCGAGGAGCAGCCCGATCGCGAGGTCATGTACCGCGACACGGTCGGCATCGTGCCCACGGGATCGACGCGCATCGACGAGGACGTGGAGCGCCCGAGCACGCCGCGCGGCCTCGGGTCGGAGCGCAGCGTCGCGGGTGTGCTCTGGGATCTCACCGATGGAGACGTGGCCGATCCGCGCGCTGTCGACGCCGTGGATCGCGATGGCGATGGCGTCGCGCTCGGGGCGGCGCGGGTGCTCGCGGCGATGTCGACCGCGTACGACGAGCCTGGCTCGTTCGTCGCGCTGCCTGGGTTCTTGCGGCATCTCCACCGCGTGCAGGTGATCAGCGAGACGGAGATCGCGGCCATGCTGCGCGCGAGCGGCGAGGACGCTGCGCTCCTGCCGATCAGCGACGAGAGCTCGCCGTGGCCGATCGAGCTCGCGCTCGCGACGCCGACCAGTGGCCTCGTCGATGGCCTCAGCGATCCGTCACCGAGCGGCGCGCCCGCCAAGCCCGACAACGGCATCGACGCTGTGCGTGTGCATCGCGTGGTGCTCGATCGCGCGGGGACGTTGGTGGTGACGCTCGCGATCGAAGGCACCGGCACGGCGAGCGATCACACCGATCTCGATCTGCAGCTCTGGACGCGCCGCGCCGAGCCGATGGCGAGCGCGGAAGGCCCGCTCGCGCGGCACGAGCTGCGTCGAGCCGTCGAGGCGGGCACCTACATCGTGATGGTGCGCGACGCAGGCACCGGCAATCGCGCCCGCTACACGCTCGAAGCCCGCCTCGAGCCCTGACCCCGCGGGAACGCCACGCGATCCGAGGCGACCACGATGCACGCGAAGAGCACGTAGCCGATCGCCGAGAGCGTGATCGGCACGACGTCTCCCGGTGGCGCTTGGTTCGGATTGTGGAGGTGCACGCCGACGTGCAAGAGGACCGCGAGGAGAAGGCTCCCCGACGTGTGTCGATGGAGCCACGTGAACATCACGCCGCCTGCGACGAAGTAGGGGATCATCAGCGCGAGGTAGTAGGGCGTGGCCGCGCCGACGGCGATGAACATCGGGAGATGCCAGCCGCCCCACAGCAACCCGAGGATCACGCTCGCGCGCAGCGGGCCGTGGCGCGAGACGAGACGGGGCTGTGCGAAGCCACGCCAGCCGATCTCCTCGCCGAAGGGCACGAGCAGCGCCGCGATCACGTGCTGCGCATCGCCTGGAGGCCAGAGGTAGGGACCGCCTTCGTTGCCGGGCACGAGGCCATAGATCGCGCGCACCGGCAGGTAGAGCAGCGCGGGCAGCGCGAGAGCGATCACGAACCACCACGGCGCGACCTTCCATGCTCGAAGGCCCGCGAAGAGCTCGCGCACACGGGCGCGTCCTCCCTCACGATGGCTGGCGACCACCGCAGCGATCGCGGGACCGAAGATCGCGATCGGTGCCGTAGCGAGAAGGTCCTCGGGGCGCGCGTCGATCACGCCGAGCGCGGCGAGCGAGGGCGGCAAGAGGGCGAGCCAGGTGATCGCGTACGCGAGCACGAAGTAGAGCGTGGTCGATCGGGGCGCGTCGACGGAGCCCGAGGTGGGGGTCGAGGTGGAGTCCGAGACCGCGTCCGCCATGGGCACGATCCTGACGAGCCCCGCGCCAGAGAGCATTGACCGAGCACGCCGCCCTGCTGACCGAGGACGCCAAGCGTGGATTGCGCGCAGGCCGCGGCGACCTCGATACTCGCGCGGTGAGTCGCGCGAGCGAGCGAGGCGGGTTGTCGGGTGCGGTCGTGCTCCGAATCGGTCGCTTCGTCGCGTCCCGCGGGCACGACGCCGAGGCGCTGTACCAATCGTTCGACCTCAGCACGGCGACGCTCTCGTCGCGCGACGCGCGTGTCCCTTACTCGGTGGTCGAGGCGCTGGGTGAGCGTGCGGGCGAGGTCACCGGCGCGCGTGACATCGGGCTCGAGCTCGGTCGCTCGGTCGCGCATCCAGAGAGCCTCACCGACGCGGGGATGCTCCTCTTGATGGCGAGCGCGACGGTCGAGAGCGCGCTGACCCGCGCCGTGCGTCTCCAAGCGTTCTGGGGAGATGGTGCGCGCACGACGCTCCTGCCCGCCGAGGACGGCGTCCGTGTTCGCTACCTCCATCCAGCGGGCGATGCAGCCCCGAGTCGTCACATCGACGAGTGCGCGATGGCCGAGCTGGTGTGCGGCATCCGGTTCCTCACGGACCGCGACGTGCGTCCTCGCGTCGTCCGCTTTCGACATCTCGCGCCGGCGGACACGAGCGTGCACGACGACATCTTCCACGCGCCGCTCTCGTTCGGTGCCGAGCACACCGAGCTCGAGCTCGACCGCACCACGCTCGCGCTGCCGATGCGTGCTGCGCACGACGTGTACCGAGAGATCTTCGAGCGCGAGGTGGAGCGTGCGATCGAGCGCCGTCCTCGTGCGCGCGCGCTCAGCTTGCAAGTCCGCACGCTGCTCGAGGGCGCGATCGACGAGCCCGACGACGCGCTCCTCCGCGTCGCGCGTGCGCTGCGGACCAGCGCGCGCACCCTCCAGCGTCGGCTCCGCGACGAGGGCACGTCGTTCGAGTCCATCGTGCGCGGGCTGCGCCTCGAGACGGCGGACGGCTACCTCGCGGAGGGCCGTCCCATCAAGGAGATCGCGGCACGCCTCGGCTACGCGGAGCCGAGCGCGTTCCACCGCGCCTACAAGCGGTGGACGGGCCGCACCCCCGACGAGCGGCGCCGGCAGCAGTAGCCTGCGCGAGGGTCTCTCCCTCGGTGAGCTGCCTGCGATCGGTGAGGCGACCGTGTAGAGTCGCGACGCTTGTCCGTCCTCCCGAACGAGCGGTCGCGCGTCGCGCTGTCGATCGCGATCTTCGCCGTCCTCGCTGCGGTCGCGAGCGTGAGCGTGCAGCTCGCGCCCAACACGTGGATGTTCCGCGACGGTCGCTTCTACGCGAACGTGACGACGACGATCGCCGAGGACCTCACGATCGAGCAGCACCGCTTCGCCGCGAGCTGGTACTCGGGCACGCTGGGCTGGAACCGCGATCTCGATCCGGGCTGGAGCAACGTGGCGCTCGGCCGGAACGGCGAGCACTGGCCCAAGCACCCCTACGTGCTGCCGTTCTTCGCGAGCCCGCTCTACTTCGCGCTCGGCCTCCCCGCGACGCTGCTCTTCAACTTGCTGATGTATGGCGTGATCGCCACGGGCTTGTTCCGCTTCGCGCGCGCCTATGCAGAGCCCGAGAGCGCGGCGCTCGCGAGCGCGCTCTTCGTATTCGCCACCATCATCGTGGGCTCGGCCTACGACTTCTCCACCGACGTGCTGATGCTCGCGCTCTTTTCGCAGGGCCTCGCGGCGGTGAAGGAGCGACGTGGCGCGTGGGCAGGGATCGCGATGGGCCTCTGCGTCGTGATCAAGCCCACGGCGCTCATGCTGCTGCCCTCGCTCGTGCTCGTGTTCTTCGAGCGCGTCGAGGATCGCGGGGCACCGCCCGATCGCGCGATCACGCGGCGTGAGCTCGGTCGATCGATCGCGGGCGGCAGCGTGGTGCTCGCGCTCTTCGCGCTCGCGAACACCTGGATGTATGGGCGTCCATGGTGGTCTGGCTACAACCGCACGCTGGTCACGGCGAACGGCGCGCCGAGCCTGGCCTCGCACACGGACGCCTTCTCGGTGCCGCTCGAGCAGGGGTTTCAGCGCGTGATGTTCGGCGACTACGGTCTGCTCGCGGCCTTCGGTGTGCTCGCCCTCGCGGCGCCCGGCCTCGTCGTGATGCTTCGCACCCGAGCACGCGCTGCGCTCGCGGCGGTCGTGGGTGTCGCGCTGAGCCTCGTGGTCTTCTCGCTGTACGTGTACGAGGGGCACCGGTTCCACTGGCCTGCGCTCGCGCTGCTCGTGCCCGCGATCGCGACGACCTTCGCCTGGCTCGGTCGACGCACGACGCGCGCGACCACCGACGCAGCGCGCCGCGTGCACGTGCGCGAGAGCGTGCTCGTGGGAGCGGCCGCGCTCGCCGCCACGATGTTCACGCTCGTGGGCTCGCCGCGTGGTCGCCTCGGTGGTGGTGCGTGGGTCGACGCGGCGCTCGCGTCGCTGCCCGAGACGCTCTCGCCCGAGGCTGCGCCGTTCGTGGTGATCGCGATCCACGCGCTCGCGGCCGGCGTCTTGTGCGGCGCGCTCGCGTCGATGATCGAGGGACCACGCGCGCTGCGTGCGATCGCGGTGCTCGCGCCGTTCGGTGTGCCCGAGGTGCGCCTCGGGATGCAGCAGGGCGGCCTCTTCCTCGTGGTGCTCGCGGTGCTCGCGCTCGGGGCGGCGCTCGTGACGCGGGAGGCGCGCGTCCTCGGAGAGCGCGCGCTGCTGCGCTCCCGCGGCGCGCTCGCGGCCATCGGGCTCGGGCTCGTCGCGCTCGCGATGCTCCTCTTTCCGCACGACACCGAAGGGAGCTCGCTCTCCTCGGCGCTTCGAGAGTCGTGGCATGCGCGCAACGAGTCGCGCGCGCTCTGGCCGGTGCTCGTGCCGGCGTCGTGCGGCGTGATCGCCGCGATGCACGCGAGCCTCGAGCGCCGCGCCTCGCCTGGCAGCTTCGGCGTCTTCGTGATGTCGGTGCTCTGCGTGACGCTCGGTGCGTCGCTCGGTGCGAGCCTCGCGACGTCGGTCGCCGTGACCTTCGTGGCGCTGTCGGCTGCGAGCGTGCCGTTCGTGGTGTGGCTCGCGCGTCGGCTCGGACGCGGCGACTTCGATGGCCTCCGTGTCGGCCGCTGGGCGCTGTTGGCGCTCGCAGCGTGTCTGGCGCTGGGGCTCGCGCGTCGTGTCGAGGCGCGCTCGGCGCCGTTCGAGATCGCGAGCGATCGCGCGGTGCGCGAGGCGCTTGTCTTCCTCGACGTGCCTGGCATCGGCGAGGTGCCGTGCGACTTCCTCGCGTGGGAGCACATGAGCTGGGAGTGCGCGACGTTCGATCGCGGCACCCACGGTGAGGTGGGCCTCGCGATCGACGAGCCCGCGCAGATCGGCGGGGGGACACCCACGACCCTGCTCCTTCCTTCCGGTGTGCGCGGCGAGCCGCGTCGCGTGGTGTGGCCGAGCGTGCGCGCGGGCCGCGCGCTGACGCTGCGCTGGGCGATCCCCGATGGCCACCGAGGTACGGGCACGCTCGTCGTACGTGTCGACGATCGTGAGGTCGGTCGCATCTCGCTTCCCGCGGAGCCCACGCGCGTGATGCACGAGGAGCGCCTCGAGACCCTCGACGTCGGCGACACGGCGCGCCTCGAGCTCGAGCTCGTCGAGGCGCGCGGCCAGAGCGTCGTCGCGATCCAGGGAAGCTGGCGCTGACGTCGACGTCGGGTGGTTCGCGTACGCTCTGTCCATGTCGATGACCTTCGCTCGCGCGTCGCTCGGCCTCGCCACGCTCGCCGCGCTGTCGTCGTGCGGAGGAAGTGCAGACCTGCTCGATGCGGGCGCAGCCGACGTGGGCGCGACCGAGGACGCCTCGAGCGATGCAGCCCGCGCGCTCACCACGGTTCGCATCCTCGGCATCAACGACTTCCACGGCGCGATCGCGCCCAGCGATGCTGTCGCGGGTGCGGGCGCCCTCGCCGCGACCGTGGCCTCCCTGCGTGACGGTGTGGACGCATCGATCGTCGTCTCCGCAGGCGACCTCGTCGGTGGCAGCCCGCTCGAGAGCGGCTACTGGCACGACGAGCCCACCGTCGAGGCGATGAACGTGCTCGGTCTCGCGATCAACGCGATCGGCAACCACGAGCTCGACGAAGGCCCCGACGAGCTGCTGCGACTCATCGAGGGCGGTCGCTGTCACGCCGAGGGCTGCGGGCCCTCCGGCATGCCGCACGAGGGAGCGATCTTCGAGACGCTGGCAGCGAACACGTTCACGGCGGCCGTCGGTGGCGACACGCTGCTCGCGCCCTACGTGATCCGTGAGCTCGGTGGTCGTCGCGTCGCGTTCATCGGCGTGACGCTCGAGGGAACGCCCACCATCGCGGCCGGCGCGGCAGGGCTCGCGTTCGGCGACGAGGCGGACACGGTGAACGCGCTCGTGCCCGAGCTCGAGACGATGGGCGTCGACGCCATCGTCGCGCTCGTGCACGAAGGTGGCGCGCAGTCTGGCGGTCCCAGCAGCTGTCTGGGTATGGGAGGCCCGATCGTCGACATCGTCGCGCGCCTCGATCCTGCGGTGCAGGTGGTGATCACCGGGCACACCCACCAGGCGTACGTCTGCGAGCTCGACGGCCACCTCGTGACGTCCGCAGGCTCGAACGGTCGCCTCGTCACCGCGGTCGATCTGATGTTCGACGACGTCGGGCGGCTCGAGGCGAGCGCCACGAACGTGATCGTGCCGCTCGATCTCGCCCCCGAGCCCATGGTCGCCAGCGTCGTCGATCGCTGGGTCGAGGCCACGCGCACGATCCGCGAGCGAGTCGTGGGCCAGATCACTGCGTCGATCCCGCGCGGGACCGTGACGTCGTGCAACTTCGTGGCGGACGCGATGCTCGAGGGAGCAGAGGAGGCCGACCCGGCCGTAGACCTCGCGCTCATGAACGTCGGGGGCATCCGCGCCAGCCTCGCCTTCAGCGGCGAGGGCGATGTCACGTTCGGCGATCTCTACAACGCGCTCCCGTTCGGCAACCGCTTGGTCCTCGTCACGCTCACGGGCGCGGACCTGATCGCAGTCCTGAACGAGGCGGGGAGCCTGGGCACGACGCCGCTCTGTCCGAGCGCGAGCCTCACCTACACCTGGAGCGTGGGAGCCGCGCGCACGGAGCCCGGCACCGTGCGCGTGAACGGTGCTGTCGTCGACCCGCTCGCGAGCTACCGCGTCGTGGTCAACGACTACAACTTCGCGGGTGGTGAGGGCTACACGGTCTTCCGCGACCGAGGGACGAGCGCGAGCAGCACGCCGCTCCTGCTCGTGGGCGCGGCCGAGCACTTCCTCGAGGCCCACTCTCCCTACGCCCCCGACACGGCGGCGCGGATCACGCTCGCGCTCTGATCGCGCGTACGCGGTCGCTCACAAGAAACAGAGATCGAGACTGGGCGGCGGGCTGCCGTTTCGTGCGTCGTCGAGGGTGCGCCCGAGCGCGAGGTGCCAGATGGAGTCCGGGCGGCCCTGGGTGTCGGTCGGAGGATCGATGCGAAGCATCGAGGTGCCGCAGAGCCCACGCTCGAGCTCGGGGAGATAGGCGACGGAGTCGGTGACCTCGACCGTGCGCACGATGCACTGCGTGTCCGCGTGCGCGGGGACGTAGCCCTCGACGCGCGAAGCGGCCAGGCCGCCCTCGTGCGCGGGGAAGAGCTCCAGCGTGCCGCGGTGCAGTACGAGGCTCGCGTCGTGGCTCGTGCTCGTGTCGTCCCCGCCGTCGCTGCGCGCGCCGACCGAGTCTGCCAGCTGCAGCGTGTTGCCGCTGCACAGCGCGGCGCGCAGGAGGAGCCCATCCGAGCGGCTCATGTCGAGGTGAACGATGCCCGCGTCATCCACGGTGAGGAGCGGGCAGGTCGCGCGGGTCGACTCTGCGACCGCGCCCGCCACGAGGGTGCAGTGGTACGCGCACGGGCTCTCCTCGCCGCTCGAAGGATCGCCGCTCGCGAGCCGCTCCCGCGCGACGCGAAGCTCTTCGGGCTCGCCGCACGCGCCCGACTCGCCGCCGGGCGCAGGCGTCGGACCTCCTGCGAGCTGGATGGGCTCGGACCCGAACACCGACACCTCGCAGCCGATCGAGCCCGAGAGCGCGAAGAGGACGACGGCAGAGACACGCGGAGATCGAGGGCGAGGCATGGGTCGCGCAGCCTACACGCGGCCGAGCCATGCGTCGCGAGCCGCGACGACCGAGACGATCGCGACGAGGATCACGATCGGCCCCAAGAGCGTGGGCGCGAGGCCGAGCGCGATCGCGATCCCACACGCGACGATCATCACTCCGGTCCAAACCCGCGTGAGACGCGGAGATGTCGCGCGTCGATGCGACGAAGGATCCTCGGGCGAGGTGCCTACGCCGATCCGGGAGAGGCGAGAGGCCACGCGAGCGCGCGTGAGCGTCCACGTGACCATCGCGCAGAGGCACGCGACCCCGAGCTGTCCCATCTCCGCGCGGCCGAGCGCGCGCGCATCGAGGAGGACGTGCAGCGCGACGAAGCACACCATCGTGATCAGCGCGGCGCGTACGCCGCCGATCAGGCGCGCCGAGGCGACGAGCGCTGCGATCACGATCGCAGACACGGCCACCGCCCACACGCGAGGTCCTCCCTCGCCGCCCAGCGCGTGCGCTGCGCCGAGGGCCCACTCCGTCGGTCCGAGCGCCGGGATCGAGTCGGCCGCCGTCCCCGTCGGCACGCTCAGCCACAGCGTTCGCCACGCACGCGCGCCGTGGGTGATGAAGTGCGGATCGATCGCCACGTGATCGGAGGACCCACCGATCGCTTCGATCGTCGCGAGCAGCGCGATCGTCGCGAGCACGCACATCCGCGCGTCCATCGCCGTCCAGCCCGCGCGCAGCGCGCCGATCGATCGTCCCAGGCCTGGCGCGACGATCGCCGCGAGCACCACGAGGAGGAAGAGGGCCAGTCGGCGCGGCGTGCGTCGCGCGAACGTGGCGTCCTCGCGCACACGCTCGCCGTCGACGAGGCTCGGCGCGAGGAGATCGTGATCGAACGGCGTCAGCGCGCGCGCGGCCAGCGGTGCTTCGGTCGCGTCGTCGTCGCGCTCGATTCGTGCCGAGAGGCGCAGGTACGCGAGCTGTCCGCTCTGCTCGGTGCGCACCTCGACGAGGTGCGATCCTGCGGCCAATGGTCGCTCGACACGACGTGTGATCCGCACCCCGCCCGCGTCGAGCGCGAGCAGCTCCTGCTTACCCATCACGATCCGCGCGCTTCCGCTCGCGTGGAGCTCGAGGCTCAGGCGCGAGGGCTCGCGAACCACGAGGTAGCCGCGGTAGAGATCACAGCGCGCGCTCGCGGGCGGTACATGGCGCTCGAGGAGCTCCCCGTGAAACGGCTCGGCCACGAGCGTGCGCGGTCCGTCGCGCCACGCGGGATCGCGTGCGCAGTCGGCGTCGTACGAGACGACGTGCCAGAAGCCCGCGTCGCGTCGCGCGCGCGTGGTGTCGACGAAGAGGAACGCCGCGACCGCGAGGCACACGAGCGACGCGACCGTCGCGAGCAGGCCCGCGCGCGCTCCGCTCATGGGTCGGTGGGCTCGGGGCTCGCGAGCTCGGGGCGCGCGTAGAGCGTCCATCGATCGGTCTCCACCACGCGCACCGGCTCGGCGGCGTTCGAGGGCGAGGACGATCGGAAGATGCGCGGTGGCTGTCGGTGCGCGTCGTGACGCACGAGCCAGTAGTCGAACGCGTCACCCCACACGCCATGGTCGTAGCGCATCGGCTCCCACTCGAAGCGAGGCGGGAAGGGCGGAGGCTCGGCGCCCGGTCGGTACTGCACGGGAGACTTCGGGAACTCGACGAAGCTGAAGCACGCGAGGCCTCCCACGCGCGCTTGGTAGTACTGGTGCGCGTGGAGGAAGATCGGCGCGCGCACCACGTGGCTCTGCGCGTCGAACACGAGGCCCAGCAGGCGATGACCAGGCTCGGTGTGCGAGAGCGCGTCGCCGAGCTCGCCCATCTCCTCGTCGGTCTCGACGAAGCGCGCGTGGTGCACCGTGCCGGTCGCGATCGCCACCGCGATGCACGCGATCGAGAGCACCCAGCGCGCGCGCAGCGACATCGCCGTGACCGGGCCGAGCGCAGGAAGGAGCGCGAGCGCGAGCGGGAGGAAGCGGTGGTTGATCGGCTCGATCATCCGGTAGCTGAAGGGAGCGAAGAGGTAGCCCGCGAACGAGAGGAGCAGCACGAGCTCGGGCGCGAACGAGCGCACGGGCCCACGCGAGGGCAGGGGCGCGAGCCAGCGCTTCCAACCCGTCGCGCTGTTCGTCGTGATGGGCGCGCTGGCCTCAGGCTCCTTCTGCTCGAGGGCGATCGCGCGCGGACCTCGCAGCGCGATCACCACGCCGATCAACACGAAGAACGCGATCGCGAGCAGCTCGCCCGATCCGTCGTGGTAGACGCCGAACGAGTGATCGAGCCAGCTGCGCACCGTCTCGTGCGCGGCGCTGAAGATCGGGGGCGCATCGCTCACCTCCGCCGCGTGACCGCTCCGCGCGCCGGCCTCGCCGTGCTCGATCACGCCCGAGAGACGGATCCACACGTACGCGCCGATCACCGAAGGAACACTCGCGAGCGCCGAGGCGCCGAGGGCGCGCAGCGCGGGCTTGCGACCGAGGGCGGGGCTCATCGCGGCGAGCTGCACGATCGCGGCGAGCCCGAGCCACGCGTAGAGCTGGGCGTGCGTGTAGAAGCACACGAGACCGAGCGCGCCTGCGATCGCCACGTGCTTGGCGTCGGGCTGACGCGCGAGACGCGCGAAGCTCGCGAGCGCGAGCAGCGCCGTGATCATCCCCATCGCGTAGTTGAGGAAGCCCCAGAACACGTACATGTGGAGCGCGATCGCGCACGAGGCGGCGCCGAGGATCGCGGGGCGCCCGTGCTCCTTGAGGAACCACGCGACGGCGAGCGGCAGCGGCACCACCGAGAGGATCGCCGTCGCGCGCCCCGAGCCCTCGACGCCGAACGGATACGCGAGCCAGTCGCCGAGCACGTACGGCACGAGGTACTGCGTGCGCGCGTACTCCACGACGAAGTAGGGCGAGAAGTGCGGATCGTTCTGCCCGTGGATCGCCGCGATCGTCCCGAGGTGCTGGGGGTAGTCGACGAACGGCAGGAAGGTCGCGACGAGCAGCGGCCACGCGAGGAACGCGCACGCGATCGTGAGCGCGAGCGTCGTCGGCAGCGCGTCTGGGCGCACGCACGCCCACGCTGCTTCACGCACACGCTCGAGCGCGGAGCGCACGGCGCTCAGTCGTCTCCGCGTTCGCGCGTGCCTTCGCGCTCACCGGTCGCGGGACCATCGACGTCTTCGTCCAGCGCTTCCTCGCCTTCGTTCGTGCTGTCGTCGACGTCGTCCTCGAGGCCACGCATCGCGCTGTCGAGCTCGTCGGCGTCGAGATCGGCGTAGGGGATCGACGTGCGCGCGAGCGGATCGTGGTCCTCGCCTTCGTTGGCGGCGTCCTCTCGATCGAAGCTGTACACGACGCTCTCGGCGTCTGCCTCGCCGTAGCGGCCCTCCTCGACACGCGACACGTCGCTGCCCTCCTCGCCCTCGTTCGCCTCCACGGGATCGACGCGCTGGAGGAACTGCGCGAGCAGCTTGAGCGGATCGAAGCCGAGCGCCTGCGTCACGCTCGCGACCTCGCCCACGCGGTTGCGCAGGACACCGAGCACCGGTGCGAGACGGCGCAGCGGATCGAAGCCGCCGAAGAGGCCGCCGCCGAACATCGCGGAGCTCTTCTGCGCCACGCGTCGCGCAGCATCCGCACCGAGCGCCACCGCGACGTACGGAGGCGTCGGATGGAGGATCACCTCGCGCGACGCGACGGCCTTGGCCCACGCGCCCGCTTCACGTGATCGGAGGAGGCGCCGCACGGATCGCAGATCGCCGTAGAGGCCGAGGTGAACGGGCGCGACGTGCTCCGCCGCCGCCTGTGAGACGAGCCTGTGGTCGCGACGCCAGTCACCACCGAGCGGCCCGGTCCACGCGAGCAGCTGATCGGGGCCGGCGATCCAGTCGATCTCGCCCGCGCGTCGACGCAGGATCGCCGCGGTCCACAGCGAGTGCCCGCGCCACACCGCGAGCACGAACGAACGATCGTCGGGGAGCACGGAGTCGAGCGTGCGACGCACGAGCTGCGGCGTGGGCAGTGGCACCGAAGGAAACGGTCGCGGATGGACGACGATGCGGCCCTCGTCCATCTCCTCGCGGATCGCGCGGATGACGTGCAGCACCTGCGCGACGTAGTCGTCCTCGCGGTGCATACGCGAGGACGCGCGCGCGAAGAGATCCTCGAGCGAGCCCTCGCGCAGCGCGATCACACGCTTGGCGCCGTACATCTCCGGCAGCCCCTCGAGGCGATCGAAGCCCGGGAAGTCCAGATCGCGCACGCGGCCGTGCACGGTGTGGAACGCCTTGCGGACGTTGCCCGCCTTGGAGACCACGACCACGAGCGAGCCATCGCGCTCGGGGCTCTCGCCTCGCGCATCGTCCTCGGCAGCGTGGCCTGCGGCCTGGTGCTCGGGTGCGTCGCTGTCGGCGGGATCGCGCTCCTGGCGGAAGACGACGTTCGGCGCGAAGAGCGACACGAGGTTCGTGAACGCACGCGCGTCGAAGCCTTGGATGCGCACATCGGAGGAGATCATCCCGTCCTCCCCATCTCGCGCGCGTCCTCGCGCGGCCCTTCGATCACCTCGAGCATGCGCAGGCTCGCGGCGGGGAGGCTGAGCTCGACGCTCGTGCCGAACGTGAAGCGCTCTCCCGACATCCGGTCCTCGAGCTTCCACGAGTGGCCCGTGCCGCTGTCGCCCCACGCGCCCGATCGCGTGACCACGGCGCGCACGGCCTCCTTCGTCGGGTTCATCACGAAGATCACGCGGGGCGCGCCGCGCCCGTCCTCGTGCACGGTGACCTCGATGGCGCTCGGGCTCGCCGTCACGTCGAGGACCAGCTCGGGCGCCCGCGCGATGAGCGCATCGACCGCCGCGAACGCGTCTTCGTCACGATCGACGAGCACACGCTGGGCATCGCGCGGGACCTCGAAGGGTCGCGGTGTGAACGTCTCGTCGAGGCGCGGCATCGCGGGCCCGTGCACGACGAGCCCACCATCGGCCGCGAACTGCGTGATCGCCCGCCAGCGCTGGGGCGAAGCGAAGTCGAAGCTCGGCACGATGATCGCGCGGAAGCTGCGGAGGCGCGCCTCGGGCACGTCACCGTCGAGCAGCACGTACGGCACGTTGCGGGCGCTGAGCGCCTCGGCGAAGCGCGCCACCATCTTCCACCACAGCACCTGGATCGGTCCCTCGAAGCCGAGCTCGTCCTCGCTGCTCGCCTCCACGGGGCTCATGCCGATCGCCTCGACCGTGACGGGCGTGAACGGCCCGAGCAGGTGCGTGGCGCGCGAGAGACGCATGTACTCGCGGGGGAGCAGGATCGCGACGGGCGTGCGGCGCACGAGCGTGTGGAAGGCCGTCGTCTCGAGCGCGTGGATGAGGCGCTTCCAGCCCGCTGCCTCGAGGCGCGGGTTGCCCTGCGCATCGATCGGCGCGCCGTACCAGCGGTCGCGATCGACGGCCATGTAGAGGCACATGCCGCGGAGGCCGTACGCGTAGGCGACCATCGCGGTGTAGAGCGAGTCCTCGTGCGAGAGCGGCGTGAACCAGGGCGGTGCGCCCACGCCGAGCTCGGGCGCGATCGGCAAGCGCGAGGTGCCCGCGAGGTAGAGCGTGCGACGCTTGACGACGCGGTGCTCGCGGCGTGCGTGGTAGTAGTCGAGCCCCACGAGATCGACGACGTCTTCGAGGTCCGGGAGGCTCGTGGGGGAGCTGATCTCACCGAGCGGCAGGTTGTGCGTGGTGGGCACGCCGGTCAGCCCGACGTTCGCGAGCATCTCCTTGAATTCCTTGATCGCGCGGGTGATCAGGTCCTCTCGGAACGCAGCCCAGTCGAGGTGCACCGCGAGCGCGTCCCACGCGGGGCGCTCCTCGGTGCCCTCGGTCGGCTCGAAGCGTGTGGGCGGCGTGATGTCCTCGCGCTTCGTGTAGCTCGCGCGGTGTGCACGCGCGGCCTCCTCGATCGATCCGTGCCTCGCGATCACCCAGTCGCGCAGCTGCTCGATCGCGTCGGGGTGGTAGTCCTGATCGTAGGGAGCGTCGCGGAAGTAGTAGGACGCCTCGTTGTCCACCTGGAGCAGGACGATGGGCCCGTTCGGGTAGATCAGGTCGCGCACCTCGTCGGCGACGGCCTCGTACCAGCGCGCGACCTCCGTGAAGTACGTGCGGCTCGCGTACGACGGCACCGGGAACATGCGCGGCGGAAAGGCCAGCACGACGGGCCCCTGCGAGGGCGATCGCGCCTGACAGGCCTTGTCGTAGACGATGCGCTCGGGCAGACCGAACCACGTCATCTCCGAGTTGATGTGCGGCCCCGGCCGCAGGAACACGAAGAGACCGAGCTCCTGCGCGAGCTCGACGAACGCGCGCAGATCCTTCTTGGGATCCACGCGACCGAAGTCGTAGTTGCCGGGCGCGATCTCGTGGACCTGCCATGGCACGTACGTCTCCACGATCGGCAGGCCGAGCGCGTGGAGCTCCTTCATCGCGGGGCGCCACGCCTCGCGATCGAGGCGCCAGTAGTGCATCGCGCCCGCGTGGATCGGGATCTCGCGATCGCCGACGCGGAGGCCGTGGGCCGTGATCGCGACCTTCGCAGGCCGCGGCGGCAAGGACGACGGAGCGCGCGGTGTGCGAGCGGCGGGAGATCGTGCAGAGGGGCGACGAGGCTTCATGGAGCGCGCGGCACGATAGCAAGAACGCCCGCGAGATCGCGGTTTCGCGCGCGTTCCCGTCAACAGTTCTGAGGATCGGTCGGCCCGCTCCCGCACCAGCAGTGCTCGGCCTCCGGGTTCGCGGTGCAGTGGGGCGAGCTCGTCGGCGTGCTGACGGCGCGCATCGGATCGACGAGCGTGGGCGTCGTGACGTCCCAGCTGTTCGGGTACGTCGCGGCCTGCGCGGAGTTGAGCGGCTGGATGCCGCTGCCGAGGTTCGCGGTCTTGTTGCGGCCCCACGAGTAGAGGTGGCCGTCGCGCGTCATCGCGTACGCGTAGAAGACGAGCGCGCTGCCGGTCTCGACGCGAACGAAGTCGTGCACGTCGGGCGCGATGTGCACGGCGCGGGTCACGAGCATCGCGTCCTTGTTCCAGTCGAACGTGTACGGCGGATCGGTGGTGGCGTAGTCGGGCGCCATGCCGTTGCCGACGAGGCCTTGGCCGTTGCTGCCCCACGCCCAGAGCGAGCCGTCGTCGAGGATCACGTACGTGCACGACCAGTTCGCGGTGATCGACACGATGCGCGCGCCCCCCGCGGTCGCGTCGGCCACGACCTCGTTGGCCGACACGGGGCGTGACGAAGGACACCAGCCCGATCCCGGGCAGTGCCCCGCGATCTGGAGGTAGAGGCCCCACACGTAGAGATCGCCGCTCGCGGTGAGCGCGTACGAGAATTGTTGTCCCGTCGCGATGTCGACGACCGCGGGCATCGCAGCGCCGCCCTCGAGCATGGCGATCGCGCGCGGCGTTCGGAAGTCGGGGTCACCGGTGCCGAGGTTCTCGAGGATGCCGTTCGATCCCCACGACCACACACGCCCCTCGGTGTCGAGGGCGAGGACCACATCGCCCATCACCAGCTTCGTGATCTCGACGCCGTCGGGCAGCGGCACGCGCACCGGATGGCGCACGTTGGCCGAGCCGTCGGTGCCATCGCCTGCGCGACCGCCCGAGCAGTCGTCCCAGATCCACACGCTGCCGTCGCCCGCGACGGCAACGCTCGTGCTGATCGAGGCCGCCATCGATCGCACCCCGCCGGGCAGGACGAACGGCGAGCCGTCCTCGTTCGTCAGCATCACAGGGCTGTTGTGCATCGCGAGATCGGGGTTGTTCTCGATGTCACCCCACTCCCAGACGTGACCCTCGGTGTCGGCCACGATCGTGAAGTGAAGGCCACCCGCTCCGTCCACGACGCGAACGTCCGCGGGAAGATCGACCTCGGCGGGCGGATAGAGCGCGGCAGGAGGCGAGTCGCCCGAGCCTCGTCGGTACGCGGTGCCCGCGACGGAATACACGCGACCTTCGTGGAGGAACGCCGTGACGTACTCACCGGCGAAGACGCGATCGACCCCGCTCGCGCTCGGCACGGTGACGTCGTTCGTGGGCGGCCCTGCGTCGAGGAACGGAATCGGGGTGTCGATCGGCGCGTACGCGTCGGCGCTCGGGGCGCCTCCATCGGCGTCGGTGGCGGGCTCCTGCGGACAACCAGCGAGCGCGAGCATCGAGAGGGCGAGCAGACGGCGCATCACGCGATGCTCGCACGAGGCCCGCGCGGCGATCACCAGCGGATCGGCACCTCGAGATCGACGAGCGGGAGCCCCGCGCGTGTGCCGCTCGATCGCAGCGTGCCCGCGTCGATCGTCGGGTTGCCTCCCGCGAGCTTGATCGCGGTCTCGGCGTAGACGGCGAGGCACACGTTCAGCCACGGCGCGAGGGGCGCGGGGATGCCCGTGAAGCGCGCGACCATCTCGTGGGGTGACTCGCTCACCACCTCGGCCTGCGCGAAGTCGAACATCTGCAGCATGATCCGCGGCAAGCGCGACGCGACGAGCTGCGGCGTCGCGAGGCGCAGGAGCCACGCATACACGCCACCGAGATCCTTCTTGGCTTGGTGGCGCGTGCGATGGAGCAGGTAGTCGTCCACCCCCATGCGCAGCGTGCGCGCTTCGTAGGCGATCAGCGCAGGCACCGGCATCACGTCGTAGAGGCTCGAGGCCAGGAACTTCTGCGTGATGAACGCGCGCAGCGGCTCGTCCTCGATCTCTTGCGCGAGCGCGTCGATCCCTCCGCGGACGTGCTCCGAGAAGAACGACTGCGTGCCGAGGTAGAGCACGCCCTTCGCGTGGAACGGGCTCTGCCCGAACGCGAACTCCGCGCCAACCGGCACCAGCGGTGGGATCGCGACGCGGCTCACGTGCTCTTGCCTTCGTCGTCGGGAGGTGGTCGTTCCGAGCTCGTCGGGGGAGGTGGCGGCGAGCTCCGCCGCGTGGGCTCACGGTCCGCGACGGCGACCCTCGGCGCCTCCCGCCACGCGCCACGACCGGGCGCGCGCGGAGCATCACCGAGCAGCGAGTCGAGGCTGCGATCCACGAGATCGCCGATGCGCGCCGATCCCGTGAAGCGACCGACACGATCGACGATCGCGCTCTTCGCGGCGAGCGGCAGGAACGACATCGCGACCCGCGGAGAGCGCGCGGCGCGCGGTGCCATCCGCATCGCGAGCGAGAGGTCCGCGCGTGTGGGCCGCTGCACCAGCGCGTCCATCGCGAGCGAGGCGTCGAGCAATCCGCCCGACAAGAGCGACGACAGCTCCTCGGCCGTCGCGCCCTGGATGTGACGTCGGAACGCGTCGGCGACCGAGAGCACACCGCCGAGCGTGCGATGGAAGCTGCGCTCGTACGCGCGGAGCACGGCGTCGCTGCCTGGATCGTCGGCGCCGCGCGTCGCCTCGACGAGGAGGCGCGCCGCGACGAGGCCCATGCCCACGCCGCTCCCGTGCGCGGCGTGCACCTGACACGCGGCGTCGCCGAGGAGCGCCACGCCCGATCGCGCCAGAACGCGGTAGGGCCGGCGCACGGGGATCGCACCGCGGCCTCCGAAGAGGCGCGCGCCGATCCATGGATGACGCGCGACGAACCGATCGAGCACGTGCTGCGCTTCGGCCACGCCGATCGCGGGGATCGAGCCGGTGAGGACGCCGACGCGATCGGCGGTCGGTGACGTGAAGAGCGTGAGCGTGGAGTAGCCCCCTGCGATGCCGGGGAAAGCGACGTCGTGTCCGAGCCGCGCGCCGTGCTGCGCGAGGAATTCCTCGAGCGCCGCGCGGTCCTTCACCTCGAACTGATACTGCGCCGCGACGCAGCGATGCTCCGGATCGGGTGCGGGACAGATCGTGGCGAGCTGCGGGACGCGTGTGCGCACCGAGCCGCCGATGCCGCTCGCGTCGATCACGAGGCGCGTGCGCACGAGCTCTTCGGTGCCGTTCTGATCGATGCGCACGCCGATGACGCGATCGCCGCGGAGCTCGATCGAGCTCACGCGCGCGTGTCGCGTCTCGACGCCCGCCCGCTGCGCGTCGGCGACGAGACGATCGACGAGCTTGCGCATGTCGACGTGCAGCACCGGCGGCGCGTCCATGCGGAGGCTGCTCTTACCGTCCGGCGCGACCAGGTGAAACGCGTGCGCGCCCTCGCGTCCTTCGAGCGCGTGCGGGTCGTGCGAGACGAAGAGCTCGTCACCCGAAGGCACGAGCACGCCCGCGTGCTCGAAGCACCAGCGAGGCACGGCGTTGACCCACCGCGCGCCCGTCGCGCCGATCGTGCGCTTGTCGATCGCGAGCACACGACGACCCTCGTCCGCGAGCGCCCGCGCGATGGCGGCGCCCGCGCTCCCGAGCCCTACGACGAGCACGTCGGTGTCGATCACGCCCCCATTGCATCACGCCCCGCGCGAGGCGTCACGACACCCGCCTACGCGGCCACCACGCGGTTTCGGCCGAGCTCTTTCGCCCGGTAGAGCGCGGCGTCCGCGCGCGCGACGAGCGACTCGATGCTCTCCGCTTCCTTCTCGGCCTCGTGCGTCGCGACGCCGATGCTCACGGTCACGGGGATCGTCTTGCCTTCGTGCTCGATCACGCACGACGCCACGTCTGCACGCACCCGCTCCGCGAGCGTCATCACCGCGTCCACCGCGATGCCACGCACGAGCAGGATGAACTCCTCGCCGCCGTAGCGCGCGACGACGTCCTCGGTGCGCATGCTCTTGAGCAGGACGCCCGCGAGCGACTTGAGCACAGCGTCGCCGCCCGCGTGGCCGTACGTGTCGTTCACCTTCTTGAAGTGATCGGCATCCACGAACAGCACCGACAGGCGCGTGCCGTGACGCTTCGCGAAGCTCCACTCGGACTGCAGGCGCTCGTCGAGGAAGTGGCGGTTGTAGGCGCCCGTCAGGCGGTCACGGACGGTCGCTTCGTAGAGGCGTCGCGCCTCGTCCACGACGGCCTTGTCGGTGAGGCCGAAGCGCAGCACCGTCGCGAGACCGAGCTGCACTCGGTCACCGTCCGCGAGCTGCGTGGGCGTGGACACGCGCGCGCCGTTCACGAACGTGCCGTTGGTGCTCTGCAGATCGGTCACGTAGTGGTTGCCCATCAGTCGGAAGAAGCGCGCGTGCTTGCGCGACAGCGACTCGTCCTCGATGCGCAGCGTCGACTCGTCCGTGCGACCCACCACGAGCTCGGAGCCGTCGACCTCGATCAGCCGTCCGGGTCGCTCGCCGCTGAGGATCGTCAGCGTGCCGCGACGATCGTCTTTCCCACCGCCCGGGAGCACGGGGGTGACGTTGACCTGCATGGTGCTCTGCGGGGGTTTCGCCACGAACGGACCTCCAAGCTCCAAAGTATCGAAGAGCGCGCGCGAGGAGAAGAAGGACCTGAACGTCCCCGTCCGAGGCACTCGCGTGCGTCCACAATCAACCGAGGATCGCGACCATCTCGATCTCGACGCGGACGTCGCGCGGCAGGCGCGAGACCTGGACCGTCGATCGCGCGGGCGGCTCGATCCCCTCGAACCGCTGCCCATAGACGGCGTTCACCGCGGCGAAGTCCTCGAGGTCGATCAAGAAGATCGTGGTCTTCACCACGTCGCCGAAGCTCGCGCCGCCCGCGGTGAGCACGGCCTCGAGGTTCTTCATCACCTGCTCGGCCTGCTCGCTCGCGGTCGTGCCGGTGACGGTCATCGCCTTGGGATCGAGCGGGATCTGGCCCGAGAGGAAGAGGAAGCTCCCCTTGCGGATCGCCTGCGAGTACGGGCCGATCGCCTTGGGCGCCTGGTCGGTCGAGAGAGCTGTGCGCTGCATGGTGGCGATCTGCCTACCACGTCCCCTCAGCTGCGCGCGATCTCGCTCGCCTCGCGGACCTTCTTGCCCGTGAGCCAGTCGGTCATCAGCGCGTTCACGACCTCGGGCGCTTCCTGCTGCACCCAGTGCGAGCAGCGCGGGACGAAGCGCAGCGTCAGGTCGCGCACGAGCTCGTCGGTGCGATCGGTGAGCTCCTTGCCGAGCGCCTGATCGTCCTCGCCCCAGATCATCAGCGTGGGCGTCTCGAGCATCGGGTAGCGCGCAGAGACGCGGTACCTAAGCGCCGCGCGGTAGTACGCCAGCATCCCGAAGATCGCGCCGGGCTTGGCG
Source organism: Deltaproteobacteria bacterium (assembly GCA_017303575.1). Classification (GTDB taxonomy): domain Bacteria; phylum Myxococcota_A; class Polyangia; order Polyangiales; family Sandaracinaceae; genus JAFLCL01. The sequence continues at coordinate 25,570 of JAFLCL010000072.1, forward strand.
GCGGCGTCGCGGTACTGGCGGAGCACTCGCTCGGGAAAGCGCGATCGATCGACCGCCATCCCCACGAACGCCGCCTTGATCGCGTGGTAGTCGTTCCGCGCGAGGTAGCGCTCGGGCACGAACGGCAGCTGGAAGAGGAAGATGTACCAGCTGCGTCGCAGCTGCGGCCCGAGCTCGGCGAGCGCCTCCCCCATGCGACGCGGGTGCGGGATGTTGAGGATCACGAGCCGATCGATCTTGCGCAGGCGCCGGAGCGCGAAGTGCCACGCGACGACGCCGCCCCAGTCGTGCGCGATCAACGTCACGCTCTCCGCGCCCGCAGCGTCGATGAGGCCCGCCACGTCGAGCACGAGGTCTTGGATGCGGTACGCCGAGACGCGCGCGGGCTTGTCGGTCTCGCCGTAGCCGCGGAGATCGGGCGCCCACACGCGGTAGCCCAGATCCGCGAGCAGCTTCATCTGGTAGCGCCACGAGTACGAGCTCTCGGGGAAGCCGTGCAGACACAGCGCGAGCTTCTTGCTCGTGGGCGATCCGGCGACGCGCACGCGCATCCGGATCCCGTTGCTCTGGACGTCGATGGACTCGAAGCGCGAGGGATCGTCGAAGACCGCGAGCTCGGAGGGCGTAGGCATGCGCGGACGCTATCGCGTGATGCGCGGCCGCGTCACGACGGGCTTCATCGCGCGCGAGCGCAGCGCCTCGATCGCGTCGTCCTCGCCCACGATGCGCTGCGTGACCTTGGAGGGATCGAGCGTTCGTGCGCGCACGAGCTCGAGCACCTTCTCGATGTTCGGGCCCACGCTCGGGCGACCGATGCGGAACGAGACGTCGTTGGCGTACATGTCGAGGATGGGGATCGCGACGTCGAGGAAGTAGACGCCCACGCTCACACACTCCCCGCCCGGCGCCACCGCGCGGAGCGCGCGCGCGAGCTCGGCGGGATGTGCGCTCGCATCGATCACCACGTCGTGCTCGGGCAGGCGGCTGTCGTCGCGCTTGATGGGCGTCGCACCGAACGTCGCGGCCATCGCGAGCCGCTCGTCGTTGCGATCGACGTACGTCACACGCGAGGCGCCCGCGGCGAACGCCGTCTGCACGCAATAGAGCGAGATGCCGCCCGCACCGCCGACCACGAGCACCGCTGCGCCCGGTCGCTTGGCGAGCGGTGCGCTCACCGCGATCCACGCGTCGGTGAGGTTGTCGCTCGCGGCAGCGACGTGGATCGGATCGACGCCGTCGGGCACTGGCACCAGCATCGCGTCTGCGTACGGCACCCGCACGAGCTCGGAGAACAAGCCGCCGAAGTCACCGCCGAGCTGCGTGCCGTACATCGCGCGCGGGGTGACGTTCTCGCAGCTCGCCGTGAGGCCACGACGACAACGACCGCAGCTGCCGCAGTGGATGCTCCACGGCACCACGACCACCTCGCCCACCTTCGTGCGCACCACGCCCTCCCCGATCGCGATCACCTCGGCCACGCACTCGTGCCCGATCTCGAACGGAGGAAAGAGCGGCGTGCGGCCTTGGATGATCGCGCGGTCGAGATCGCACGGCGCCGACGCGATGGGCCGCACGATGGCCTCGCTCGCGCCCTCGATGCGGGGATCGGGCCGCTCCTGCCACGCGAGCTGCTCGGGTCCTTCGTAGATCAGCGCCTTCATCACGTACCTCGAGGTGTTGCGCGACGCGTGAGACGACACGGCACGCCACGCTTGGGGATGGTGAGCACGGCGACGAGCTTGGTCTCGTAGTCCGCGCCGGGATCGAGCGCGACGTCGAAGCGCGAGAGGATCTCGGCGGTGACGGTCTTGGCGACGAGGATCGTGAGATCGCGACCCACGCAGAAGCGGAGGCCCAGGCCGAACGGGAAGTAGGTACCGGGCTTGGGCTCCTCGAGGAAACGATCGGGATCGAAGCGCGTGGGATCGGCCCAGATCTCGGGGTGTCGGTGCACGATCCACGACACGAGGAAGACTTGCGTGCGCGGTGGCAGGATCGCGCCGTCGAGCTCGATGCGCTCTCCCGGCTTCACCTCGCGCACGAAGCCCGCGACCGACGGATAGAGACGCCCCGCCTCCTTCACGCTGCGATCGAGGTGGGGTAGGGCGAGGAGCGTCGTGCGATCCGGATCGAGACCTGCCGCGTCGAGCTCGGTGCGGACGCGGTCCCCGAAGACGGTGTGCTCGGTGAGGAGGAAGGTGCTCGAGCTCGCCGCGAGCGCGGCGTTCTTCATGCCCGCGAGGAAGACGTTGCCCAGCTCGTCGTGCACGAGCCGCTTCGTCATGTCGGTGCCCGCGCGCGACATCATCGAGACGAGATCGGTCGCGCGTTCGCCGAGCGAGCCGCGCGCGATCCGTGCGGCGATGCGCTTTCGCCAGCGCCAGCGACGCCACCAGAAGAACGGGCTCGGCGAGAACGGCACGGGCAGCGCGCCGCGGTTGCCGACCTCCTTCAGCATGCGCTCGTGATCGTCGAAGGCCTCGGGCGGGAGCGTCTCGCCGAGGACGATGATCGCGAACGCGTCGAAGGTGACGCGGAGGATCTCCTCGTAGAGATTGATCGACTGCCCGACGCGCGCATCGAGCCGTGCGCGCACGAGCTCGCGGATGCGCGGCACGAGCGCGTCGTAGCTCTCGGTGATCCAGCGCTGCTCGAAGGGATGCGCCGCGCGCTTGGGCGCCCACTCCTTCCGATCGGGCGCACGGAAGACGCTCTCGCCGCCCGTCGGTGCCGTGGCGCCGCGTGGCACGTTCTTGATCCACTCGTCGGGCCGGTCGACGAGGATGCGCACCACGTGCTCGGGCTTGGCCGTGAGCAAGCTCGGCTGCGAGAAGAGAAAGAAGCGCATCAGGTCGCCGTACCGCGCGCGCCACTCCTCGAACTTCACGTGGAGATCCCCGCCCAGAAGGTCCAGGCCGTTGCCCACGAGGAACACGGGCGTGGGGCCCGGCACGCTCGCGAGCGCCTCGAGGGCGCGCCCTTGCTGCAGACGAAAGAGCGACTCGAACAGTGAACGCATCGCGTGTCCCCCACTCCGCTCAGATCGAGACGGAGATCTCCATGTGATCGGGATCGAAGGTGACGAGGTGCTGGGTGCGCGTGGCGTTGCGTCGCTTCACCTCCTCCGCGAGCGCGCCGAGGCCCTCGCGGAAGGTGGCGACCGCGGGCCTTCCGCGCTCGGGCACCAGCGGCGCGAAGTCCGAGCGGATGCCGGGCATGCGGAAGTTGGTGAGCACGCCGAGCATCGTCCCCTGGATCATCGTCATGCGCGAAGGCAGGCACTCCTCGAAGCTCCGACCGTCACGCATGTTGGGCACCACGAAGCGGAGATCGTCGAGGTAGTCGCCGATGCCGCCGCCGTACTGCTCGTGCCCGCCCGTCGCGTCGTAGAGGAGGCGCGTCAGCACGAGCACGAGACCCTCGCGCGTGTCGATCGAGGGAAGCCCTGCGGTGGGCGGAAGCAGACGGACGAGCTGGGCGTGGAACGCCACGAGATCGGGATCGTCGGTGGGCTTCTTCTCGCCCGCGTCGATCAGCGCGAGGTAGTCGCGCACCAGCGTCTCGAGCAGGCGCCAGATCTCGAGCGCGTCCTCGGCGTAAGGCATGTTGGGCAGCTGCTCGGGGTGCGTGCCGGCCTCGCGCAGCTCGTCGGGCAGCGAGAGGAAGCGGTAGTCACGCTTGGCGTACGCGTAGAGCGCCGAGAGGCCCTCCCACTCGAAGGGGAAGAGACGATGGAAGATGGCACGCCGCGGAATCAGCGTGACGAGCGCGCCCGAGTTGATCGCGGGTGTGCGGAACTGGAACGCACGCAGGAGCGAGCGCACGTCGTGCGTGGGCGGGAGCACGATGCGCGTGGCGATCACCGCCGAGTTCGCGCTGAGGAAGTGACACTTCACCGCGTGGTCGCGCACCGTGCCGACGATGCCGACGGCGACACGGAACGCGAGCTTGGCCAGCTCCCACTCCGCCTCGCCGGGGCGGTGCTCGCCGCGGGCCCACCGGATCGACACGAGCTCCAGCGATCGCGCGTCGCTGCCGCGGAGCACGAGGCGCGCGCCTGCGGGGACGAAGCCCGGTCGCGTCTTCATCTGGAGGAGGAACGAGAGGTCGACCTCGTAGAGGCCAGGCTCGACACGGCGCAGCATGTGGGCCGCGAGGCCCTGCGTCGCGAGGCGCACGAGGGCCGCATCCGACGTCGGATCGTCCCACTTCACCTGAGAGAGCAGGCGCTCGCCGAACATCGCGCGCAGCTCCTCGCGCGCCTCGTCGGGCGAGCGCCAACGATCGTTCGGATCGCTGCGCGGCGCCACGAAGTGGAGGAGCTTCACGAACATGCGCGGCACGGCGGTGAGGCCCGCCTCCTCGTAGTCGTCGACGCCCACGTCGAGGCCCAGCTCGGGCGCGTGCTGCACAGACAGGTGTCGCGGCGGCCAGATCTTGATGAGGTCGTCGATCGACTGCTTCTCGCGCTCGGCCTTGTCGTAGGCCGCCCGCACCAGCTTCGTGAACGCCCAGGTGTGGATGTTTCCGCTCTTCACTCGCGTCCTCTCCCCTCTCGTCTCTCGCTCGCGTCGCGAGCCCGCATCACCGCCCGATCATCGGTCCCACCGCGCCGTGAAGATCGCGCCGTCGGTCGTCCGCTGGCTCACGATGCTCACGCCCGAACGGCCCACGTTCTCGAGCGCGAGGGTGATCCCCGCGCGCAGACCGCGCAGCACGAAGTCGGGCACGTCGGGCCACGCGCCGAGCACGAATTGCCCACCGTCGTCGGCGATGTTGCGCGTCTCGAGCACGCCCGTGTCGTAGGTCTTGTCGTAGATGACGGGGGCGCGCGTCATCACCAGCTTCGCGCCGCCGACGCGCAGGAGCAGCCGCCACATCGTGCCGAACGTGCGCTTGCTGCCGCCCCGCACGAGCTCGGGGTGCGTCTCCTCGACGTCGCGTCCGAGCTCGCGCGCGAGCGCGTCGTGGAAGCGCGCGAAGGCATCGATCCGGATCCAGCTGAGCGCGCTGGCGGTGACGATGTCGTCGCGATCCTCGGGGGCGATCGCGGCGAGCGCGCGGTCGACGATCGCAGCGCCGTGCAGCTCGCGCGCGAACGTGATCTGCTCCTTGGCGAGGGCGCCCGTGAAGCGCGGCTCGCGTCGCCGCGTCGGCGCACGCCCGCGCCAGCTCGCGTCCGAGCGTCGGCCCGCCTCCTCGATCGCGCGGCTCTCGGTGGTGTCGTGCTCGCCGGTGATCATCTCGATGCGCGGGCTCTGCGCGAGCGCCTCCTCGAGGGCTCGGGCGAGCGCGCGCGCGTC